>NZ_JACHEX010000002.1:332792-385998 GCF_014201655.1 Thermosipho japonicus
AAAACAATTTATTTTTATCGAAACTATTGTAATAAACATTAATAACGTTTAGAATCTACCTATGAGGAATGAAAACCAAGTTGCCTATTGCAGATGTAATAGACGGGCAGTGTTTAGAATCTACCTATGAGGAATGAAAACGCGTATAGGTTTTGAACATATAAGCTGAATTTATCATTCGTTTAGAATCTACCTATGAGGAATGAAAACTCATTCATTGATACATGTAGTGTGAACACTCTGCGAATGTTGTTTAGAATCTACCTATAAGGAATGAAAACATTTCTAATTCAATATCAACATCTTCATGAAACCACAGTTTAGAATCTACCTATGAGGAATGAAAACTAATTATTTTAAATGGAACGGCTGGGTCGTCAACTTCATCCAGTTTAGAATCTACCTGTGAGGAATTTAAAAATTCTTTTGATAATTCTTATAATTTCATTGGAATTTAATATGCGGAAGATCTTGGATAGATCAAAAGAAGAAAGAAACAACTCTCAAAAGTTAAAACATAAAAACATGTTCTTATAATTCAACATAAAAAAAACACGGCTCGTTTTGAGCCATGTTTTTTGAATGTAATTATTTAAAACTTTATTATTCTTTCACCTTCCTTTACTCGTCCAACTACTTTTCCAGGAAGCTCATCAGTTTCTGAAACATATAATAAACCATATCCCATGTTAAACGTATTAATAGCCTCGTCAAATTCTACATATTTTAAAATCCAATCGATAAATTCCTTTTTTTCTATATTTATTTCGTAGCCTAAATCTCCAAGCAACCTTCTTAATGCCCTAGTAATTCCTCCTCCTGTAACATGAGCCATTGCTTTTATTTTATCAAAATAAGGTGTAATTCCCTTATAAATTCTTGTTCCTTTTAGTATATCAAAAGGCAAATCTTTTATGTTTATTTTTTCTTCATTAATTATTTTTCTAATAAGACTCCAACCATTTGAATGAAAGCCAGATGAATCTAAAGCCATAATATAATCACCAGGTTTTATATGAGAATGCTCAAATTTCTTTAAAAGCGTGCCAATTGCAAAGCCTGCAACATCAAAATGATTTTCTTGATACATATCAGGCATCTCAGCTGTTTCACCTGCAATCAAATACATATCACAGTTTTTTAGCTCTTTAATAAGTGCATCAATAAATTTCTTTTCAATTTCACCAATCTTGTGTGTACCTATATAATCTAGGAATGCTACTGGTTTTGCTCCAACACATATCAGATCATTATAATTCATAGCTATTAAATCTTTTGCGGCATCTTCAAATGTTCCATGCTCAATATGAAGTAAAACCTTAGTTCCTATACCATCAGCAGTGACTGCAATTGGGGGTGTTGTAAAAAGTAAAACAGTTGCATATCCAGTAGGTTCTTTTAAAATCCACTCTGGGATATCTATATTTTCTTTAATAATTTTTGCAAACTCATCTCCTTTTTTTACATCTACCCCCGCCTGTTTATACGTATACTTCATGCATAAATCACCCCAATATCTTTTCTAAATATTTTCCCTTCAAAATCGATTCTTTCTGCTATTTCATACGCTTTCCTTTTCGCTTCTTCTTTGCTTTCAGAAAAAGCCACACAATGCAAAACTCTTCCACCATTTGTATAATATTTATCGTTTTCTTTTTTTACTCCTGCACCAAATATTACAAAATCTTCGCCTTGAAGTGGAAAGAGATTTCTTATCTCTTTTCCCTTTTCATATTTTCCTGGATAACCTTTACTTGCAAGTACAACATCAAGAGCAAAGTATTTGGGATTAAATTCAGGAATTTTTTCCTCATTAAAAGCTTTTAACACACATTCAACAAAATTTTCTGGATTTGTTGCCACAATAACTTCAGTTTCAGGATCACCCAATCTTACGTTATACTCCAGAATATATGGAGTTTTTTCGTATATCATTAATCCAAGGTATAAAAACCCCCTGTAAAAAATCCCTTCCTTTTTTAAACCATAAAGTGTTTTTGCAAACAATTCTTCGATCTTTGTTTTCAATTCATCATCAATTTCAATAGGTCCAAAGCTTCCCATTCCACCCGTGTTTGGACCAGTGTTTCCAGTATTAATCTTCTTATAATCTTGTATAAACGGAAACAGTGAAAAACCATCACCATTAACAACAGCCATAGCCGAAAGCTCTCTTCCTGGCAAAAATTCATCAATAACTATTGGACCAGAAACTCCAGCAATCAGCTCTCCACTTATTAACTTATTTCCAAACTCAACTGCTTCATCTTTATTTTCAACAATTAATACACCTTTCCCTTTTGCAAGACCATCTGCTTTTAAAACATATGGTGGATAAAATTTTTCAATTTTTTCTAAAAGTTCCTCTCCATTAGATGCTATTTCAAACCTTGGAGTAGTTAAATTGTAAATACTCATAAATTTTTTTGCATAGATTTTTGAACTTTCAAGTTTTGAAGCTCTACTATCAGGTCCAAAAACATTAGCATACTTTTCAGCAATTCCATTTGCAAGGTATTCTTCTGATCCAGGAATTATTAATCCATCAAAATCTTTAAGGCTTTCAAAATCTATATTATTTTCAGTTAATCCATTACCTGGCGTATAAAAAACTTCAAAGCCAGCTTTTTCAAAAGCATATCCTATTGCATGTTCTCTACCACCCGAGCCTACTATACAAACCTTCATATTATCACCTCAATGTCTAAAAACTCTTCCTTCTGCCTTATAAAATGACAAGCCCATTTTTTCAGCCGCATTAATTACTTCCTCATCTCTAATCGATCCCATTGGTGAAACAACTGCTTTTACCCCAGCTTTTGCAAGAATTTCAAGACCATCTGGGAAAGGAAAGAAAGCATCAGAGGCAGCATATGCATTTTTTGCTTTTTCGCCCGCTAGCTCTGTTGCTATCCATGCAGCTCTTTTTCTGGAAGGTTGACCGGTTCCTATACCTACCGTAGTTAAATCTTTAGAAATTAAAATCGCATTTGACTTTACACCTTCAACTACAATAAAAGCAAATAATAATTCGTTTAATTCTTCAACATCCAATTGCGGACCTGCAACGTGGGTAAATTTTAAATCTGGAAGCTTTCTCTCGCCAACTAAAAATGCTCCAAATGCAGGTTTTCCTACCTTTGGTTCATAATCATTTATCTTTAAAATTCTAACCTTCTTCTTTGAAAGAAGTTCAATTGCTTTTTGAGTAAAACTTTCTGCAACGACAACTTCAAGATATTTTTTCTTAATTGCCATTGCACATTCTTCATCAAATTCAAAGTTAACGGCTAATATTCCTCCAAAGCTTGATTCTTCATCTGCTGCTATTGCAGAAAGAATCGATTCAATCTTATCATTCTTTATAGATGCTCCACATGGAGTTTGGTGTTTTACTACTACGCTTGCATAACCTTTTAGTTTTTTAAGATTATTTGCTATTACATAGGCTGCTTCTGCATCTAATATGTTGTTGTAAGAAAGTTGTTTTCCTTCATGTAAAATCCCAAACGCAGGTTTCCCAAAAACTTCCGCTTTTTCATGTGAATTTTCCCCATACCTTAAATCCAAATCAAACTTTTCCAGATACACCCCCACTCACTCCTTTCAACAAATTAATCATTCAAAATTTTATCAATAATGATAGGATAATATTTATGCTCTATTTTATGTATTTCTTCTTCAACCTTTTCCAAAGACATTCCATCTATATTAATTGCATGCTGAAATATTATTGGACCTGTATCAACTCCTTCATCTACATAATGTATTGTAATTCCAGTAACTTTAACTCCATATTCATATGCCTGCTTTATCGCATCTTTTCCCTTAAAAGCAGGTAAAAGCGATGGATGTATGTTAACTATCTTCCATTTATTTACTATATTTGGAGGTAAAATTTTCATAAATCCTGCAAGAACAACTAAATCCGGATTTAATTTTTCTAAAAGCTCAAATAATTTTTCCTTCCAATCCTTTGAAAGTTTCCTATAGGAAATTCCCAATCTTTTTGCTCTCTCAATTGCAAAACATTCTTTGTTTACTATTAACATCAAAATCTCTGCTCTTAATTTTCCCTCTCTTTGTGCTTTCACAATTGCTTCAAAGTTTGAACCATTTCCTGATGCAAGCACAACTATACGGGGTAATTTAGATTGAGACATCCCAGGCATAAATTATCTCCCCCAATTGCTTTTTTTAACCCTTCAACAGATAAATAATGAAGTTCGTCAGCATTAATTTCATTTAAAATTTCACCTATGCTCTTTTGATTTGCTATAAGTTCATTTTTTCTTGAAGTATCAATACCATAAGGGCATGGTCCAATAACAGGTGGTGAATGTATTCCAACTTTTACTTTTCTTGCACCATTTTCTTTTAACATCTTAACTATCTGCTTCATCGTTGTTCCGCGAACAATAGAATCATCAATTATTATAACTTCTTTATCCTTTATGACTTCTGGTATTGGAACAAGCTTTCTTCTTATTATCTCTTCACGATTTTCAGGCATAATAAAGCTTCTTCCAAGATACCTATTTCTCATAAGACCAAGCTCTATCGGAATCTTTGATGCTGCCGAAAAACCAAGTGCTCCCGAAAATCCTGAATCTAAAATTGGAATAACTATATCTCCTGCCATATTACTTTCTTCAAATAAAATTTCTCCCATTCTATATCTTGCCCTGTGTACATTTCCATACAAAAAGTTACTATCTGGCCTTGAAAAATAAATATATTCGAAGGAGCAAAATTTAACGTCCGTGTTTGCATACTTTACCTTTTCAATTCCACTATCAGAAAAAATTACTATTTCTCCAGGTAAAACCTCAACAATTTGATTTGCACCTATTGAATAAAGAACTGAATCTTCTGATGCTATAACATAACCGTTTTTGTACCTTCCATAAAAAAGAGGTCTAAATCCAAACCTATCTCTTGCTGCTATTAACTTGTCTTTTCCAAGTATAACAACAGAATAAGCCGAAGGAATTCTTGAAAATGCCCATTGAATTGATAGTATTGCATCAGAGTAAGGGGCAAGAGAAATATAATGGAGGAAAATTTCAGTATCAAGAGTCGAATTAAAGACAGAACCTTTTTCTACAAGTGAGTTAATTCTAGATTCTGCATCTGGAATGTTCCCATTGTGTGCTATTGCAAATTTTCCTTTTGATGTAATACCTATAAGTGGTTGAATCTCTGTGTTGGAACCGTATGTAGAATACCTAACATGACCTATACCACAGTTTCCAGGCAAAAAGTTTGATTCACTCAGAACTTGAGAAACTAGTCCTTTACTTTTTATCATTTTAAAATCTTCAAGAACTATTCCAACACTTTCTTGTCCTCTGTGTTGTAATCCAAGCAATAAATCATGTAAAACGTTATAAGATTTTTCAACGTTCCAAACCCCTGCTATTCCGCACATAACACCCCTCCACATTTAAAATGAAAATGAGGAGCATAAAGCTCCTCATTTTTGCACAATCAAAGCTCCCTTACCGGGAATATATAATAAAGAAATGATAATGATTTTATTCTTAAAAGTCTTTTGTCTTTCATGTATCCCCCTCCTATATCTTGATTTTAAATCTAAAATAAAATTTTGTAAAGAGTAAAAAGTTTAAATTTGTGTTGCTTAAAAATATTAAAAAAGGAAATTGAAAGTTGACATTTTTACAACTTGTGATATATTTTTATTAGTGTTATAAGAAATATATCCCATAAAAAGTGATTATTGACAAAAAACAGGAAATATGGTATAATATAAAATGATAACGATGGATTCCGGCGTAGCTCAATAGGCAGAGCGGGTGGCTGTTAACCACTAGGTTGGGGGTTCGAGTCCCTCCGCCGGAGCCATTTAGTGTGATCAAGCGGGGCATTTGAGCCCCGTTTTATTTTTGTTACTTCTCTTTTCTTTTTAATTTTTATCTTAAAGTGATAAAATTTCAAATCTTGAATTAACCTCAATAACTATAATATTTTCAGGCTTTTTTTCGAATATTTTTAACAAAACATCTCTTGATCCAAAATCTTTCTTTCCTGCAATAATTTTTCTTATTTTTTTGTTTAGATTTATAATATCTTGGTACGATTTTACTTGATTGTAAGCTTCGCTACCAATCCTAGTAAATTCTCCGTCCTTCTTTAAAATTATTCCATTTTTTACTTCTACAAAGGCAATATTTTCTGAATTATTTGCTATTACTATATCCGCTTCTCCACCATAAACAGTTTGCTCCGAAAAAAATTCAAAACTATCCTTGTCAAAGCTAATTTTGTCAAATATAACTTCTTTATATTTATAAATCGATGCTTCAAGAATACGCTTTATTAATGTTTGAAGAAATATTTCTTTGTCAACAATATTTTCAACTGAAAATTTTTCTTTATTAATATCCTTATTCTTTGAAAATACTTCAACAAAATCCTTCAATGTAAAACTACTCAAGTTTACACCTAAATTCTTTATTCCAAAAATTTTATTAATATCACTTAAAGATAGCTGAAAATGAGATTTTTTTAAACTAACTCTTGGTATCAAATTTATACCAAATCTTTCAAAACCAGATTTAAAAACAAGTGATGTCAAAAAATCTGTCTTTTCCAATAGCTTCAAAGATAACCTATATGGAAAATAAATATTACCTTTTTTGGTGCTTATCGCTCTCCATTTATCGCCGTTATTCAGTGGTACTGGATCATATCTTTCGTTTCCTATAGAATTATTTGATTTTTTATAATACTCAGGAATAAGCTTTTTTTCTACTTTGTACAAATTGAAAATTCTTCCGTTATAATAAAAAGAAACATAATCGCCTTCATTTATATCCAAATAAGCCCATATACCATTATCGGTCTCAGGAAAACCTGCAATGTTATTTTCAATGCATTTTTTTAAATTTTCTTCATTAGACAGTATAACAATAAAAAACTTAGATTTTAACTTGTTATTTAATTCATCAATTCTTATTGTAATTTCCATTATTTTTCCTCCTATCTTTTGTCAAAACTTTCTTTTTATATTTCTAACTGTAAAAATCCCCCATGTAAATGTAATAGCTGCGGAAATTGCATTCCCTGTTACAATCCCCCACCAAACTCCATTTATGCCAATATTAAATACAAAAATATACAAATAAGAAAATAAAACTTGCATGATTATTGTTCTATTTATTGAAACAATCATACTCCTTATTCCATAACCTGTTCCTTGAAACATGGAGGAAGTAAACATTCCAAATGGTACTCCAGGCAAAAATAATGATAAAATTCTAAGTGCATTTACAAGTTCATTGTAAATTTGTGCACCATTTTCCGAATACGCAAAAGCCTTTGCAATGTAATTTGCAAAAATTAAAATAGAGCTCATAACAACCAGCGAGATTATTTCTCCAAATCTAATAGCATACAAATAAGCCGTCTTTAATTTTTCAGCATTTCTTTGCCCAAATGCTGCACCAGTTACTGAAGTAACGGCAGTTGCTAACCCAATCAACGGTACTGTCCCAAAGTTTATAATCCTCCAGGCGCTAGTAAAGACAGCTATTCCCAAATCTTTTCCCGCTTTAACTGCAAAAATGTTCAATACAAACATTGCAACAGACATTGCAATCTGGGCTATAGAAGAAGGAATTCCAACCCTTAATATATCATTTATTATCTTTGCTTCCAGTTTCATTCCTTTGATATGTATTGAAACATATGTATCTTTTTTTATAAACAACCAAAAAACAATTAAGATAGCAGAAACAAGTATAGAAAAGACTGTTGCATAAGCCGCACCTTTTATTCCAAGTTTAAATGTATAAATAAAAAGTGGGTCCAAAAAGATATTAAGTATCGATCCAATCGAAATTGCATACATTGCTTTTTTTGCGTCACCTTCTCCACGCAGAATTCCATTTGAAACGTTATTAAACATTAAAAGTGGAATGGAAAATATAATTATATAAGCATATTTTAGAGTTTCACCCAAAACTGCTTTACTTGTTCCCAATATTTCTAAAACAGGTTTAATAACAGTTAAAGATATAATCATAAAGGTAACCCCAAAGATAACAGCTATTGCCAGGGAATTTACAGCAGCTTTATCAGCCTCATGTTTATTTTTTTCTCCAATTTTTCTTGCTATAACTGAACTTGCACCAACGCCAAGCCCAGACGCAAGAGAAATTATTATCATAAATATCGGAAAAAATGCACCTATAGCTGCAAGTGCCGCAGGCCCAAGTCCAGCAACCCATATACCATCAACCAAGTTATACATAGTTTGAACTAACATTGCAAATATCATAGGAATAGAAAGTTTTACTATTGCTCTTTTTGGATCACCTTGAAGTAATTTAACACCCTTTGTTTCCACAAAAATCCACCTCCAAAGATAAAAAAAGAGCCTCTTCACATGGAAGAGGCAAACAACTCCATTTATATTATACACACTTTTCTAACTACTTCAAAATTTATTGTTTTAATGTTCTTAATTTTTCAATCAACTTTGGAACTATTTCGTATACATCACCAATTATTGCATAATCTGCTATTTTAAATATAGGTGCATTTTTATCTTTATTAATAGCTATTATACATTTTGAATCTTTCATTCCTGCAATATGCTGTATTGCACCTGAAATACCACAAGCTATATAAATTTTCGGTTTTACTGTTTTTCCAGTTTGACCGACTTGAATTTCTTGAGGTGCCCAACCTGCCTCAACTGCTGCACGTGAAGCTGCAATTGTACCATTTAATTCTTTTGCAAGGTCTCTTAAAAGATCGAATCCTTCCTTCTTTGAAAGTCCTCTTCCTCCTGCAACTATAACATTACTTTCGGTAATATATTTTAAAAGAGAGTTTTTTTCCATAATTTCCAAAGTTTTTGTTATACAATCTTTTTCAAGTTCAAATTCAATTTTTTCTATTTCTGGAATCTTTTCTAATTTTTTTGCCTCAAAAATACCTGGTCTTACAGTTGCCATCTGAGGAATATGTTCAGGACAAATAATAGTTGCCATTATATTACCACCAAAGGCAGGCCTTGTTTGAAGTAATAAACCATCTTCATCTAAATCAAGCTGTGTGCAATCTGCAGTAAGACCGGTATTTAACTTTGCTGCAAGCCTTGGAGCTAAATCTCTACCAATTGATGTTGCACCAATTAATAATATATGAGGTCTGTTATCTTTTATCAAATTATACAAAGCATCTGTATATATTTGGCTATTGTAAATTTGCAAATCTTTACTATATAAATGAATTATTTTATCTGCTCCATACTTTGAAATAGTATCATCTAAGTCGTGTTTATCAATGTAAACTGCTACTACCTTCGCACCCAATTTTTGTGAAAGTTCATTTGCTTTTGTCAAAAGTTCAAGACTAACTTTTTTCACCTTTTTATTAAATGTTTCTATATAAACCCATATTTCTTTCATTTTTATTTTCCTCCTTATATTAAATGCTTTTCCTTAAGTTCTTTAATGAGAGTTTGAACTTTTTCATCTGTACTTCCTTCAATTATTTTAGTTTCTTTTTCAAAAACTGGAGTAAATGTTTTCTTTACTTTTGTAGGTGAACCTTTCAATCCAATTATGCTTTCATCAATTTTTAAATCATTGTTATTCCATACCTGTATTGGATCTCTTTTGCAAATATCAACTAACCTTCTTACATCCAGATACCTTGGATTATTAGCTTCTTTAACAACAGAAAATAAAACAGGAGTTTTTGCTTCCACAATTTCAATATAATCATCCATTTCTCTTTCAATTAAAAATTTTCCGCCTTTATATGTAAGCTTTCTTACATACGTTACCTGAGGTATACCAAGTTTTTGTGCAATTTGAGGCCCAACTTGAGCAGTATCTCCATCTATGGCTTGTCTTCCGGTAAATATAACGTCAAATCCAATTTTCTTAATTGCTTCACTCAAAACATTAGAAGTGGCCCACGTATCAGAACCGCTAAAGACCTTATCACTAATCAAAATCGCATCATCTGCTCCCATAGCTAAAGCTTCTTCAAGTACTTCTTTTGCTTGTTCTGGTCCCATAGAAATAGCAGTAACTTTAGCTCCTATTTGATCTTTTAACTTCAAAGCTTCTTCAAGAGCAGCTTTATCATCATAGTTCATAATGGAAGGCACACCTTTTCTAATAAGTGTTCCGGTTATTGGATCTATCTTTAACTCTGTAGTATCTGGCACTTGCTTTATGCAAACCACAATGTCCATATTGTTTCCCCCTTACCTTAGTATGTTTGATGATATTACTATCTTTTGAACCTCTGTGGTACCTTCATATATTTCCGTTATTTTTGCATCTCTCATCATTCTTTCAACTGGATATTCCTTTGTATAGCCGTAACCTCCATGCAATTGGACAGCCATTCTTGTAACCTCCATTGCAACATCTGAAGCATAATACTTTGCCATCGCAGCTTCCAAAGAATAATCTGAAGATTTTATCTTCTTTAAAGCAGCATTATAAACAAGGCATCTTGCTGCCTCAATCTTTGTTTTCATTTCTGCAACCATGAATTGGACCGATTGAAACTTTGCAATCGGCCTTCCAAATTGCTCTCTTTGTTTAATATATCTTACAGTTTCATCAAAAGCACCTTGTGCAATTCCAAGAGCTTGGGCTGCTATACCTATACGTCCACCATCCAAAGTTTTTAAAGCAATTTTAAATCCCTGCCCTTCTCTGCCAAGCATATTTTCTTCAGGGAGTACCACATTATCAAAAATTAGTTCTGCCGTTGCAGAACCTCTAATTCCCATCTTTTCTTCAATCTTTCCTATGCTAAATCCAGGCGTATCTCTTTCAACTATAAATGCACTAATACCTTTTGCTCCTAATTCCTTATTAGTGGAGGCAAAAATTATATAAATATCTGCAACCCCACCGTTTGTTATAAATATCTTTGTACCATTTATAACCCAATTATTTCCATCTTTAACTGCATATGTTGATTGATTTGCAGCATCACTTCCAGCATTTGGTTCAGTCAATGCAAATGCACCAAGTTTTTCCCCAGTTGCAAGATGTCTCAAAAATTTTTCTTTTTGATAATCAGTTCCATAGTAGTATATTGGCCAACAAGCCAAAGAATTATGAGCTGAGAGAATAACTCCTGTAGTTGCACAATATCTTGAGATCTCTTCAACTGCTATAACATAAGATAAATCATCAGCTCCCGCTCCACCGTATTCTTTTGGAATATTCATTCCTAAAAAACCGTATTCTCTTAACTTTTCAACATTTTCAATTGGAAAATAACCTTCCTCATCAACCTTTGCTGCAAGATTCTTAAATTCTTTTTCAGTTATCTCTCTTGCCGCTTTTTTAATCCACTTTTGAAGTTTCGTAAGTTGAAATTCCAACGCAAGTTCCCCCTTTTTTATTTGTGATTTTTTTAACATTTATCCAGTAATATTTTAACATCAAATCAAAAATAATGAAATTTTTCACGATTAAGATTAAAAAGCAATATCATTATTTGAGGGCTTTAAATAGTATAAAGCTAAAAAAATCACATCAAATCTAACTAACAAAAAATTCCCAGGGAAACCTGGAAATTTTACTATCTTATACTTTCTATAACCTCTGGAATAAAGAAATGTTCTATTGTCGCGTATAAAGCTCCGTAAAGGTAGGCGTTATTTTCAAATGTTATAAGTAAAAAACTTTCACACACAATTATATATTTAATCACTGTTAATACCAAAAGTTACTAGACCAAATTCATATTCCGAAAAAGAAAAATTCTCTAAAAATTTATTCATTTATACTCACCAAGAAAAAGTATTGAATATTCAACATTATAAAAAAATGGAGCCTTATTGGCTCCATTCACTTAATTTTTCTATTTTGGTGGCGGCGATGGGACTCGAACCCATGACTCACTGATTATGAATCAGTTGCTCTAGCCACTGAGCTACGCCGCCGCGTCTAATATAATATCATAATTTATTTTTGATGTCAATAATAAGATTGTTGACTAGATATTACTTTTTTTGAAAAAGAGTAAAAAAACAAAAACTATAAAAGATGTTAAAACAATTGAAGGACCTGGCGAAATATCAAGAATATATGCAATGTAAAATCCTATAATAGATACGATTACATTATAAACAACCGAAATAAAAAACACACTCTTATACGATTTTGCAAAACTTTTTGAAACAAGCCCCGGAATTATTAAAAGTGCTCCAAGTAAAATAACTCCGGAAATCTTTACTATACCTACTACCATTACAGAAATCACACCCAAAAGCAATGCTCGAAGTAAAGAAGTTTTTACTCCATAAAAAGAAGCCATCTTTTCATCTGCAAGAAAGTACAGTATTTCTTCTCTGTAAATAGCTAAAAAAACAACTATTAATGTTATTATAAACATTAGAAAATAAAAATCAGATATATTAACCAGCAATATGTCTCCAAACAAATAACTTGTTATGTCCTGAACGTATGTAGAACTCTTTGAAAGTAAAATAACACCAACAGACATAAATACGGGAAGCAACATTCCTATAGCACTATTTTCATGAATCTTACTTTTATTAGTAAAATAGCTTATTATAACTGAAAATACTATTGCGGTTAAAACTGCCATAAGCCTATAGTTAATTCCAAACAAAAGCCCAAATGCAAGGCCTGCAAAAGCCGCATGTGCAGTACCATCGCCAATAAACTCCATCCTCTTGTAGACAACTATTGGCGATATGAGCGCTGAAGATATTGATGCTAAAATCGTGGCTAAAAATGCTATTCTTAAAAAGTCAAATTCAAATATCTCCATGTTCATGCTCCCTTTCATAATGGTTTTTTGATCTTATCCACAAATCAAAATCAGGAAATAGTAATTTTAATTCATCTGGTTTTATTTTTTCTGTTGGCCCATGACAATGAAGGGTTTTATTTAAACACATTACTGTTGTACACTTTTCAAAAACCATACCTATATCGTGAGAAACCATTATAATCGTTAAATTAAGTCGTTTTTGAAATTCTTCTAAAAGCTCATAAAATCTTGCTTTACCCATTTGATCGACACCAGCTTCTGGTTCATCTAAAATCAAAATATCTGGTTCAGAAATCAACGCTCTTGCAAGTGAAAGTCTTTGAATCTCTCCACCTGACATTGTCCCTACAAGTTGCTTTTCTTTTCCTGAAAGCCCTACTTCTTCAATTAGCTTTTCAATAAGTTTTACATTTTTCTTATTTTTGTAGCTTCCCATTTTTACAAATTGATAAGCGTTAATAGGCACCTCCCTATTAAACGTTTGAAATTGAGGAAGGTATCCTATTTTTCCTTTTATCATAACTTCTCCCGTATAATTATCTATTTCACCGATTAGAATCTTTATCAGCGTAGATTTACCTGCACCATTAGGGCCTACAATTCCGACAAAGTCGCCTTTTTTAATCGAAAAGTTGATATTTTTTAGAATATATTTTTCCCCTATTAGATAGTTTAAATCTCTAACCACTACAGCTATATCATTTGCCATTATTCAACGCCTTCCTTATCTCTTCAAAATTTTGATAGTAAATATCTATGAACTTTTTAGCATTCACTCCAAGAGGATCTAAAGTGTAATATTTTTTGTTCAGTTGTTTTGAGATAATTTTTATTTCATCTTTTGATTGCTGAATTTCAGAGAATATTGCAATAATGTTTTCAGATTTTATAGTTTCTATTAACTTCTTCATTCCAACTGAAACATTGTACCCCTGTTCAACCCACTTGACTTTTAAATTTAACTCTTTAAAAAAGTAGTAAAAACTTGGATGATGGACAAGTACAGTTCCACTTAAATTTAACGCCTTATACTCTCTCAAAAATTCATCAATTTCACCCAAAAGAATTTTTGCATTTGCCTCAAAATCACTCTTGTACTGAGGATAAACTTCACTTAATTTTTCAACAATTGTTGGAATTATATAATACTTGACAAAGTAAGGATCAAGCCAAAAATGTGGGTTGTTGTATTCAACAAACAAAGAAGGAATATAATCTCTCAAATATACAACATCAAACTTGCTTAAATCTGGTTCTATCCCACCATTTGCAAAAATAATATTTGCTTTTGAAAGGATTTTTACATCACTTACTCTTAATGAATAAGTATGGGGATTTACATTAGGACCAAGTAACAAATGTACCTCATCTTTTTCACCTACAATTTGCTTAACAATCAAATAGTATGGATTGATAGTTGTAACTATCAAAGAAAATGAAAGCGATGAAATCAAAATAAAAAAGACCGTAAGTAATATCTTATTTTTCATGGCCTTTTACCTCCTTCCTACATTTTTTACACAAACCTTTAAAATAAAATACGTGATCTGTTATAAGATAACCAAATTTATTCTTAATTTTCTTTTCAAGTTCACTTGCCATACACTCTTTAAAAACTTCTATCTTCCCACAATTTGTGCAATATAAAAAATGAAAATGCTTATCTTTTGAAAAATAATACTTTGTTCCTCCATCAAAGGATACAGAAGAAATATAGCTTTTTTTCTCAAGATAATTTAAAGCTCTATATACGGTTGACAAATTAGGTTTGAAATTATTCAACCTATAAATATCTTCAGCATTGAGCGGTTTCTCACTTGAATTTATAACATCTAAAACCATTTTTCTCCATTTTGTCAGCACTTCTTTTCCCTCCAATTAATTGCAAATGCAAATCATTTGCATTTATATTATAATAAAAAAAATTATAAAAATCAAGTAAAATTGCAAGTAAAACAGTTTTTATGATATAATAGGCTTTGAAAAGGGGGGAATAAAGATGCTTTACAGCTTCGAAGTTCCTACAAAAACAAGAAATGAATTTATAGACATAACTCAAAAAATAGAAGAAACGATAAGTAAATCTGGTGTTAAATCAGGCATTTGTGTGGTGTTTGTTCCACATACAACTGCAGCTGTTACCATAAATGAAAATGCTGATCCTTCAGTGAAAAGCGACATAGTTAAAACTTTAAATAAAGTTATACCTGCAAACTGGGATTATACCCATATTGAAGGAAACTCTGATTCTCATATAAAATCTACACTTGTATCTCCAAGTATAACTTTAATAATAGAAAATGGAAAATTAGTTCTTGGAACATGGCAAGGGGTATACTTCTGCGAGTTTGATGGTCCAAGGAGGAGAAAAGTTTTTATTAAAATATTATCTGATTAGGGGGGATTTAATTGCCTTTGTATATAGTTGGACTCCCAGGAAGCGGCAAATCGGCTGTGGGAAGAATTTTAAAAGAAGATTTTGGATATGATGTAGTTGACTTTGATGAAATATTAAAAATAGAAACAGGAAAATCTTTCAACGATGTAATTAAAAACAATGGCTTTCAAACAATAAAATCATTCGAAGGAAAATTTTTAAAACGTTTTAAAAAATTTGAAGAGAAAATTGTAGTTACTCTTGGAACTATTTCAAACCTTGGTCTTTTTAACGGAAAAATAATATACATTAAAATTCCAAAAGAAAAATTTGTTAAAAGATTAAAAAAGGTAAATAAAAAATACAGTGATAAAGAACTTGATAACGTCTTTGAAGAGATGCATTCTATATTTTCACAAAAGGCAGATTTAGTAATTTCTTCCGAGAACAAGACAAAATTCGATATTTCAAAGATTATTGACGATTTTTACAGAAAGAACTACAAAAAATGATTATTTCGTGTTATTTTTCATTTTTTTGCTATAATGTTTCACAAAGCCTTATAAATAAACTATTTGCAATTGATACATCAAAAATGATATATTATTATCGTACTTATCATCATTAACCAAGAGGAGGGAAAAGGTATGAGTAAAAAGGAACTTGTTAACATGATCGCTGAAAAGATTCCTGAATTAAAGAAAAAAGACATCAAAGCAGTTGTTGATGCAGTATTCGAATCAATTTCTGATGCATTAGCAAAAGGTGAAAAAGTTCAACTTATCGGATTTGGAACATTTGAAGTAAGAAAAGCAGAAGAAAGAACAGGTGTCAACCCAAGAACAAGAGAAAAAATTAAAATCCCTGCAAGAAAAGTTCCAAAATTCAAACCTGGAAAAGAATTAAAAGAAAAAGTAAACAAATAATGAAAAAAGGTGCCCCAAGAAGGGCACCTTTTTTAATCTAGTATTAAAGCTGCAATCCCAACCAAATCAGGCCCCGTATGAGCTGAAAGCACTGTTGAAACGTCAGATTCAAAAGCTCTAACACAATTTTCGATGTTTTTAATTTTTTCAAGTAAACTTTCTTTTACTCGCCTTACACTTTCACTATTACCAGTTGTAGCAACTATCGAAATAAATTTTTTGTTTGAAACAAATTTTAAAAATTCTTCGTACATTGCATTAATAGACTTTTTGAAACCATGAGCCTTTGTAACCGTATAATATTCTCCTTCTTTATTTACAGATATAACTGGCTTCATTTTTAAAAACTCTCCAAGCATTGCTCTTACTTTACCTATTCGCCCACCTCTTGCAAGATATTTAAGAGTTGGAATAACATAAAAAACTTTTGATTTTTCAATATCTTCTTTTGATTTTTCTACAACCTCATCAAATGAGCTACCAGATTTTATGTATTCAATGCATCTTCTCACAATAAGGCTAGAACCTACAGAAATATTAAGTGTATCTATGTTTACTATTTTTACATCATTAAATTTTTCCATTAGCTCTTGGCTAATCAATCTAAAAAGATTAAATGTACCACTTAAATTGCTAGAAATGTTAAAAGTTATTATTTTTTTATATCCTTCTTTTATAAAATCAAGCATAGCTTGTCTTATAGATTCTGGATTAGGAAGTGAAGTTTTTACTTCTCCATCTAAGTTCTCAAACAAATATTCTTCATCAATTTCTCCATCGCTATATTCTTTTCCATTTACAAATATTCTTAATGGAACCACTTTTAAGGTATAATCAACATTTCCCACATCACATCCAGAATCAACTACAATCCCTATTTTTTCCATAAAATTCACCAACTTTCTATTTTTCATACATTAGAAAAAGATTCATACACAACCGATGAAATCGCCCTATGATACTTATAGCTCACATTACAACCTTTAATAATCTTTCCTTTAATAACATTTACTATCCTAAACTCTGATTGATCAGGTGGAAGATTACTATTTAATATATCATTCCCCAGCCTATGAAAATGTTTTAAAGTCTTTTCATTCCATTCTCTCATATCAGGTAGTATGTAATAATAAAAGACTTTATTTCTATGTTTTACATGAAAATGAGTATTCAAGTATATCCTTACCTTTCTATTACCAATATCAAATGTTTTATAAAATACTCTTTTTGTCGGATTTATAAAATTAAAAAATTTCGTTTTGCAAATAATTTTTTTAAAAATTTCAAATAAGTCCTCAAATTCTTCATCAAGAATGTATCTTGCAAGTTCCTCATCTTTTGTTGTAAGATAAATGTTTATCACGTCAAAAAAGTTCTTATATTGCTCTTCATACTTAAATTCAATAGGTTTGAGCCTTGTAATAATTCTTGCAACATTTTCCGCACATAAAAGTTCTTCCATTTATACCCCCCCTATTATATGTAACTGTTACATTAAATTATAACAACAAAAAGCAAAAACAACAATGATTTAATTTTTTTGTACCTTTTTGTTAACAAGAAAGAAAAAATTACTTGACTAATTTTATATCTTTATATACTTCAAATCCTCCACAAATCTCGGAATATTCGCACTTATGATTCCTCCCTATACATGTTTTTTCTTTACCTTTAGCAACTTCAAAATTATTCTTTACTAAATAATTTAAAAATGGTTCAAATTTTCTTTCTACAAAAATTGGTTTAAACTCGCCTGAAAGAATCTCATCCAATATACTTTCCATCCACTCTTTAAAAAAGCTATAGTCTACTTTATCAAAGCCAAGCGCCTTACCTTTTCTTTTAACATACAAACTATTACCCTCTCTCTTTAAAAAGTAAGATTTTTTATCTTCTATTCCTAAAAATATTAGATAAGTATCAAAATCTTCTTCGTTTTTTTCTCTTATTACATAATCATACAATAGCAATTGTTCAACTAATTTAGAATTACTAGCTTTAGTTTTATAATCAACTATCGCATAAGCTTTTTTGTCAATTTTTCCCATATTATCAGTAACTTCAGCGATTTTTTTACCAACAAAATTTGTATAATTATTATCAAGTTCATCTATTCTATCAATCCTTGCTTCAAATTCTACATTTCTATTAAACAAACTATTGACCTTAAACACCTCTTCCAAAGACTTTGGCACTTTAATTTCTAAAAATTCTCTTCCAATCTTTAGATAACTTTCGCTGAAGAGTTTTTCGATAAATTCTTCCAATTTTTTAGTAAATTCTTCTACCTTTATTTCTCTGGGGATTTTATACCTATCAAATTCTTCTTTATAAATTTCATCATATGCCTCTTCTACATAATTTTTTATCCTTTCTTTATTATATGAAATTTCTTTTTCAAAGTAATTTTTCAGCACCCTATGATACAATATTCCTTTATAAAGACTCGATTTATCTTGGTTATAATACCTTATACCAGCAACATGTTTAAAATAATAATATAATGGACAACTTACATAATCTGAAATTCTACTATGACTTAACCTTTTTACCTCCACATCACTTTTAAATTCTTCGTTTAATATCAATTTATTTTCCCCAAAATATGCCTCATATATCCTTTTATCTTCTTCAGAAAAGATCATCTCTGGATCAAGCAAAATATAGCTTTCATCACTTTCTTCTTTAATTTTTCCAAACTCTGCTGCGTATATAGATGGAACAACAGGATCACCTGAGAGTGTAGCTTTAGGATACGAAATATAGTTATGTGAAGAAAATATAAGTGAAAGTACAAAATTTCGCCTTTCTACTTCTTCATTAAAAGATTTCAACTTGTTTGGATCTGAAAGTGTTTGCAAGATAAGTGGATTAACATTAAAGCTAGGATAAACACCATCCACCGCATTTACAAAGAATTTGTATTCTTTTTCCACAAATCGTGCAATTTGAACATCCACTATATCAACTGCATTTTCTTTTCTTGGAGAAAGTCTGTAATTTTCAGCATTTACAATACTTGTTAAAATCTTAAACATATTCCTCCAAGAGGTTTTTCCCATGTTATACTGCAAGAGGTTATCTATAACTTCAGAAAATTTGTACAGGGCACTAATTTCCTCTTGAATTATGTTTATATATTCATCGTTATTAAAAATCTCAAACTTATCTAAGAATTTTTCTTTAATAAATTTTTTAAGAAAGACAAAAAAATCATCCTTTATATTTTTATCTATCTCTTCAAACAAACCAAATACATTTTCCAATACCTTTGAAAACTTTAAATACTCTTCTTTCTTTTCTTCTACTTGCTGCATTACATCTTCATCTTCAACATTTTCTAGTTCTTTAATTCTTTCATTTATTTTTTCTATTATACTTTTTGAAAAATCTCCTTCTTCAATAGAAAATTCCTTAAACAATGATTCAATTTGATCCATCGTAAGCCCTAATGTATCTATAAAAGGTGTTTCTAAAGTTGCAAAGATATTTTCTAAATCATACCCAAAATATTTTGTCTTAAAAGGTTGAAGAATCATCTTAACTACTTTACTCTCTGAAAGTTTTACACTCATTGAAAGATTAAACGGAACTTTCATTTCATCTAATTTTTCTGCAATTTGTTTTGCTATTTGAATATTAGGAGCAACTATAGCAATATCGGAAGGATTTACCCCAGAAAGGATCAGTTTTTTCACTTTTCCACTAACATTAACAATTTCACTTATAACATTCTTGTATCCAATAATTACTGTTTTCTCCTTTAAATTTAATTTTTCTGTTTTTGACTCTTCAATCTCAAATCCACTTTCGACTAAAAATTCATATATCATATCAAGTTGACTAAAAGCTCTATCATCTATCTTTCTCCATACATAAAAATAAACATCTTCAAAATGATTAAACATTTCTTTTAAAACCTGTCTCAAAATAGGTGTTATATCAAAAAAGCCACTTACAACAAGTGTTTTTCTCTTTGATTCAACATACTTTGCATTTTCAACGTACCATTTATATGAAGTAATTGAGTCATATACTATCTCACTCTTTTGAAGTGTTAAACTTATGTCCTTTAACAACTCATTAATAAGCCTTGAAACGTTACTTTCATTATTTAAAAGTTCACTAATTTCCATATAATAGGGCGGTAATTTTTCAAAACTTGAGTTTCGCATTTCCCATGCCTTTTCAAACAAATCAAGAATGTATTCTAAAATTCCCTTTGACTTTGAAACAATTTTTATAAACTCTCTGTAACTATCATCATCAATGGCTGAATTTTCATACTCTTCTATCTTCTGTGCTATAAAAGCCTTAAAAAAATCCCTATCAAAGAATACCGCGTCTATATTATTTCTAAGAAGAGTTTCTACAACGTACTGATTTATAACCCTAAAAGCATCTCTGTTAATTGCCTTACCAAATTTCTGAGAAAATTTATCTGATATCTGTCTAACATAATATCCGGTGGGACCAATGAACAAAAATGAAAATGGATCATAATAATTTAGCATTTCATTAGCCATATAATCAAAATGACCTTTATCTATATCGACAACTATGGCCTTTTTCATGCTTTCACCTTCTTGCAAGATTCAAAATTTTCAATTGCAGCTTTTATTTTTTCTTCAAAATTTTCTTCTAAGATAACTTCTATAAATTCTCCTGTTTTTGTAGAAATAATATATCCCTTTTCTGGAACACCAAAATCTTTTAAAAGATACATATAAAACTTTATTTGAAATTTGTATTTTTCAATATTTTTTGAGTTTTTAAAGTCAACATTCTTAAAATCAAGAACATATATCTTATTAGCTTTAAATAAGACCTTATCAGGAATTCCAAAAAGCATGTATCTTCTATCATTTACAAAAAATGGCTTTACAATTCTCCACTCAGATATAATATTTGCTCCCTCAAAAAGTGATTCCAACTTATCTGAAATTTTCACTTTTAAAATCTTTTCCTCTTCAAGGTATCTTAATTGAGAAATAGTATTTACAGAAGAAAGTTTTCTGTGTATATCTGAACCTTCAGAAGTTTTTTCATCAAATAAAAGTAAAATATCTTCTTCTTTCGCCTCTTTCTCATTTCCAAGATATCCATACAAAGTAGTCGGTGAAATATAAGATTTATACGACAGTCCGTTTAAATCTTTAAGATGCAATTGTGGTATATCCTTCTTTTCAAATACTTGCTTTGTACTTTCTTCATCAAATTTTATATCTTTTTCAACGTCAATTTCTACTTCCTCAAAATCACCAATTAACCCCTTTAATTCTTCTTTTTCCTGATCTGAAAGTTTCAGATAATTTGCCAAGGTATCATCTTTAGAATCCTTAAATATAATTGGTATAAACATTTCAGAGGCTCTTGTAATAGCAACATACAGCTTTCTCCTATCTTCTGTTTTGTCGTATACTCCATCTTTGTAAAATTCCTTTATCGCCTCAAATATTCTTTCATCATCCTTTGTTTCTTTCTTTAAATCATCAAAAAATTTTCTTAAAATGTAATATGTCGTTTCTCTTTCCTTTGAAAACATTACATTTCTATTAGATTTTGTCTCTTCTGAATAAAGATCTCCTAAAATCACTATCTTAAATTCAAGACCCTTTGATGCATGTATTGTCATAAGTTTTACACTATCTGAATTTTCATCTTCCGTTGCTGCTTCAGATTCATTCTCCATAGAAAGTTTTTCAATTAACTTTACAAGTTGTGAAAAAGATTCTGCCATCTGATCAATTGCAGATGCATCTAAAATAAGCTTTTTTACATTTAATATTGCATTTTGAAAATCTTCAAAATAGACGAGTTTTTCAAAGTAATTTAGCTCTCTTACAAGCCCTTTTAAAACTTCAGCAGGTCTAATAAAGTATTTAAGTTGGGAGTATTTCTCTAGCACTTCAATTGCTTTATTTACTTTTTCATCATCAAATTTAATCTTTTTAGCTGTTTGAAAAAGAGACTCATCTAAAATTCCTTCTTTTTTTAATTGAGTATTTTTTGAAATAACTTTTACATAATCTCCAAACTTTGCAAGAACCAGTGGTGAAAAGAAAAATTGTGTAAAGTAAAAATCATTATTTGGGTTTTGTACAGCATATAAAGCATTTAAAAGCGCCTTTATTTCAAGCCTTTCAAAAAAACCTTTACTTGAAACAACGTGAAGTGGAATATTAAATTTTTTAAAAACATTCTTGTATACCTCTTCTTGATTACTAAGAGTTGACCGAAGAATAACAAAATCTGAATACTTTATCTTTCTCTTTACATAACCATCTTTTTCTTTTACAGTCATAGTTTTACCAACAAGATTTTTTATTATATACGCTGCAACCAATGCTTCCTTTTCTCCTTTTTCTTCTTTCTTTTTACCACCATTATTAACTAGTACATATTTTATTCTTGAATTTTTATCTTTTAAAGCTGGAACCTCCCCATCATATATTCTCATAGGAATTGATTCATCAAATTCTTTGTTATACCAAAGTTTATTGTACAAATCTGGTGAAATAGTCTTAAATACTTCAAATTCATCTACTTCCTCATTTTTAGAATTTTTTATTATAGTCTTGCTAAATATCTTTTTTTCAGATATTAAGTTAAAATATTTTACTAAGACATGGTTAGATCTGAAATTTTCCTTGAGCGCAAGAACTCTTTCTCCACGCTTTTCAAATTCATTTTGAGTTTCTAAAAACACAGAGACATCTGCATTTCTAAACCTATAAATTGATTGTTTTCTATCTCCAACATAGAACAAATAATTATCTTCTCCATGAAGTTTATCAAAAAGCTCTTTTTGTAGATAATTTGTATCCTGAAATTCATCAACAATGATGTACTTAAATTTCTTTTGATATTTTTTTCTCATCTCATCTTGTTCAAGGAAATCCAATGTCTTTTCTAGAACCGCCTTAAAATCAAATTCAAAATTATCTATAGTATATCCTTCATATATTTCTTTCGAAATAAGAAGCATGTACTTAAATACCTCAAGACTTCTTGATTTTATCTTATCAATACTAAATAATTTTTCAGGCACAGAGGCCCTCTTCATTTCAACTCTCCAATGTTTAAGCACATCTTTTAAAGTTTCCATAAATTTGTTAAGATCTTTATATTCATTTACAAACAATTTTCTTATCTCATCTTTGTATTTTTTTAAAGTTTCAAGATAATTTTTTACCTGTTTTTTTCTTTCACTAGGTATATTGCAAGTTATACTAACTTCATCAAAATCAAATAACTGAAATACATATCTTAAAGTTAAAAAAACAGCTCTTTCAATGTATTTTTCCATCTTTGCATTGCTTATTATAGAAAAGCTTGGATCAATCTTTGCATTAATATTTTCTTCTCTTAAAATTCTTTGGCAAAAACTATCTATTGTAGAGATTATGGCTCTTGATAAATTATTTTTCACCTTTGACCAATACTCTTTATTTTTAGACTTTGAAAATTCTTCATTGACAAGTTCCACAATTCTTTCTTTCATTTCAGCTGCTGCTTTTCTTGTAAAAGTAACAACTACAATTTCATCAACTATCTCTGGATAGTTTTCTTTTTCATATTTTTTCAATATTTCTACATAATAATTTGTTATTGTATATGTCTTTCCAGTTCCTGCTGATGCAGATATAAAATAATTCCTATTTATATCCTTTCTAATCTTTTCTAATACAGACATAAATATCGCCTCACTTTTTCCTCAAAATTTTATGCCAATTCCATGCAGTTTGAATAATCTTTTCAAGATCGTATTTTGGTTCCCATCCAAGTATTTTTCTTGCTTTTGTGTTGTCTGCAATAAGGTATGCTGGATCTCCCGGTCTTCTATCAACTTCTTCAACTTTAAAATCTACGTTTGTAACTTCTTTTACTTTTTCAATAACTTCACGGACCGAGAACCCAGAACCACTTCCAAGATTAAAATAATCAGTCTTCTTTTCACTCATTAAATACTCAAGGCCTTTAATGTGTGCATCAGCCAAATCATTTACATGAACAAAATCCCTTATACAAGTTCCATCTTTTGTTTCATAGTCCGTTCCAAAAATTTTTATACTTTCTCTTACAGAAAGTGCAGCATCTAAAATTAAAGGAATCAGGTGAGTTTCTGGCTCATGAGCTTCTCCAATTTCCAATGATTCATCTGCACCTGCTGCGTTAAAATATCTAAACCTTATACTTTTTAAACCGTATGCCCTATCAAAATCATCCAAGATCTGCTCAATCATATATTTACTTTTACCATATGGATTAATTGGCGTTTTTGGATCATCCTCTTTAATCGGTATTCTCTGAGGCATTCCATATACAGCTGCAGTAGAAGAAAAAATAAAATACTTAACATCATGCTTAAGCATTGAATTTAATAAAGTAAGAGTATTTGAAACATTGTTTTGATAATATTTATAAGGATCAACAACAGACTCTCCCACTTCGATATATGCACAAAAATGCATTACCGCATCTATTTTATACGTCTTAAATACAAGGTCCAACAAATTTTCATCTGAAATATCCCCAAGAACAAATTCTCCATACCTTGCAAAACTTTTATGCCCGTGAGAAAGATTATCAATTACTACAACATCATATCCTCTTTCTTTTAACATCTTACACACGTGTGAACCTATGTAGCCGGCTCCACCTGCAACTAGTACCGTCATTTATTTTTCCTCCCCTTTTTTAGCTTTAAAAGTTTTTCTAAATCTTTTCCATTTAATTTCTTTAAATCTCCTTCATTTGGAACAATTGAAATAGATACAGGACCGTGAGATATCCTTTTTAGCTCAAGTACTTTGTGACCTATTGATTTAAAAAGTCTCTTTATCTCATGTTTTTTGCCTTTTATAAGCACCACTTTTATAATAGAATAATCAAAACCTTTTTCTAAAATATCAAAATATTCAAGTCTTAAAAAATCTCCTTCATCGTATATCCCTTTCTTTAACTTCAACAAATCATTAAAATTTACACTACCAGAAACTTTAACTATATATTCTTTTTTTACTCCATACTTTGCATTTGTAAGAATATCTATTAATTTACCATCGTTTGTTAAAATCAAAACTCCCGTCGCGTCTTTATCAAGTCTTCCTGCAGGCTTGATTGGTGTTTTTATATGCTTTATCAATTCTTTAATTGTCTTTTTCTGCTTTGGATCATACAAAGTCGTTGCATAACCTTTTGGCTTATGAAGAACGTAATATTCAAATTTCTGATTTATCTTTAATTTTTTATTATCAAGCATTACAATATCATTATCTTTTACATCAAACCAAGGTTTGTCAACAACTTTTCCATTGACTGTCACTCTACCTGCAATTATATATTGATCCGCCTTTCTCCTTGCAAATCCACACATTTGCAAATACTTTTGTAATTTAATAATTTCATCTCCCTTCAAACACTATTTTATCATTAAAGACTTGAAAAAAATTAAATATACACTAAAATTAATTTGAAAGGAGGAATTATATGATTAAAAAGCTTGCAAAAGATATTTTATTCTGGATCCTACTTTTAACTTACATAGTAAGTTACAATATATACACAAATTTTAATATACCTGCCTTTAAAATAATCGGACTTTTATCCATAGGAGGGCTTGTTGGGTATATAACAAATATTCTTGCAATATGGATGCTTTTTAACCCAAAAAGAAAAGTTTTTGGATTTCAAGGAGTTATTCCCAAAAAAAGGGATGAAATAGCAAATAGCACCTCAAAGATAATAGAAGAAGAGTTTATAAACCCAAAATCATTGCGTGAGTTTATAGAAAAAAACAAAGAAAACTTCGTAAATTCAATAATTGAATTTTTAAACTCAAAAGAACTAGTAATACCACCACTAAAGAATATAACAAACGACAGAGAATTAGAAAAAAAGATAACTAAATTCATTTTTGAAAAAATTGACGAAGAAAAGATCTGGAATTTAATAAAAGAAAAAAGTTTATCTGAACTCAACATTGATATATCAGAGGTTTTAATTAACAACATTAATAATTTTCTAGATGATTCTTCAAAGGAAAAAGTAAAAGAATTTCTAATTTCAAAGATTAAAATTCCAATTATTCCTATAGGCTCTTTTGTTGAACCATTGATTGATAAATTCTTTGATGATGTTAAAAACGACATCCAACAAAAAGGTAAGATCTATAACAATTTAAAGAAAACTATAGAACAAAAGATTATCAATAGAAAAATAGAAGATCTTTTAACATTTGAACAATTTAAAAGCCTTATCACCAACCTAAAAACTAACATCTTTGATGTCACAATTAAAGAAATTTCGATTCTATTAGAAAGAAAAATAGACATAAAAAAACTATTAAACTATCTTGGCCTTGACATAGAAAAATTGTTAATAGATATTTTTACAAAATATGAAAATAGAATAATTAGTCTAATTGAAAAATTCTTTGAAAAAATATCTTTCAAAGAAATAATAAAGGAAAAGATAGAAAGCTATTCATTGGAAGAGATGGAAGAAGTTACACTAAAGCTTGCAAAAAGGGAATTAAGATACGTAGAAATTTTTGGAATACCACTTGGAATGCTTATAAGTATCTTTCAAATAATTTTTTAAGCCTCGGAAAACCCGAGGCTTAAATTTTAGTTAAAACTCAATCTCATTAAATCACATTTTACTCCTGGAATTTGATTTAACTTTTCTTTGAGCTCTTCATGTTTTGATTCATCATCAACAAGTTCTAATATAATTAGTCCTGAATTTGAACAATATTGTGGAACCCCTTCATGTAATCCCAATCTTGTTTTAATATAGCATCCGTATTCTGTTAAAAGTTCTTGAACTTTTGTCGCCGCTTTTTCCCTGTTATCAATTAAAATCGCCATAACAGTTCTTACAGTAATATCTGCCATAAAAACACCCCCTTTTTAGTGTAAAAATTCACAAAATTAACTAAATACACATTATGTTATTTACCATAATATTATACCATTACAAAAGCTCTTTTAAAGTATTTAAAACTTCATTTGCATGATCCTTTACCTTCACATTTCTCCAAGCCTTTACTATATTTCCTTCAGGATCGATCAAAAAGGTACTGCGAATGACTCCAAAATACTCTCTTCCATACATCTTTTTCTTTCCCCAAGCTTGATAGTCCTCAATAACTTTGTGATCTTCATCACTTAAAAGAAGAATAGAAAGAAAATGTTTTTCAACAAATTTTTGATGTGATTTTGGACTATCTTTACTTATACCAATAACAACTGCACCTAATTTTTCAAATTCTTCTTTTAATTGCGAAAAATCTTTTGCCTCTCTTGTACAACCTGAAGTATTATCTTTTGGGTAAAAATACAATACAACCCATTTTCCTTTAAAATCTTCCAAACAATGCATTTTTCCATCTTTGTCAGGAAGACAAAAATTCTTTGCTTTTTCCATACTTTCGCCTCCCAAGCTTATTATATCACTTTCACATGTGAAATAAAAAATGTGGCTCCTACTTGGAGCCACATTCTATTTTGTCAATTCTTTTTCTTTTTCTACAATCAATTTCCCGTTTTCTTCATCAACTAGTACAATATCTCCTTCTGCAATTTCTCCAGCAATTATTTTTACTGAAAGTGGTGTTTCAATTTCTCGCTCTATTAATCTTCTAAGTGGTCTTGCACCAAATGCTGGATCGTAACCTTTTTCTGCTAGATATTCCTTTGCTTTTTCTGTAAGTTTTATCTTTAAATTCTTTTCTTTTAATCTCTTTTCAAGCCTTGCAACTAATTTTTCTACAATTTCTTTCATATGCTCTTTTGTCAATGGCTTGAATATCACTACATGGTCTATTCTATTTATAAACTCTGGTCTAAAGTAGTGTTTTAAATCTTCACGTACAGATTCTTCTATCTTTTCAAAATCAATTCCAGCTTCTACTTTCCTCAATATCTTATCACTTGCAAGGTTACTTGTCATGATTATTATTGTATTTCTAAAATCAACTGTGTTACCTTTACCATCAGTAAGTCTACCATCATCAAAGACTTGTAAGAGTACATTGAATACCTCAGGATGTGCCTTTTCTACTTCATCAAGAAGTATTACACTATATGGTTTTCTCCTAACTGCTTCGGTTAATTGTCCACCTTGATCGTAGCCAACATATCCTGGAGGTGCACCTATAAGTCTTGCAACTGAGTGTTTTTCCATGTATTCACTCATATCAATCCTTATGAGTGCATTTTCAGAGCCAAAGAGTAATTCAGCAATTGTTTTTGCAAGTTCAGTCTTACCAACACCACTTGGCCCTAGGAATAAGAATGTTCCTATTGGCCTATTTGGATCTTTTATGCCGGCTCTTGCCTTTCTTATTGCATCAGCAACTACTTTTACAGCCTCTTCTTGGTCTACCATTCTCTGATGGACTAGCTCTTCAAATTTTAATAATTTTTCTTTTTCAGACTCCATCATCTTTGTAGCTGGAATTCCAGTCCAGGATTCTACAACCTTTGCCACAGTTTCAGGTGTTACTTCTCTTGAACCATATTTTTTCTCGAGTTCTTCGTATTGCTGCTGCATTTTGTACATTTGTTGCTTCATCTCCGCAGCTTCTTTATATTGTGAATTAATCGTAAGTTCATCAATTTTTTCACTCAAAGATTTTATTTTTTCTTTCAAATCAGTCAATTTTGGATCACTATTTCTCAAACTTACTTTTGCAGCTGCCTCATCTATTAAATCTATTGCCTTGTCTGGCATAAATCTGTCCTGGATATACTTTGCAGAAAGCTTTGCAGCAGCTTCAATAGCATCATCTGTTATCTTAATATCATGATGTTTTTCATATGTTTCGCGCAATCCTTTTAGTATCTCTATGGTTTCCTCTACACTTGGTTCTTCAACAAGTACTGGTTGGAATCTTCTTGCAAGAGCCTTGTCTTTTTCAATGTGTTTTCTATATTCTTCAAGTGTAGTTGCACCTATGGCATGAAGTTCTCCTCTTGCAAGTGCCGGTTTAAGCATATTCGATGCATCCATTGCACCTTCTGCTGCACCAGCTCCGACAATGGTGTGTAGCTCATCAATGAATAGAATAACATTATCTTTCATTTTCTTAATCTCTTCCATTACTTTCTTTAAACGCTCTTCAAATTCTCCTCTGTACTTGCTTCCTGCAAGCATTTTTCCTAAATCAAGCATTAAAATTTTCTTATTCTTCAACTTTTCAGGAACTTTACCTTCAACAATTCTTTGAGCAAGGCCTTCAACAATTGCAGTTTTTCCAACACCTGGATCTCCAATAAGAACTGGATTGTTCTTTGTTTTTCTTGAAAGAATTTCAATTACCCTTTCAATTTCTTTTTCCCTTCCAATAACTGGAGAAAGTTTTCCTTCTTTTGCCAATTTTGTTAAATCAGTAGTATATTTTGCTAATACATTTCCTTCACCATCAATTTCTCCAGAGTCTGCTAGCTCTTTGACAGCTTTTAAAACTGCATCATAAGTTACATTGTACTTTGATAATATAGCCGCACTTTGAGTTGATGCATCTTTTAGTAAAGCTAACAAAAAGTGAACTGGTGATACTTTGCTTGAACCTAATAACTTACTTTCCTTCCTTGAAAGTTCAAAAATTCTAGATAGCTCATTTGACATATAAACCCCTGAAGATGAACCATAGTAAACCCCATATTGACTTTCTATTAATTCTTCTAACCTATCTTCGATTTCTTCAGTAGGTACATTTAGCGTTTCAAATATTTTTTGAATGTTTTCATTTTGAAGAATTTCATATAGTACATGCTCGGGTTTTAATAGGTTCTGCCTTCTTTGAGATAAGCGTTCTGCCGCTTGCTGGACTAATTCTTGCATTCTTTCATCTAAATATCTCATATATCTCACCTCCGAAAAATTTTTCTTTTTATCAGTCATATATTTAGACTGATAACTTCTAAATAAGTTCAGATTTTATGTAAATTTTTGATTAATAAAAGATAACAATTAAGGTATATTCTGTGGTATAATACTAATTGAGTAACATATTAAGTTTTTAAATTCACAACTTGTACTCAAAAAGGAGAAAAGATAATGTCAATTTGTATAGTTGTTTTAGTTACGGTCATTGCTTTATTGCTAGTATATATTTTTAGAATTTTAAAATTAATAAAAATCATATACCGTACTGCAAAAAAAAATTCAAACATAATAATCTGGAAAAATTCAAAAATTTTGTATTATGACAAATCACTAATTGAATTGTTTAAAAAGCATGGAATTAATTTAAACGATTTTAAAGATTATTCAAAAGAAAAAATTAATTTCTATATTAAGAACTATCCTTTTATACAAGATTTTTTAGAAAGGCTAAATCAAAATTTTGAAGAAGAATTATTCGAATACGAAACATTATTTTCCTTTCCCAACGAATTTTACAAAATTAAATTTAGAAGAGAAAGACATAAACACAGCACCTATTCAGCACTATTAATTATAAATTTATCTTCTGATATAAATAAATATATAGACGAATTAATAAATTCAATCTATAAAATTCCCGAAGAATTTTTTAAATTAACTACTTCAGATAAATCTACATATGAATTTGTAGATTCTTTCTTTAGGTTTCTTTATCAAAAAAACATAATTGATTCATTAGCTGTAGGAATAAAACAAATTGACGGTTCAATTAATATAATTTATGGAAAAATTGGAAACAAAAAATTTAGAAACTATATTATTAAGGACAAAACTTTAACCTCATATATCATAGATACCGGCAAAAAATTATACGTAAAAAATTCAGAAGAAATAGATTTACCTAAAGCCTACAAATTAATAAAGATAATTGATAAGCCTTACTCAATATATGGAATCCCTTTAAAAATAGAGGATAGTATTTTTGGAGCAGTTCTTTTCGAAAAGGAAGGAATAAACAACTTTACACTAAAAGATATACACCTATTTGAAATTCTTTCATTTTTAATCTCAATCAATCTTAAACTAAAAAAAGAATATGAAATTCTTTATGAAAATAATAAGAAAAATATTGAAAAATCATATTTGGACCCACTAACAAAAGCATACAACAGAAATTATTTATACGAAATTTTGCCAAAAGAAATAAAATCAACAAAAAAAAGAGAAAAAATAACTATTGTTTTCCTTGACTTGGATAATTTCAAATATATAAATGATAAATTTGGACATATTTACGGCGATAAAATTCTCATAAATTTTGTAAAAACAGCCAAAAAAGTTCTAAGGAATAATGATATCATAATAAGGTACGGTGGTGACGAATTTTTGATCTTGCTTTTAGGATCATCCATACAAGATTCTAAAAATATAATAAAAAGAATTAAAAAAATGATTTATAAATCTGAATATATAGTTGATTTTTCATACGGTTTAATGTACTTAGACCCTAAAAAATCTTTGGAAGAAAATATCAAAGTAGTTGATAGAAAAATGTATGAAATGAAAAACCGAAAGAAAAAAATATAATCTTGCACTCAGTGCATATACCAGCATTAATGCAATATTAAACATTCCCAATTTTCCAGATTAACTTTTATTTTTAAAAATTAATTTTTTGTTGGTCTTTACATAACATGTTTAATGGTAATTTTTTGCAACCAAAAATTATTCATCTTTCTCAGCAATGTAGCAATATTGCATTTTTCAATGTTCGTATCAATTTTTCAGAATTTCCTTTTCACAAATTTTTTGTTCGTAAAGATGAACGGTTACCTCTATACAAACTTATCATTCCTTCTTCCTCACATATAATCTGATCTCATATCAATTACTCCTTCTAGTTTTCCAAAAAAATACTTTACTATTTTTTCTCTTGCGATTTTGTTTTAATATACTATCAATTATTTTCATAATAATGGTTATAGTTATTTTACTGAAAATTTTAAAATCTTCAACAAGTTAATTGCAGACATTAGAAAAATTAAAAACAATATGGAAAATCTCCTACTCTTTAAAAAAAGATTCTTTTTTCATCAAAGCAATTTCTTTAATTTCAACATTTTTATTGTAATTTTTTATCCTTCTGGTTAATTATTTCACAATATATATTTTATATTAACTACCTTTAAAAAATAAATTTCTTGTCAGATTTAGCAATTTTCCAAAAGATTAAAATTAAATTTTTTATACATTAATAGCTTTGGCCATCGCTTTTGATCATATTCGCTAAGATACTTTTATAGTTAAAAATAAAAAAAGATTGTAAAAAATTTATCATATCATTTTTTATTTTTAGTTAAAAGATGTATAATAATTATGTAAAACGAAAACAAAAAGGGGGGATTAAATTATGACAATCAATGAACTTTTGGGGGTTGCATTAAAAATTGAAGGTGCAGGCTATTCCTATTACGAAAAACTTTCAAATGTGTCAAGCGGAACTCTAAAGGACTTATTTCTTGAACTTGCAAATGAAGAAAGAGAACATGCAAAGATATTTGAAGAAATTCTATCAAACTTTAAAGATGAAAAAAACTTAAATCTCAACGAAGAAGAAATTGGCTATTTAAAAGCATTTGCAGATGATGTAATATTTCCAAAATTAAATATTGAAAAAATTCCAACAAGTGTAAAAGATGCAATTAAATTTGCAATTGAGGTTGAAAAAGACTCTATAATATTCTATAACGATATTAAAATGCTTGTTCCTGACAATAGCGCAATTGAAAAAGTTATTGAAGAAGAAAAAAAGCACATGAAAAAACTCATTCTTAGATTAAGAGAAGACGATGAATTTGACATTTACAGTGAGGGTAGTAAAATATAAGACTTACAAAATCTTTTAAAAGTCCAGGTTAATGCCTGGACTTTTCTTCTTGAAAAAACACACAAGGAGTGATAGAAAATGGCTCTATTTCAAAAACAGCCAATGATGCGAAGAGTTTTATACGCATTAATTCCAATATATATTTACTCACTTTTTTTCTATGGCGTTAGACTTCTCTGGCTAAGTTTATTTGTTTTTACCTTTGGAATTATTTCTGAATACATCTTTGAAAAAAAGAAAGGAAAAAAAGTTTCAGAAGCAGTCTTAGTAACCTGTATGCTATATACCCTTTCTCTGCCACCACTTACACCATGGTGGATTGCAACAATAGGTATTATATTTGGTATAGTTTTTGCAAAAGAAGCATATGGAGGATTTGGAAGAAACATTTTTAATCCTGCAATCACAGCAAGATTATTTGTCTATATTGCCTTTCCATCATATATGACAAATGGTTGGATGATCCCAAAATTTGGCTCGTTTGGTCTTGATACAACAACATCCGCAACTCCACTTGCACTACTAAAAGAATCACAAATATTAAGTTTAAAAGATCTTTTTTTAGGATTTAGATCAGGATCTCTTGGTGAAAGTGCGATATTTTTAATAATTATTGGAGCAATTTATTTAATTTTTACAAAAACTGCTAGCTGGAAAATAATTGTTTCTACAATTTCAAGTGCATTTATTTTAACCGCTGTTTTTGACATATTTATTCCTTCTGCCCCACCTACCATTTTTGCACTTTTATCGGGAAGCTTATTGTTTGTATCAGTATTCATTGCAACAGATCCAATCACTGCTCCAAAAAATTCAAAGGCACAAGTTATATATGGAATAATTATTGGAGTTTCAATTGTAATTATTAGAACATTTTCACTCTTTGCAGAAGGAACAAGCTTTGCAGTACTTTTAGGTAATACCTTTGCACCATTTTTGGATCACGTAACAAAGAAGGTGAAAAAATGAAAGAAAATAAGATATACACTATAATTTTCACCTTTATTATTTCGTTTGTGTTCGTCTTGATCCTTTCAATCATAAACTCAATAACTTATGACAAAGTACTTGAAAATCAAAACTTTTCAAAAATACGTGCAATATTAAACTCAATGGGAATTGAATATAAAGATGAAAAGGATGCAATTAAAATTTTCAATTCTAAGATCGATCAAATAGAAATAGAAGGATTAAAATTTTATACAACAACTATAAATGGAGAAAAAATATATTCATACATTTTTTCTGGGAGCGGCCTTTGGGGAACAATAACTGGAGTCATTTCAGTTAACGAAAACGTCGATAAAATTATTGGAATAGACATAATTTCACAAAATGAAACACCTGGTCTTGGAGGAAGAATTGAAGAAGATTGGTTCAAAAACCAATTTAAAGAAGAACATGTAAAAGATAAGATTAAAATCAAAGTTTCTGGAGTTTCTACTGACTTTAACAAAGAAAATTCCTCTGTAGATGCTATAACCGGAGCTACACTTACCTCGAGATTTTTTATAAATATCATCAACGATTCACTTGAAAAAATTAGAAACGCTCTAAGGAGTGAGTAGTATGGGAAAATTTAAAGAAGTATTTTTGAAAAATACTTGGTATGAAAATCCTGTCTTTGTACTGGTGCTTGGAATTTGTTCAACTCTTGCAGTTACTAACAATCTAAAAAATACATTTATCATGACAATAGGTGTGATGCTTGTCACAGGTTTTTCAAACCTTACTGTATCTCTTTTAAAAAATCTTATCCCATCTAAGGTAAGAATGATTACACAAGTATTAATAATATCTTTCTATGTTATCATAGTGGATATAATCTTAAAGGCATATCTTCCAGATGTAAGCAAAGCACTTGGACCATATGTCGGTCTTATAATAACAAACTGTATTATCATGGGGCGCGCTGAAGCATTTGCTCAATCAAATCCTCCGCTTATCTCATTCTGGGATGGTATCACAAGCGGTTTTGGCTATATGATAGTACTAGTGACAATTGCATTCTTTAGAGAACTTCTTGGTTTTGGAACTATTTTTGGCTATAAAGTTATGCCAGGAAACTTTGTAAACTGGACAATAATGATTATGCCCCCAAGTGCTTTCTTCATGCTTGCACTATTTATATGGATAGTAAAAGGTTTTAAAAAGGAGGGAGCCAAATGAATCCTAATATAAATCCTCTGGTTCTATTCTTTGCTTCAATCTTTACTAGTAACATATTACTTTCCAACTTTCTTGGAATGTGCTCGTTTATATCCATCTCAAAAAGTCTAAAATCATCTAACGGGCTTGGTATGGCAGTTACGATGGTTATGACAATAACAACTGCTATTAACTGGTTGGTTGAAAAATATGTCATAGTACCATTTCAACTAGAATATCTAAGATATATCATATATATTATTGTTATCGCTGCCGTTGTTCAAATCCTTGAAATGGTAATAGATAGAACTGCACCAAATTTGTACATTAGCCTTGGTATCTTTTTGCCATTAATAACTGTTAACTGTGCTATTTTAGGTGTCGCACTATTTATGCAGCTTAGAAACTATACACTTTTACAATCAATCTTTTTTGGCCTCGGTTCAGGCCTTGGATGGTGGCTTGCAATAGTTTTACTTGCTGCTATAAGAATTAAAGTCGATAAAGCACCTATTCCTGCACCGCTTAAAGGCGTTGGAATTACACTCATTACAATAGGTATAATGGCAATGGCCTTTATGGGATTTGCCGGAATGATAAATGTTCAATAGGGGTGATCATATGAATATATGGCTTGCACCATTAATCGTTGGAATTGTTTCATCTGTTTTATCCGCTTTAATCGTTATAGTCGATTCAATAGTAAACAACTATGGAGAAGTGGAAATTGATATAAATAATGGAAAGAAAAAATTAAAAGTAAAAGGTGGCTCACCTTTACTTTTTACACTTGCTTCTGAAAATATCTTTGTTCCATCTGCTTGTGGAGGTAGAGGAAGTTGTGGAGCGTGTAAAGTTAAAGTATTAAGTGATGTTGGAGAATACCTTCCAACAGAACTTCCTTATATGTCAGAGGAAGAAATAAAGGAAAATATAAGGCTTTCTTGTCAAATCAAGGTAAAAAAAGACATAAAAATACAGCTTCCAGAGGAACTTTTTAATGTTAAAAAGCTTACAGGTAAAGTTGTCTCACTTAAAAATGTAACACATGATATCAAAGAAGTAAGAATAAAACTCCCAGAAGAAATAAATTTTAAAGCTGGGCAATATGTTCAAATTGTTGTACCACCATATGATAAAATAAAGCAACCTACACAAAGGGCATATTCAATTGCATCTACTCCAAGTAAAAAAGATGAAATAGATTTGCTAATTAGATTAGTTCCAGGTGGTATAGCAACAACTTACGTACACAATTATCTAAAAGAAGGAGACAACCTTGAAGTTATAGGTCCATTTGGTGAATTTTACATGAGAGATACGGATGCCGATATGATCTGTGTTGCAGGAGGTTCTGGTATGGCACCTATAAAGTCTATTGTTCTTGATATGTATGAACGTGGTATTACAAATAGAAACGTATGGTATTTTTTTGGTGCAAGAACTGAAAAAGACCTTTTCTATGTTGAACTTTTTAAAGATTTAGAAAAAAAGTGGAGCAATTTTCATTTTATTCCTGCTCTCTCTCGACCAATGGAACCAGAAAAATGGGATGGTGAAGTTGGTCTTATAACCGATGTAATGGTTAAATACCTAGAAAACGTTGTTGACAAAAACACAAAAAAAGAGGGATATCTATGCGGTAGTCCTGGAATGATAAATGCCTGTGAAAAATTACTTAATGAACATGGAATAAAAGATGTATATTATGATAAATTCGCATAGGAAGGTGAAAAGTATGAAAATGTCTCCTGAAATGATTAAAGCTCAAGAAAATATGAAACCTGGAGTAATAACAGCAGAAGGATTTTTGGGTGAAGATGATAGAAATCTTGTTGATATAATTTTACAGGATGAACAAGAAATGGCTGCTTTAAAACTCGACTTTGATAAAGTAGCACAAAAATTGAAAAAACTACTTGAAGTTGGAGAAAAAGGACTGGACGAGCCAATAACTTATGAAAACTTCGAAATTTTTGTATATGAAGCAAGAGGATTCCTTGCATGCCCCTTTGAAGACGGTATCTTTAGAAAAAAAGTAGCAGTCGTTAAAAATCTCAAAAATAATGAATCTATTATGTACAGTGATCTATCAATACACCTTCTTGAAAAGCACCATTTTTTACAGGGAAAAGGATCAAAATTTAGACTAGATCCTGAAAAAATTAAAAAAGTTCTATTCGATTAACAAAATACAAATATTGACTTTTTCACATTATATGATATATTTTATATTGTCTGAAAAAAGCTAACCCCTCTTAAATAAAAGGATTATTGACAAAAAACGAAAAATATGATATAATATATAATGGTTTTGATAAGTTCCGGCGTAGCTCAATAGGCAGAGCGGGTGGCTGTTAACCACTAGGTTGGGGGTTCGAGTCCCTCCGCCGGAGCCAATAAATAAAATTTACAGAACAAAAAGGATGGAATAGTGGTTATTCCATCCTTTTTGTTTTGCTAATTCTTTAATTTTCTACTTTTGTCCCGGCCAATGTAAAAATTATTTGTCAATTAATCAAATCATTTTAGAATGAGCAGAAAGTGTGTTAACATTATTAACTGCTGCCCTAGTACCATTTATGTAATTTGAGCTTTTAGAGTTTTTTCATCAATACCTCTTCATCTTTATCCTTTGCTTCAGCCTTTCTATATACCATTCTATTTCCAATCTTTTGCTATATATCAATCTATTTATTTCTCTTTACAAAAATTTTTTACCTTTCCTTCCATTTTTTCAACAAACTTCCATTGCTGGTATCCTCTATCTGCCAAGAGTGATTAATATTCTTCAAGATATGCACCTCCTGGTTGCTATGTTTAGACAAAATAATTTTAGCAGGTGTAGCCTTTTTTTATTCTAAATTAACTTACTTTTTACTTTGGCCAGGGTGCTAAACTATAAAAATAGACATTAGAAACAAAAATATTCCAAATTCATTCTAATTCTTTGCCAATGCTTCTATCAAATTAGAAATCTGCCCAACTGTTGGCATAGTAATTGTGTGTTTCCATATAACTCCTTCTGTTACTACTCCAGCGCTTGTCCTGTAAACAAGCACATTGTCTGGAGATATCACCATCAAGGTTTCAGGATATAACAATCTTAATCTAATTGTTATCTCATCAAGTTTCTCACGTGATATTGGGACAATTGTAATATCTTTATACTTTTTTGCCAAAGATTCTAAATCCAATGAACACTCTTCACATGATGTGCAATTACAAGAGGATGGAGCTACAAGTAGTACGTAGGATCTTACTCCCATTTTCAAAAATTCTGAAAACGCATCAAGCCACATATTTATCTTCGACACTTCTGAAGCGGTTAAGAAATTAAAGTAAATTACTTTCCACTCTCTCGCTTTTTCCACTAGATTTACAGTTTTTCCACTTAACTCTTTAAAAGAAATATCCGGAAACGTTTCACCTATAAATGGAACAAGTACAGACGTTGAAGACTTTTCAAGGACTATAGCTTCTCCATTTTTGGTAACACTTTCTATCGTAAAATATTCTTCTCCTATCTTTAAGTACTTTCTGAAGAACTCCGGGCCATCAAATTTACCATTTCCATTTAAATCTACCATAAGTAATATTGCATCTTTTGTGTACCATCCATCTGAATCTGTCTCAGCAATCGCTGCTTTATAGCTTTTCTCTCCCACGTAAAGTATGCCTTCTCTTCTGGTAATACCACAATAGTATAATTTGTCTTCTATACGCCACAAGGCAATATAATAGCCACTTCCATCGCTGAATATAAGTTTTACAATATATGTATTAACGTTCATTCCTGACAATGTTTGAGCATAGATTTCATCATCTGAAAAATTTTTATTCCTATTTCCATCTACCAATATTATATCTTTTCCATCTTTTAATCCGGTTATAACATCAAAAGTTTCACCTTTTAATGTTATCTGACCAAATCTTGTATTGTAAAGATCAAATGGTGCATAAACAGAGGTTAATGGAGTATCATGAAGCTGAACCACACGTGTAAAAGTGTAAAACATGCCAGCTTTTGTTTCTGTGAATTGACCACTAATTGTAGATTGTTGTGCAAAACATGAGATGGTCAGAAATACAATTAATAACATTATAAATCCAACACGTGTGTTAAAAAAATTAACAAGCATTTTCCCACCTCCAAAAATTTTACATACCCCTGCAACTGCACGAAGCTAGACAAATAGCTGCCTCTCCTGCAGGAGTGCAATAACATGTAGCTCTTACTGTACCAATTTTTGATACAACAGCTTTTCCCCGACATAATGTTACACCAAAGTAGGGGCTTTTACATGTAAAATCAACTTCCAATGTTACACTAAGTGGTGTCCCATTTGAACTGTAGTGCTCTGCCTCACCAAACGCCTGCCACCTTAAATCACCAACATAAAACCATGAGCAATAGTTAACACTACACCCTGGATCTTCAATCAAAGGAACTACCTCTCCTGCAAAGGAAAGGAAAGGAAAACAAAAGTGACCAGCAAAAAAGTAATTAACAATCTTATAGTAAACCTCATACTAACCGCCCCCTTTCAGAAAATTTAAAATATCATTAAAATTCATTATTTTACTAAATTCTTATTTCTTTTATCAATAATTTACACTATTAATCCTATGATCTTCCCTATTTTTTATTTGTTTTGCTTACATTCAATAAATCACGTGGTACATTTTTTATCTTAACCATTTTAGTATTATTAAAAAGTGTAAAACATATAAACATTATCGTTTTTATATAGACTAAAAACATTCCCGTTTATTTTACTAAACATGTTAATATTTAATAATTTTATACTATTGTTATTAATTTTGTTTATTATAAACAATATTAGATTTTTACAATACTAAATTATTTTTTAATTTCATACAAATATCATTTTCCGATATAAAGACTCATAATATACCATATTTACGATATTATTCTTTAAAACTATTTTTAATTTTAATAAAAAAACATAAAGAAAACAAACCCAATTATTTGCTATTTTCTTTATTTAAAAATAAATATTTAATATATTCTTAATATTTTATAATTTTTCAATCACAATTGAGAATCAATAAAATTTTGAATAAATCTTTATATAAAAAATAATCCCATCCTTGGCTATTCAAGAATGGGATTTTATTAATTATATTGCTTCGAAAAAATTTATACAAAAATAAGCGGGACATACAATTCTTCATTTGTAAGTGAACCATGCATTCCCAAAAGCTTTTGCTCTCCTCCAGTATATGTATATGTAAAAGAATAGTTATCTTTAGCTAAAAGAACATAGTCTCCAACCCTATGTTCTGTCTCAGGATTTATATCACCAAATCCAAAATATCCTTCACTCAAAAGTTGTTTTGAAGGATATATTTCAAATCTTTTGTTGTATCTATCATTTAGATAATTAATTAATTCTTTGTCTTTTTTCTCTTTAGTGTAAAAATACATCATACGCATTTCTCCAGTTGGCGGAAATTTTAGATATCTTAATAACTCTTCTCCTAAAAATACGTTCTTTTCTCTATGAGTTGTAATCATTCCATGATCTGCCACAACAAAAATCTGCGTCTTTTTGTCATATTTTAATTTTTTTATTTCTTCAAGCAGAAATTTTGCTTCTCTTTCGTAAGATATACTATCAGGTCCTTTTTTGTGACCTATACCATCTAACACTCCATAATAAACGTAAAGAAGACCTTTAAAATCACTTTCAAGTAGCTTTTGTAAATTTGCAAACATATCAATAGTTGAATAGTAAGAAAATATGTTTGCATCCTTTTGAATTAGAAATGACAAGCCAGAATTTACAATATCATGTGAAGTCAGTATCCCTCCAAAGTAACCTTCCTTCTTTAACCTTTGAAATACATTCGGCAACCTTTTTATCTTCTTCTTTACGATTGTTTCAAAACTGCTATCTGGCAATCCTGGATAGCTAAAATCTATCATATTCATGATACTTCCAATTTCACGAATAAACTGAATATATCCTAAAAGTCCATGTTCTTGAGGAGACATCGCAGTAAGTAAACTGGTAACTGCAGCGACAGTCGTCGTTGGAAAAACACTACTTAGCTTTATGCTTTTCTCAAATTCAACATTTAATTTCTTGAATTTTTTGTAACCTAAACTATCCAAGATAATTACTACTATTTTTTCCTTTCCAACTATTTGTGGAAGAATAGTATCTTCCATTTCATCGAATCTATATTTTGTTTCAACTTTAAAATGCTTCAAAAGTACATTAACAAATGAAACTATGCTTTTTTCATATACTGGCTTATCCACATAATCCCTCCCTAGAAAAAAGTCCTCGGATATTATATTGTACAACATCCGAGGACTTTTTCAAACATTCTATTTATATTAAAGTATTATCCCTTTACAGAACCTTTGGTTAAACCACCAACAAGATATTTTTGCATTGAAAGGAACAATATAACCATTGGAAGCATTCCAACAAGTGCAGCTGCTGAAAATAGACCCCATTCAGTTTCAAATGGCCCGCTGGAGAATGTCCAAAGTCCAACTGCATATGTATACTTTTCGACATCTTGGAGAATAATCTTTGCAAGAACAAATTCGTTAAATGTACCCATGAACGTTAGAATAACTACAACTGAAAGAATAGGAGATGCAAGTGGTATTACTATTCTCCAGAATGTTTGCCACCTTGTTGCACCATCAATCATCGCAGCCTCTTCAAGAGAACTTGGAATTGTATCATAGAACCCTTTGATCAGATACATATTAAATGCAATATTTCCAAGATACACAAATATAAGTCCACCTAATGTGTTAAGCCCTATTGAAGGAATATATCTTCCAATAAAGCTTAAAAATCCGTACAAAGCAATCATGTACATAATAGCTGGGAACATCTGAATTAAAAGAAGTGACATTATTCCATATTTTCTTCCTCTAAATCTCATTCTACTAAACGGATATGCTGCAAGTGCATTTACAATCGTAGTAATTATTGCAACAACGCCCGCAACTATAACACTATTAAAGATCCATCTCCAAAGATAATACTTTTGCTTCTGTTTCCAAATTTGGTCAAATCTGAACAGTTTTTTATCAACATTTTTGAATGATTTATCAAGATCATTTACAGGAAATTGGTCAACAAGATCAGCTGCCGCTTTTGAAGCTATACTCATACTTGATGCAATATTTGCAGGGTATTCTGATTGAACTTTTGTAAACAACTGAAGAAGTGCCGCTATTCTGACCTTAACCCCATTTTTTGATGAGTAGATTGCAGCTTTTCCAGTACTTTCTATAGAGCTAACATATTTATCAAACTCATTAATAAATTCTTTTACATCTTTTGCAAATTTCTCATACTTTTTCCTAAAATCATTCAAGGTTGCAACCCAATCAAGTTTTCTAATGCTAGATCTTACATCTTTCTTCAAGCTGTCATCATTTACATAGCTTAAAAAATCATTTACATTTCTTGAAAGGATCTTTACTGAAAGATACAATTTATTGATATCTTTTGGTAAAATATATTTTTCAACTTTATTTATAAAACTTTTAATGTCATCTTTTAATAATAAAGACATGATATATGCTTTAGCTGGTAAATATTTTCCTTCTTCATTTAAATATTTATCGGTAAGTTCTTCTAAATCCTGATTTTTGCTGTCTAATTTGTTTGCAAAAAGTATATACTCATTTGAAAGTTTTAAATATTCTCTTTCAATTTCAGAAAAGTTTTTTAACAAATTATATGATTCTCTAACCTGTTTAAGTGCTTTCAAATTAAACTGGCTAATTAACGAGATAAAATCAGCATAATTTGCAGAATTTTTCAATGTAAAATTATCCCATAACGTTTTTACCTTTGTCATATTCTCATACATTTTGTCTATAACTGCTTTTCTTTCTTTGCTTAAATTCATTTCTACCATATCTTTTACTATATTGTAGACTTGCTCAAATTTTTCAACAGCATCTTTTTCTGAAACAAATGCCTTTATCTGATTTGACGGGTTATTTAATAAATCATATGCAACTTGTAGCGTTTTATTAAAACTTTCAAATTGTGGAATAATTGAGTTATCAATTATTAAAGAAAGTCTTGTGTATTCCTCTTGATAAAAATCAAGATCTTTCTTTATTTGATTTAACTTTGCTTGATTTTCTTGCAATTGTCTTTTTAGACTTTCAATATTATCAAGTTTTGTTTTTAGCTCTTCTACATACACATCTTTATAATCTTTATAGTCAAACCCTAAACCTAATTCTAGAACATCTTTTTCTTTTATCTTTCTTTCTTCCAGCAAAGATATTATCGCAACACCAATAGATTGGTTATCATCAGGCCTTTCTATATTTATCTTTTCATTTAGTTTATTTACTTGCTCAACAACTGTTTGAATTAATTTATCTGAATTTTCAGACAAATAGTTTTTTATTGTTTCATATTCGTTATCTACTACACTTACTAACTCTTTCGACTCTTTTGAATATGCCTTTAAAGCTCCTATATCTTTATCAAACTTTTCTACCAAAAATTCGACTGGCTTTTCATCATAAGGTCTTGAATTAGTTGTAATTGACTCTATGTCACTTAAAAGTCTCAAAACATTGTCTTCGGGGAACAACAAATCTTTATAGTTTTGAAGACTCATCCTTGATGAAAACAATTTTGATGAAAAAGCTGCATTATCTCGCCTTAGTGATGTAGAAACAACCCATACTACAGGAAACAGTATTGCAACTATTAAAATTATTAAAATTGCATGTGTTAGCCAATTTCTTTTCCTTACTACCATTATCTATTCACCTCTTCGAAGGATCCTGATATTCTAAAGTTAACAAAACTTATACCCGCAACTATGAAGAAAATCAATATTGATATTGCACTTGCAAAACCAAAGTCCTGCCCACGTCCTGCTTCAAAGGCAAGTTTATACGTATAAGAAATCAATATATCAGTTGCACCTGCTGGTGTTGTTGTATTTGGAATAGCAGGACCACCTGCTGTTAAAAGATAGATATTTACAAAGTTATTGAAATTAAATGCAAAGCTTCCTACAAGAAGTGGCGCAATTGTTGTCATCAATAATGGAAATGTTATTTTCCAGAACCTTTTTGGCTTTGACGCACCATCTATAGATGCAGCCTCATAAAGTTCATCAGGAATACTCTGGAGCGCTCCTAAACTAACCGTCATCATGTATGGAAATCCAAGCCAGGTATTAACTATTAAAACAGCAACTTTTGCCCAGAATGGATTTGTCATCCACTTAACTGGATCTCCGTTAAACAAGTTGGTAACAATAAATCTATTAAATACCCCATATGTTTCATTGAAAAATCCATTTTTCCATATAAGAACAGAAATAAACGCTGGAATTGCCCAAGGAATAATTAATAAGGTTCTATATATAGTTCTTCCACGCAATGTATTGTTGTTCAAAACAAGAGCAAATGAAAGACCAATTACAAAAGTAAATAACACACTAAGTGCTGCATATGTAAAATTCCACAAGAATATCTTTGTAAATGGTCCAGAAACAGTTGGATCTGTAAATATCTTTGTAAAATTCTTTGAGCCTACATATGAAATATATCCAAGAACTGGAACCTTTTCACCTTTTTCATCAAAGTCATAAAACATTCCTTCTTCTTCCAACAACGGCTTATTGATCCTATCATTTACAAGGGTAGTCTTTACAACAGTCTTTCCATTTTCAACAACTTCAGAAAGTGCCATTCTATAAAGATGCTTTATTTGAACAAGTTTTAAACTTCCATCACTGCTGAACCTAAGTGATAATCTATTTCTTTGATTATCAACTATTTCTACCTTACTTAAAATAGGAAATGCTATTTTTGATTTAAAGAAAACTTCATTAATCGCTGTCTCTTTATCACTTGGCGAATAAAAATAATTATACGTTTTACCATCTTCAACTATTGCAATTAACTTTCCATTTTCCGTAATAGTTTGAACCTTTTCCATATCTATTAATTCAGCTTCTCCAAGTATCATTTTCCCTGCTTGCATTCTAACAGGTTTTATATTTCCAACAATGTATTTTTCTCCATTTTCATTCACAACTATCATTTTAAAATCTTCAGTTGGATCTATACCATCGTATCTTACAAAAATCTGGTAATCATAACTTTTCGCGTTATCAGGTACGTATGTATAAACTGGATCTGTAAGTAATCTATCCAAAACTTCCTGTCGAGTCATAATATGCCCTGTTCCATAATTAGTAAATGCAGTCTTTATGGTAAATGCTATTGGGTATAAAACCAGGATAAACAATAAAATTACCGCAGGTATCATGTACCTGTAAGGATATGCCCTGCTATTTAACACAAAATAATCTATTAAAACGATCAAAACAAAAAATGTTATAGAAAGCTCATAAAAACCTCTTGAAAATAAAAATAATGCTCCCAAAATTGAAAAAGCATTAAACAATGCTAATAACAAATAGCCTATTATTTTCCAGAACTTTGCCATTACATCTCCTCCCGATAAAAACGGGGGGAATAAGCTCCCCCCCGAATTTTATTCAGTTTTCAAATTATTTAATTCCTGCTAATATAGTATCTACTGCTTCTTTCAATGCTTGTTCAACTGGAACACCTTGGTCAAGAACTTTTGAAAGTGCGTCTCCCATTGCTCCCCATACACCAGCCATTTCTGGAACATTTGGCATTGGAAGACCATAGTTTCCTAGGAATTCTGCAAATGCTCTTGTTACATCATCAACCATTGGAAGAATATCTTTTCTTGATGGAACTCTTGGGTCTGCAAGGTAAATCCTGTACATTACATCTTTAGTTGCAATGAATTTTGTCAAGAATTCAATAGCATAAAGTTTATTTGGTGATTTTGCATTAACCATGAAACCTTGTGCACCAAAGAATGGTTTTGGTTTAACACCGTCTTCTAGATCAGGAATTGGTGCAACACCAAAGTCTATACCTGCTTCTTTCCAACCAGGAACTGCCCATGGTCCATTAATAATCATTGCTGCTTGTCCGTCTTTGAACAAGTTGTCCATGACATTGTAGTTGTCACCTGATTCAAGGAGTCCCTCATCAACAAGTCTCTTTAAAAGTTTTAAACCTTTTATTGCTCCTTCATTTGCAAGACCTACATCTTTTACATTTATTTTTCCATCTTTTTCACCAAATACGTATCCACCGAATCCGAAAATTGCATAGCTACTGAAATAGAAGTTTTTAAAGTCGTATACAAAACCTCTTACTTCACCTTCATATTCTTCTTGAATTTGTTTTGCAAGTTCTATAAGCTCATCAAATGTTTTTGGTGGTTCTTCAACATAATCCTTGTTGTAAATTAAAGCTGGTCCATCAAATGCATATGGAATACCATACAACTTTCCATTGTAGGTAAATGCTTGAAGAGGTGTTGGTAAATATTGATCTTTTTCTGGAAGAACAGGAATTGGTTCAAGAAGACCATTTGCTGCAAGTTCTCCAACCCAGTCATGTGCACCAACAATAATATCTGCACCTTCACCTGCTGGTGCTGCTGTTAAAAATTTAGATTTTATATCGTTAAAATTAACCTGTACAACTTCTACATCAATACCATAGATTGATTTGAATTCATCAGCAAGTTTTGTCAAAATTGGAGCTTGTGCTTCTGAAGTCCAAATAGTAATTTTTACAGCAAAAACGCTAAAAACCATAACTACCATTAATAAAGCTACTAAAAGCTTTTTCATACACTTTCCCCTCCTTTATTTAAAGTATTACAATAATAATTTTACTATAAAACCCTTCTTAAATTTCTTCATATTGGAACAGTTTCCAACATTATATTATATCATAAGTTATATCCTTTTCAGTATTTTTAAATGTAATTGTATTTCCTTCATTCAATTTTTCATCAATAATGAGATTTGAAATAGTGAACTCAATTGTATTTTCAAATAACCTTCTAAGAGGTCTTGCACCCATTGAAGGGATATACCCAACTTCTGCTAAATAGTCTTTTACAGATTCTTCAAGAATTACCTTTATGTTTTTTTCTTTTAACCTTTCATTTAATTCCTCCAAATATATATCCACAATTTTTTTGACATCTTCTTTTTTCAAAGGTTTAAAAATTACTATAGCATCAAGTCTGTTTAAAAACTCTGGTTTAAGTTTGTTTTTAACTATTTTTTCTACAGTTGTAGAAATTTCATCCTCTCTATTTCGCTCTATTGCTTTAACAATTTCTTCACTTGCAAGGTTACTTGTCATAATTATTATTGTATTTCTAAAATCTACTGTATTTCCTTTTCCATCAGTAAGTCTTCCATCATCAAACACCTGTAAAAGAACATTAAAAACTTCAGGATTTGCCTTCTCAATTTCATCAAATAATATTACACTGTACGGTCTTCTTCTCACCGCTTCTGTCAATTGCCCACCTTGTTCATGTCCAACATATCCTGGAGGTGCACCTATAAGTCTTGCAACTGAATGCTTTTCCATATATTCACTCATGTCAATTCTAATTAAACTCTGACTTGAACCAAATAATATTTCTGAAAGTCTCTTTGCAAGTTCAGTTTTACCTACTCCAGTTGGACCTAAAAACAAAAATACGCCTGCAGGTCTTTTTAGGTTTCTTATCCCAGTTCTTGACATCCTTATTGCACTTGAAACAACTTTTACTGCTTCCTCTTGATCTACAAATTTTTCGTGTATTATTTTCTCTAGATTCCTCAATTTCTCTTTTTCGCCCTCAAGCATCTTTCCAACTGGTATTTTTGTCCACATTTCTACAGTTTTTGCAATATCTTCTTCGGTCACTTCTTTTTTACCCAAAATTTTTATTCTCGATGCTGATTCATCAAGCAAATCTACCGCTTTATCAGGCAAAAATCTCTCCGTAATATATCTTGCAGCAAGCTTTGCAGCATATTCTATTGCTTTATCAGTGATCTTAACATTGTGAAATTCTTCAAATGATTTTTTTAGTCCCCTTAAAATCTCTATCGTCTCCTCTATACTTGGTTCAGTTACATATATAGGTTGAAATCTTCTTTCAAGTGCTTTATCCTTTTCTATATACTTTCTATATTCCTCAACAGTTGTTGCCCCTATACATCTGAGTTCTCCTCTTGCAAGTTCAGGTTTTAAAATATTTGCAGCATCAACTGAACCTTCACTTGCACCGGCACCTACTACCGTATGGATTTCGTCAATAAACAAAATTACATCAGGTGATTTTTTTACAACATCAATTATCTTTTTTAGCCTTTCCTCAAATTCTCCTCTAAACTTTGTTCCAGCTATTACTCTTGCAAGATCAAGCTTTAAAATTTTTTTATTCTTCAAAAAGTCTGGAACTTTTTCTTCTACAATTTTTTGCGCAAGCCCTTCAACAATTGCAGTTTTACCAACACCTGGATCACCTATTATAACTGGATTGTTCTTTAATTTTCTTCCCAATATTTCCATTACTCTGAAAATTTCATTATCTCTACCAATAACTGGAAGTAATTTATTTTTCCTTGCAAGTTCAGTCAAGTCTTCTGTAAACTTTGTTAAAACATCTACATTTTCATCCTCTGATGCTATTCCAGATGTTCTCAATTCTTTTATTGCTTGATAAATCTTATCCTGTGTTACTCCATATCTTGATAAAATTCTAAAAGTCATACTTTCTGGAATCAATGTCATTGCAAGTAATAAATGATCCGATCCAATCTTTTCATCACCCATTCTCTTTGCTTCTTTTTTTGCCTCTTCAAGAACATGTCTCGCCTCCGGGGTTATAAATATCTGACCTGTTGGTGCATTTGTTTTAACACCATACCTTGAAATAAATGACTCCAATTCCCTTTTTAGCTCTGTAATATCAACTTTTAAATGTTTTAAAATATCCTTTGCCGCATTTTCATCATCTTCCAATATAGAAAGTAAAATATGTTCAGATGACATCTGATTTTGTTTGTACCTTGTCAAAATATCTGAAACAGCCATAAGGATTCTTTGCCCATTTTCCGTATATTCATTCATATCAAACATTAACTCTGCACCTCCTTCAATAACTTACCTCTTGCTATTACTTTTTCAATCTTTAAATTTTCATCCAAAACAACGATATCCCCATCAGTTTCCTTTTCTATTCTACCTTTAGAATTTAATTTTAAAACCTTTGCAGGATTTATCGTTATAGTTTTTATTACCTCTTCAAATTTTAAACCTCTTTCAACAGCTTTTTTTACACTTTCAAACAACACGGTTGTGCTGGCAACATCAAGCTTTATTAACCTACCATTTTCATCAAACTTTGGCAAGCTTCCGTGCCCATCAGAAGTCATAGTCAAATTATCAATTATTCCTTCATTAATTGAAATCTCTAAATAATCCACTACACTTTCAGAAGCTGTCAGATCTATAAATCCACCTTTCTTCGCAAATTCTATCGCCCTATGAAACAGCTCTTTGCTTCTTCCAACATGTGTTGGATACATATGATAAATTGGTATTTCTGTATTTTCCGCTATTTCAAACAAATAATCTATACCATTTTTTCCATTTCCAACATGGAAATTTACAACGCCTGCCTTTTTAGATATTAAACCTCCAACTCTAGCTTGAGCAACTATTCTTTTAATCTCTTCAAGTGTAGGTTGAGAAGATCTATGGTCAGATATTGCTATCTCTCCTACTCCTATTACCTTGTCTATGAGTACTAAATCTTTCTTAATATCTCCCATAATTGTCTTTACTGGCACACTATATGAACCAGTATAAATAAAACTAGTTATACCAAGTTCATCGAGTTGTTTTGATTTTGCATATAAATCTTCCATACTTCTTGTAACATCATCTGTACCAAGACATCCAATAACCGTTGTTATACCAGAATCAACAAGTTCCTCTATAGTTATTTCAGGTGTTCTTGTTTGAAAACCACCCTCCCCACCTCCGCCTATAATATGAACATGAGCATCTATAAAACCTGGGACTGCAATCTTTCCATTTAAATCCAAAACTTTACTAAATGGTACCACTAAATTATCCTCAATTAATTCTATCTTTCCATTCGCTATTAGAATATCTTTTTTTCCAATATAATATGGTGTAAAGATCTTTAAATTTTTTAAAAGTGTTAACATAAAATGCCTCCTTACTTTATTTGATATATAATAGTTTTGAGGTGATAATTTTGCATATAACTATTTCAATATTAATATTACTCTTTTACATTTTACTTTCAAAAATATTTGTAAAAGCAGTAAGAATATCAGATCCATTCAAATTGCATTCATTATTTGCTATCCTAACTATATTATACTCCATACTTTCAGCAATAGTATTAAATCTAAAATTGGTTGATATAGGAATTAGTTTTGGAGATACAAAAAAAGGATTGTTAATTCTTACATTTATAGGAATTCCTTTATTCATTATTGCATATATAACCTCAAAAAGTGCAAAAATTTACAACTTTAGATATCTTTACTTTAAAAGCAAATGGCAGGTAATTTATTTCTGGATTTTAGTAGGTCCTACTGAAGAATTTTTATTTAGGGGATTAATTCAAAGTTATTTAAAATTAAAATATTCATCTACAACAGCAATATTATTATCAAGTCTATTATTTACCTTATTTCATTTATTAAATGTTTTAACCAAAAATGAATCTTGGAAATTATTCTTCAATTTATTACCTACAAGATTTATTATATCAATCATTTTAGGTTTTTCTCTTGATTTTTCTAAAAGTCTCATTTATCCTATAATAATTCACAACATAATTGATGGAATCACTTTTTCAAATATAAAGAAGAATTACTAAATAAAGATATTGACATATATAAATATTGTTATAAAATTAACAATGGAAAAATAATTATAGGAGGTGAGAATAATGATTATTGCAATACCAGTTATTGAAAACAACGGAGAAAATTCACAAATTTCGGAACACTTTGGTCATTCACCATTTTTTGCATTCTATGACACAGAAAAAGATGAGTTAAGAATTGAAAATAATCCGCTTGAAGAGCACGGTCCAGGAGATGTTCCTAATTTCCTACACTCAAAAGGGGTTAATTTAATAATTGTTAGAGGAATTGGCCAAAGAGCTATTTCATTTTTTGAACAATTAGGAATTAAAGTTATAAGAGGAGCAAGCGGAAGCGTGAAAGATTTAATTAATGCATTCCTTGAAAACAAGATAGAAGACAAAGAATATCAAGTCAAAGAAAAATTCCATAATCATTAAAAATAAAAACATGACCTGCGATTACCGTAGGTCATGTTTTTTAATACAAATTCTAATGTAAAAGACCTTTTATTATTAATTCCGTTGCCTCATCTTCAGTTAGACCTTTGGCCATTAGCATTTCAAGTTGTTTTTGATTTACCCTTCCAATTGAGGCTTCATGAGTTAATTCAGATAAATCGTTGTCAATTTTTAAAACTGGGATTGTAGAAACATCTACATTTGAACCTTTTGTGATTTCTTCACACGAAATATGTCCTTTTGAATACGGTGCGCTTCCATATGCTTCATTTAAAACTTTTGCTTTGGAACTATCTAACGCTACTACAACAGTTTTAGCAATTCCTCTTGAATGTTCTCCTTCTAACCTTAAAATTTCATTTATATTTACCTCATCAGTTTTGCTTGCTTTAATCTTTGAAAATAACTCTCCAACAGCTTGTTTTTCAAGTGTTAAGTCCATGACTATATCTAATTTTCCTACCCTTGTTTTGGTAAGAGAAAAAACATTTTTATACACTCCACCTTCTTTTACAATCGCATTTGTTTTGGTTATAAGTTTTATCGTTCCTTTATCACTATGATAATGCTCATCTTCATATTCCATATAAGCGCCTTCTTCAACTAGAACATTTGAAATAGCGTTGTGTTCAAATTCTTCTGCCTGTGGAAAAACACAATGGGCAAGAAATTTTACTCTAGCTCCCTTTCTAACTTTAATGTTAAAAATAACCTTTTGAAATCCTTTTTTTTCAACATAACCCGTACAAACATGTATAGGACGTGGGATATGTGCGTTTTCTAAAATTTCCATATCAACTTGTACACCATTTTCAATTTGAGTAGGAACAAGTTTTATACCTTCAACATTATTTAATCCTAAAACTTTATCACCACTAATTATTATTGAAGCTATTCTTTTATCCAAAAATTTTGAAGCATCAGTTCCAAGTTTTTCAACAGCTTTGACAATAGCTTCATATTCTCTTTTAACGTCCATCGATTTTCAACTCCTTACTAACAGGCGAATTTGGATGATCACAAGCATCGCAAATATTTTTGAAAATCTGGATAACTTGCTTTGTTTCACCGTTAGATAAAATCTTTCCAGCACATAACAAATAAGCTTCTTCAGTATTGTAAGCCATTTCTTCTCTGTGAGTAATCACAATAGGTGTTCCACCATAATCGGCAATAAAATCTATAACTTGATTTATCATATCAAGACTCATAAGGTCGATACCAGAATCGGGTTCATCCAAAATAACAAATTTTGGTTTTAATAAAATAATTGAAGCAAGTTCAACTCTTTTTCTTTCTCCACCACTAAGACTTTTATCAACAAAACGATTTAAATAAATCTTTGGAGAAAGCCCTACCTTTTCTAAGGCTTCTTCAACTTCATCTTTTGTAACATCCAACTTTCCACCAAGAGTTAAATAAGTATATATGGTAAGTCCATCATATCTTGCAGGCTCTTGCCACATCAATGTAATACCAGCTTTAGCACGTTCAAAAACATTAAAATTGGTAATATCATTGCCATCCAAAAAAATTTGACCTAAAGTAGGTTTATAACCATCAAGTCCCATCATAACATAACCTATCGTGCTTTTACCAGCACCATTTGTTCCTAAAATTGCATATTTACGTCCTGAAATAAATTTCATAGAAATATTATTTAAAATCTTCTTACCTGAAACTTCATATGAAATATTTCTCAATTCAAGCATGATATTCAACACTCCCAATTTAGAATCTCTAAATCAATTTTATCACACTTATAAAATAAGAAAAGTAACAAAAAATTACAAAAATTAAACAAACAAAAAACCTCTCCGCAGATGGAGAGGTTCAAGTAAGAAGTATTAACATAACAAACCCCGGGCACTACCTACTCTCGCAAGGGGCGAACCCC
>NZ_JACHEX010000003.1 GCF_014201655.1 Thermosipho japonicus
CAGGACTGCTATCCATTTTTCAATGACCCCTCGCCCAACGCGTCTTCTAATTTACCACGTTTGTAACTCTTAGTCAAGTTACAGTCACCTTTACTATTCTTTTCTCTTTCTTTAATTATCTTCACTTACACAGGCGTATTGTTACAATTTTTGGAATTTTTCAAAGCTTGCATAATTTTCATAATAAGTTTACTTTTTAATTTCCACTTATTTAGAATGTTAACACAAACTATATATTGTATATTTTGCTTTTATGATATACAATATATTGTGGTTATATAAAAATTATATTCAATTCTTTTAATTGGGGGGTATTTTATGTTCGTTAAATTCGGCTACTCTGAAGATTTTGATTTGCAATTTAAAAAACTAGAAGAAAAATATGGTTCTGAAATTTTTGAATTAGAAGGTTTTGGTAAAAATCTTGATATTGATTATTTTAATAAGAAGTTCTTTGCTAATGAAAAAATAGGTGATTTATCAATTGACACAAACGCTAACGTCCGCTCAAAGCACATTGGAACATACTTTGCTGAAGTAAATAAACCATTTACAAAATTAAATTCTATTTATGTTATCTGGAAAAAAATGAAAAAACTCTATGGAAAAGAAGATGCAAACAAATTTTTAGAAGCACAAATCAATGGAGCAATTTATTTACATGATGCACATCATGCAGCATTTATGCCATATTGTTTTGCCTATACTCTCCAACCAATAGTGGAGAAAGGTTTACCGTTTATCGACACAATTCAATCAATTCCAGCACAACATTTATCTACATTCATTCAACATGTAATTCAATTTGTAATGTTTGCTTCCAATCAATCAAGTGGTGCAGTTGGACTTCCCGACTTTTTTGTATGGATGTGGTATTACGTAAAGAAAGACTTAGAAGAAGGCATTATACCAAAAGACAAAATTGACTGGTATATTGAACAACATTTTCAAATTCTAACTTATTCATTTAATCAACCAATTAGAACACATCAATCACCATATACAAATTTTACATATTTAGACAGAAATTACATCAAAGCGATATTTGAAGGGGAAAAATATCCAGATGGTACACCTATTGTAAATGAACTAGAGAACATAATTAAATTGCAAAAACACTATTGGGAATGGGTCGCAAAAGAAAGAGAAAGGCAGATGTTTACATTCCCTGTTCTTACAGCTTCACTTCTCTATAAAGATGGAAAATTTGTAGACGAAGATAGCGCAAGGTTTATCAACAAAATTAATTTAAAATGGCAAGATACAAACTGGTATATCTCTGATTCAATTGATGCAGTTGCATCATGTTGCAGGCTCACAAGCTCTACTAAAGAAATAAAACTCTCACTATCAGCGGATCCTGAAGATACCAAATTAAAAGGCATGGCAAATTCTATCGGGGGTTCAGACCTCAATATAGGTTCATTTAAGGTTGTAACAATTAACCTTCCGAGAATTGCTCTTGAAGCAAATGGAGATAAGGATAAATTCTTTGAAATTCTGAATGAAAGGGTAGATCTAGTACAAAAAATCCTTCATGTAGTAAGAACCATTATTCAAGAAAGAATTGAACAAGATGTATTACCACTTTATAAAGTAGGACTTATGAAGCTTGAAAGACAATATGGAACAATTGGAATTACGGGAGTATGGGAATCATCAGATTTTATGGGACTTACCGAACTTTCTGCAGAAGGCTTAAAATATTCAAAAGATGGGGAAATGTTTGTATCTCAGACTCTTGACTTTATTAAGTCTAAAGCCGAGGAAGGTTTTAAAAAATATGGTTTTACATTTAACATTGAACAAGTGCCTGCAGAAAAAGCAGCAGTTACTCTTGCAAAAAAAGATGCAATCATATTTGGAAAAGAAAGGCAACCATATGAACTTTATTCAAATCAATGGGTGCCACTAACAGCTGAAACTGATATGATGAATAGAATAAAATACTCAGGAAAATTTGACAAAAAGGTATCAGGCGGTGCTATATTACACATTAACATAGGTGCACCTTTTAAGTCTGAAGAAGACTCATGGAAGATGGTTAATCTTATAGCTAAAAAGGGTGTTATGTACTTTGCATTCAACCAAAAAATTTCAGTTTGTAATGAAGGTCATGCATTTATCGGAAAAAGATGCCCGATATGCGGAAAAGAAAAAGCAGAAGAATACATTAGAATAGTAGGTTACCTCGTTCCAATTAATTCCTTTAATAAAACAAGAAGAAACTATGAATACTCAAAAAGGAAATTCTATTCACTGGAGGTAATGTAACATGACTGTCTATGTAAATAGAATTTTCTTTTCAACAAATGATCATCCAAAATTATTAGGTCTTTCTATTTATTTTCAAGGCTGTGATAGGTCTCCAAAATGTCTGTTATGTCACAACAAAGAAACTTGGGAACCTTACAAAGGATTTAAATACGATTTAGAAGACCTTATACAAATTTTAAAAGATAAAATAAATTATGCTCTTGAATCATATGACAAAATAGCTGTGGTATATTTAGGTGGTGAGCCCCTTGCCCCATATAACAGAGATGCAGTCTTTCAAATTTCAAAAGAATTAAAAGAAGAATTTTCGGAAAAAATTGTAAATACCCTTTATTCCTGGAGAACACTAGAGGAAATAGAAAGACAAAATTTAGAAAATTACATTGAATATATGGATGAATTAGTTTTAGGGCCATATGATTATACGCAAAGAAACGTTGACGAAAAAGGCAATGTTTTGTTTCCGGCATCAAAAAATCAAAAATATATTAGGCTTAATAAAGTACTAAGTAAATAAGAAGAGGAGGAAGCATTATGTATGAAGACATTATAAAACACTGGCTAGATGTTGAACCTTCAAAAAACGCCTACAAAATACTTTCCGAAAGGTACTTTACCAAAGATATAAGTGGAAACTTTTTAGAAAATAAGTGGGAAGACGTATGTAGAAGAGTTGCCAGAGTAGTTGCAACATCGGAACTTGTCAACAACCCACAAGTAAAAAAAATGGATGATGCAAAGAAATTAGAGATAATAAAGGAAACAGAAGAAACGTTCTTTAAAATGCTAAAAGCTAGAATATTTATCCCAAATAGCCCTACTCTATTTAATGCTGGTATGGGTGTAAGGTATGAGCTTCTCTGGAAACCTATTGAAAATATGACACTTTCTGATTACCAAGAAATATACAACACCAGAAATCACCTGCACATGTTATCTGCTTGTTTTGTAGTTCCAGTTGATGACAGCATCAATGGAATATTTGAAGCAGTAAAAGAATATGCATTAATTACAAAAGCAGGAGGAGGAATCGGATCTAACTTTTCAAGTTTAAGACCAAAGGGAAGTTTTGTGGCTGGAACCCACGGTCAAGCATCTGGGCCTGTATCATTCATGCATGTTTTTAACTCGGCAATTGGAGTTGTAGAACAAGGGTATAAAAGACGTGGAGCATTAATGGGGATATTAAATATAAACCATCCGGACATCGAAGAATTTATAACTGCCAAAGAAAACAATGATGGAGAAAAAGTACTAAAATATTTCAATATTTCTGTAGGAATCCCATTTGATAAAAAGGAACTTCTAAAATTATATGAAGAAGATGGTGAAATAGAACTTTCACATCCAAAGTTTACAGAAAAAAGATATATAAAAGCAAGGGATATAATTAAACAAATAGCAGAAAATGCATGGAAAACAGGTGATCCAGGTCTTGCATTTCTACATGAAATGAATAAATATTATCCGTTGTATCCAGAAATGGAAATAATCTCCACCAACCCATGTGGTGAAATAGGCCTTGCGCCATATGAAGCATGTAATCTTGGATCAATTGATGTTGCTAAATTTGCCACAGAAGACGGACAAGTTGATTGGGATGCACTTGAAGATACTGTAAGACTTGCTGTAAGATTCCTAGATAACGTAATCGATGTTAATGTCTTTCCTCTTGAAAAAATTACAAACGCAGTTAGAAATAGTAGAAGACTAGGATTAGGTATAATGGGATTTGCTGATCTTTTATACAAACTTGATGTTCCATACAATTCTGAAGAGGGGAGACAATTTGCAGCTGATCTTATGGGGTTCATGGCATTACATGGGCATGACGAATCAAATAAACTAGGAAGAGAAAAAGGAAGCTTCCCGTTGTTTGAAAAGAGCAAATTCTTTAAAGACGAAGAATTTGTCCCATTTGCAATGGGAATGAGCAAATACGATGAAGATATCAAAAAAGTAATGAGAGAATCTAAAAAAGGAAAGAGAAATGTAGCAGTGCTGACTATTGCACCGACAGGCTCTATTTCTAACATAGCAGATACAAGTAGCGGTCTTGAACCAAATTTCTTACTTGCTTATGTTAGATATATGAATAAACATGATGGTACAAAAGAATCACTCTTTTATGTAAATAAAGTTTTAGAAAAAAAGCTTGAACCAAAAATTCTTGAGAAAATTAAAGAAAAATTAATAGAAAAAGGTTCATTGCAAGATTTAGATGTACCAGAAAAAATTAAAAAAGTATTTGTAACTGCAATGGATATTTCCCCAACGGATCATCTTTTAATGCAAGATGCTTTCCAAAGATATGTTGACAATAATATCTCTAAAACTATTAATATGCCATCAAGTGCTACAAAAGAAGAAGTTTTAAATATCTATCTTGAAGCATTAAAACTTAATGTAAGAGGACTGACAATATATAGAGATGGTTCACTGCAAACTCAAGTTTTAACTTCTGCAAAACACGTTAAAACTAAGGACGCTCCAAAAGTTCAATTTTTCCTCTTAGATGAAAAACATAAACTAAGGCCAAAACCAAGAAAGAGTACATTAAGAAGCGTTACAAGGAAATATAAATCAAACGAAAATACAACTTATATTACTGTATCTTTTGATGACAATGGAGAAGCAGTTGAAATATTCCTTTCAAATGGTACTGAACTTGCAGAATCTATTGGAAGATTATCTTCTATAGCTCTAAGAGCTGGTGTGTCAATAGAAGAAATTTTAGAACAGCTTCAAAAGGTTAACGGTGAATATACAAGAGGCCTTGCTGAAGAAATCAAAAAAGCAATAGATGATTTTATTGAACTATGGGGCAGCTCGGAAATTGAAACCGATGAAACATTTGTAATAGACGGAACAGTTAAAACTGCAGAAGAAGTAGAAAAATTTGTAATGGCAAATGACCTTGAATGGAGTGAAGGCTACTATGTAGATGAAAACGGAAATGTATATTGTCCTTCTTGTCTTTCAAAAAATAGTATAATAAAGCAGGAAGGTTGTATGAGTTGTAAAAAATGTGGCTGGAGTAAATGTAGTTAAAAAAGGCGCGCTAGTTGCGCCTTTTTTATATATTTAAAAAGTTTTCAACTTCTTTTCTTGAAGGAATAGAATTTTGTGCACCTTTTTTAGTAACTGACAAAGCAGCTGCTGCCGAGGCAAACTCCAATGATTTTTTTATATCAAGATTTTCATGCAAAGCTACAGCAAATGCTCCGTTAAAAACATCTCCCGCTGCCGTTGTATCAACAGCCTTAACTTTAAAAGATGGAATTTCCATCCTTTTATCTCCTTCAAAATAAATTACTCCTTTGCTTCCAAGTTTTACAATGAGTTTTTTTATTCCTAAACTTTTAAGCTTAAAATAACTATCTTCATATGAGACAAACTTTCCAAAGAATTTTTCCGTCAAAAACTTTACTTCTTCTTCATTCGGTGTCAAAAAATCAACAAATTGAAAAATTTCCTTTTCAATTCCACTTATTGGAGCAGGGTCGAAAATAACAATTTTTCCATTTTTACTAAAAAGTTGGGCAGCATATAAAGTTGACTCAAATGGGATTTCATTTTGAAGTAAAATGTAATCAGCTTCTAAAAGTTTTGCTTCATGCTTTTTTATAATTTCTTTAGTTAAGTTTCTATTTGCTCCAGGATATATTACAATTCTATTTTCACCTTTTCTTGTAACTTCAATAAAAGCTAAACCATTATTATCATCAACTTCCAAATATCCTTCAATGTTTAATTTGTCGTATTGGTCTTTTAAAGCTCTTCCATAAGAGTCATTACCAATACAGGTTAAAAAATAAACATTAGAATTTTTCTTAGAAAGTTTTGCTATACTAACTGCTTGGTTAGAACCTTTTCCACCAGGAAAAAACTCTAATTTTTGAGCCTTTTGAGTTTCACCAGGTAAAGTAAATCTCTCAACTGTTAAAACAACATCCATATTCGAACTTCCAACCACTGCAATCATTTTTTCAGCCCCTTATTTAGCTTTCTAGTTTTCACACTTACATTATAGCAATTTAAGATAACAAAAAAAGAGGCATTAGCCTCCTTTTTTTTGGCGTGCCCGGGGAGATTCGAACTCCCAACCTTCAGATCCGCAGTCTGACGCTCTATCCAATTGAGCTACGGGCACATACTATTTAATTTAAAAAAGGGGGAACTATCCCCCACTTTTTGGCGGAGAGGGAGGGATTCGAACCCTCGGTGGGGTTACCCCCACACTTGCTTAGCAGGCAAGCGCCTTCGACCACTCGGCCACCTCTCCAAATATCACATGTAAAATTTTAACTTAAAATAAGAAAAATGTCAAGGATTACAATTTACTAAAATATTCCTCCAGGGGAAATCCCCTGAAGGAAACAATTTAAAACGAAATATTTCCAAAAAGATCAAAATAATATCCTGAAAAATCGCTTCTTATTTTAAATCCTACATTGTAATCTTCTTTATATATGCCGTATCCTAAATACCATTTATCCAATAATGTTGTATGATTATATCCTGCTAACAAACCATATTTATCAAAGATATAAATTATTGAATCAACATTGTAACTTCCATTTTCAATATTATAGCTTGAGGTTAAATCCAAATAATTCATACTCAACAAAAATTCTACTCTACCTTTGGCATATTTAAGCTCTGTTTCAAAGCCTTCTAAATTTATACTGGCTATTGCTGCAAAGCTGTTTGAATTTATGAAATAGCCTCCATACAATTTTGTATAATAATCAAATAATTTCAAATTGTAACCTACAATAACTACACTTTCATCTACAAAATAATTATCACTATAGTTTACTTCAATGCCTACAACATTCAACCCTACAATCCATGACAACTGGTTACTATCTGCTCCAAAGCCTAAATAATATTTTTCATCATAACTTACAAAAATCCCAGTCTTTAATCCCTCAATTGGAAAATCTAATGCATAATTGTAATGCGCTAAAAATTCAAGCTTTTCATTAACAAGTTCCAACTTGGCATAATTAATACTTGCCCCATCATATTTCAAAGAAAATTCCAAATTATCATTCGGTCGGTATATAAGCTCTAAACTATTACTAAATCCTTGACCTTTTAGTAGATTTTTTTCGTCATATTTGTAAGATAGATTAAAGCTATAGCTACCGCTTATACCAACTGAAGATTTAGTTTCTTGCTCCGGCTTTTCAATAACCAAAGTTCCATCTTTTTCAACAATTTCAAAAACGCCATTTTTACCGCCATAACCATCTGGGACATAACCTGGTGCATTAGGATCTTCCTGCCAAGTTTGGTTATTATTTATCTCAAATACATATTTATACTCATACTTTCCAGGAGAAAGTACAAGAGAAACTTGCCAATATCCATCTACATTTTGCATTTCAATATCCTGTGGATTCCAGTTATTAAATGAACCCGCAAGATATGCTTTAGAAGCTTGTGGCTTTTCAACTTTAAAATATACTTTTCCATCAATTATACTTACACCTAGTGGCACTTCTTTTTTCTCAACTTTTTCAACTGTATTTTCAACTGGACTTCCCACTTTAAGCTGACCATTTTCTTCATATACCTTCAAAACAGAATTTTTGCCACCAAAGCCATCAGGTAAATATGCAAAAGCGTTAGGATCCTCAACCCAAGTATCACCATTTACAACAAACTTATATTGATACACACCATTATCAAGTTCCAAAGCTGCTTCCCACCAGCCATCTCCAATATCATACATTTCAATGTCATCTGCATCCCAATTGTTAAAATCTCCTGCTATCATAACATATTCTGCATCTGGATTATAGTACCTTATAACAACATACCCTTCTTCATCAACAAATATGGTATCCTCTCTTGATGTATTAACTTCATATTCTTTGCTTTCGTTTCCAGTATTACTATTATTTTCAGTACCACCAACCGGCTTTATAACTAATTTTCCATTTTCATTCACAAGAAGAAAAGCTCCATTCTTTCCACCAAAGCCGTCATCTACATATGAGGGGGCATCTGGGTCTTCAATCCACCTAGAACCATCAACAACAAATTTGTATTGGTATTCACCTGGTAAAAGTTCTAAAGAAATTTTCCAGACGCCATTTTCATTTACCATAGGATTTGCACTAACAGACCAATTATTGAAATTTCCTGCAAGATATACCTGTTGTGCTTCAACTTCAAATGTAAATACCACCATTCCATTTTCAACGTAAATAGAAGCAAATAAAAAGCTAAATAGAAAGGTTATAAGAAATAAAGATAATTTTTTCACCATTTTAAAACACCTCCATTACCACCAGGTATTAAATTCAACTGAGACTATCTTTTTAAACGTATTTACATTGTAAAAATCTCCATTTCCAACCATTATCTTAAGCTCTCCATTTGAAAAAGCATTAGACTTTAATTCAAAATATGCAGTAGCACGTTTTTCATAAACACCATTTATTCTTTGAATTTTTCCAAACAAGTTAAACATACCAATTCTTTTTGACAACTCTAGATAATATACTTCTCCTAGTGTTCCAACAGTATTATGCGCAGGCTTTCCAAATGAATAAGATAACTTACCATTTATATCAAAAAGATTGAATGGTACATTAACTGAAACATTAAAATCTCCCCATTTATCTGGCGTTAGTCCAAATTCATCAAATCCATCCTTTGAAAAGGATATAGAAAATGCTGAAAAATCATAGCTTAACCCCGCATTACTATATTTAAGAAAGTTATCTCCATTTTTATCACTTTTTAAATTTGTCCAAATAGTACCTTTTTGCATGTTATACCAAATATTAACAACATATCTGTTTTCAAGGCTTATGTTAGTATAATCCGCAAGTAAAACATTAGAGCCTGAAAATGTTATTTTAACACCCCATTTCCAATCTTTCTCAGATAAACCAACTTGTAAAATGCTTTTTTCAAAAGAATAGTCACTATAATCTGTATACACCGCTTCAAATAAATAATTTAAGCCTTTTTGAAGTGTAAATTCTAACATATAATCTTTAACATTATCTCTTAAACTGTATAAAAGCTTAAAGTTATTTGATGCATATTTAAAATAATTTAGTTTCAAACTGTTAAAAGAGTAAAAATAAAAATTTGAGTAACTTGCAACAAATCCATCTGAGCCCATGTCAAACTTGTATAATCCCAACAAATCATCAGTTTCTCCAAATACCCTATTTTTATAAACATTTATCCCAAAGTTATCTTTGTAAAAATTAACTTCTGCTGAATCCAGCCTATCGTCTTTTAAAGAAAAGGTTGCCGAAAAATCACTTCCCAACCCCGAAAGATTTGTCCAAAATTCTGTGTAGGTATTATAACTTGGTAAAAATGTTGGAAAGTCATTAGTAAAGTCTGCCACAAATGTAAACTTAAATGAATATGAAGGAGAAACACTGGCAAAATATATACAAGTTATTAAAATAGAAAATACTATAAATATTTTCTTCACTTTATCACCTCACTTATTTAACAAATGCCTTTAAAATACTTAACTGTGGGTAGTATTCAACAACAATTGAACTTCCATCTTTATCAGCAACAAAGTATCCATCTTGTCCCATACCTGCGTTGTAATTTTTACCATCAAATTGTTCTTCCCAAGGCTTCCAATCAGAGTTTCTCGCTATCTTAAAATAAAAACCTTCTCCTTTTGAAACTTCTCTTTCTATTTCATAAACATATTTATCATCAACTTTTGACATCTTTGATAAAGTCCAACTGTTAAACTCACCTGCACAGTACCAATCTCCCATTTCTTTCTCACTATCACCTGCACCAACTGCATAACCATCGTGCATTAAATTAGGAGAAGCATATATTGTAATTGAAGTAGCATCGCCTAGATTTTCTTGCCATACAGGAACTGAGGATTGAATTTTTGATTCTCCAGTCCCTACATATATAACTTTATACCATCCAATATGCCCTGAACTTCCCTCAGTAAATGTTATTGAAGAAACAGGAAGTTCAAACATATAAAACCCATTGTTCAATTGCATCTTATCTTTTTCAGTTGGCATCCAATTGTTCCAATCACCAGCAACATACATTCCTGAATCAAGTGATAAATTAAATAAAGTCATACATCCAAAAAATATAAAAAATAAGACAAAAATTGAAGTGAACAAAAGATATTTTTTCACACTTTTCACCTCCAAAGCCCAATAACAATGGGGGCATATGCCCCCATCAAATATTCATTCAATAATAACTAGCTTATTTTACATCATAAGTTAAAAATCCATCAATTGTAATTGGCGTGTCCCATTGCCATCCATCTGGATAAACTATGTCAGGCATTGTATCTGGTGCAGATGAACCATCACCACCTACAACAAAGGCAGCAATTTTTATTTGTGTTGGTTTTCCAGAAGCAAATCCCAAATCACTCCATGGAATCTTTACCTCAGTTACTGAACCAACAGTCTTACCTTCATGTGTCTTTTCTGTACAAGTATTACCTTCTACTGTATAGAAATGCCTATTCCCGTCATCATTATTCCAAGAAGCAACAAATGCGTCATTTTCAAATCCTTGAAGTGTAATCTTTCTTGCCCATGCGCTCATTTGTGAAAGATCTGTTGCTCCTTGCGTATCATTTCCTAAATCCATAACTAAGAGCCATCCATTGCCTGATACAGATACATCAATTCCTAAATAAAGATAAGAATCATTGTTCCAAACTTTAATTTGTTTTAGCTCATTATCAGCACCCCACTGTGAATCGTTCGTTGCATCATTAAATACTGCAGAATCAGCTGGAAAATCGGACAAATCACCATTTAAAGGAATATCAATTCCTTCAGTAATATCATCTACACTTCTTGGAACAACTTTATACCTATCGTAATTCCACATTATTACACCTTTAACAGTATATTCTACACCAGTTTTCCAGTCATATCCAACATAATCTTTTACAGTAATTTCTGTACCATCACTTAAGAAAGTAACATTATCATACGTATCCGTAGATTCTACAGTACCAGTGAATACCACAAGCTTTCCATACAATGGAGATGCATCATCAATAAATGTTCCGGTTATATCCATTGGTGCTGGATCAGGATTTCCTGTGCTAATAAGTTCTGAAGCATCTGGAACTATTTCAAAATCATGACCATAAACTGATGCTTCTCCTGAAACTAAGACTAGATCCCCAAGACTAAAGACATCACCAATGCCAGATTTATATACCTTTATTGCATCAGTATCATCTTGTATAAAAGCATAATCTTTCCATGGTTGACTTGAATTGTGGTATGTATAAGTCACAACACCACGAACCGTTGTTGTAAATGTTGCACTGTCATCAGCAAGCAATCTTTCTTTGACATTTGCTATTGTTTCAATAGTTGTACTCTTTAATGGTTCAAAACTTACTTTACTGTGATGTGCATCAAAAATTACTTTAAATTCCTTTACATTTTCATCAAAATTAAATGTTCCATTATCACCCGTTGCATAATAATTTTTTCCATTAAATGCTAATACCTTTAATGTATCAGTAATATCCCAATTATCTCCTGACCAAATTTTGTATTCAATATTTTTTACATAATCACTTGCTGTAACCGTTGCTTCAAAAACTCCATTGCCCATATTTTCCATCTTCATATGCGACCAGTCTGTCACTGTTCCGACAAAATAATAATCACGCTTATCTTTTAAATTATCCCCAAAACCAATAATTGTATTGGTTGAATCTGGAATAGTTGCATAAAATTCCACTTTGTCTGTATCTAAAAGAGCATCAAAATCTTCTTTTAAAAATGGCACAGAAGGATCATAAGGTCCTGTACCACCATATACGATCCAAGTTTTAGTTGCTTGAGGATCAACTACCTTTACAACAGTCCACCAATACACTCCATCTTTATCTTTTCCTTCTAAAACATTTGAAAGATCAGATTTTGCAATAGAAAGCTTATATTCATTTTCTGCCACTTCACTCATCTTTAAACCCGGTAGAACTGTTATATCTTCTGCTCCATCAGAAGCCTTATATTGAAAATTAAATGCAACGTAATATCCTGGCTCTAATTCAGCACTTTTAGGTGCTAAAAAACATCCAAATAGTAAGAATAATAATAAAACAACTGACGACAACAATAGAAACTTTTTCATCTTACATCCCTCCCCAAAATTACAATTTCGCAATTTCATATTATATTACTATGCCTATATAAAAAAAAACAAACCTTGGAACGAGTTCCAAAATCGTTCCAAGGTTGATTTACAAAATTTTACCTACATTTGTTTAATTTAACACAACTATTTCATTCGGGCTTCTAAGCAATATTTCTGGTTTATTATCATCAAACCAAAGTTCTCCATAGAATCTTACTTTTTTACCTTTAATGGAATATAAGTTATAATCTTTGAAAAAATATTCATATTCACCATCGCGAATGGAAATTTCAAACCAATCACAATCAATATAGTAGTGATATCCACCATTACTATGGTAATTTTTTCTTATATCTTTCACTGTTCCTTCTAGAAAAACGATCTTACCTTCAAGTGAGCTTGTTATTTGAGCCTTACTACTTAAAATCTTTGCTGAATTCCATTTTGAAAATATTCCTTTTTTATTTTCAAAGGCATAGTTATAAGCTTGAACAAGCCTTGGAGTTAATTCACTATCATCATTATCAAAATATATTAAAGGTCTTGCATATCCTTCCATTAAAACTGACTCTTCATAGAATATATAACCATTTTCACTATTTTTTCCAAAAACATAAGCTAGAGTTCTACCATATCCATCATTTCCTACAACCTTTAAATATATCTCGTATTTGCTGACAAAATCTTCTAAAAACCTTTTTGCATCCTCTCCGTACTCACCAACTGGTTTACTACCTGCATGAGTTTCTGGAGTATCAATTCCAACAATTCTCACTTTTTTGTACTCTCCATTTACATATCCATAGAAAGTATCGCCATCAACAATGTGAACCACATCTAACTTTACAAATCCACTATCATCTTTAATGGGACTTAAAAAGTCTATAGCATCAATATCTATACAAGAAAACAACGTAATTAAGACACTAAATAACAAAATTGGCAAAAGCTTTTTCAAATCCATACTGCTCCCTTCTTCTTTTACTTTTTAAAATGTGCCACCTAAAGGTGGCACAATTATTATTTTAAAATCTCTACATCAAATTGACCTCTAGGCAAAATTTCATATTCACCTTTATACAAAGTAAGGATTCCTGTAACTTTAACCTTTGAACCTACCGACAAATTAGAAATATCTATATTTGTACCTTTCTTTAAATAAACTTTTATTAGAAATTCCCCTGTATCCACTACAAAATCATATTTTCTTTTTTCTTTTACTACTCCTTCAACGTAAACTAAGCTTGACAAAAAGACATCTGAAAGGCTTGTTAAAACATCTGCTTTTGGCTTATCTTTTCCAACAACTTCTATTGAATCAGCAACAAGTTCTACTATTCCATTCCACAATTTACTTTTTCCAGTTACTACAACAACGTCACCTGTTTCTAAGCTTTCTGTAAATGATGGTGCATAAATCATGAGTCCTGAAACTTCATCCTGAATGTAAAAGCTACCTTTTCCAAGTAAATCTTTTGGAGAAGTCACTATTCCTTTAACAGTATATATAGCTCCTTCCTGGCCAAAAGCAACATCCATCAAAGAAGAATAGGATGTTTTTTCACCAATCTGTTTTTCAACTTTTTCGGCACTAATGTTTTCTTTTTTGCCAAAGGAAAAGTTTAAAAGATTTTCAAAATCAAGTGAGTAGAAATAATTTAACTCAACAGCTATAAGCTGTTTTCCACCGAAGCTGTCTCCACTTAACAAATCTCCATTTCCAACCTTTAGAGTAAAGTCTTTATATGATAACTTAGCACCATATAAAGGTAGCATGTTTGATTCAACCCACACACTATTGTACCTTACAAATATTCCAAGAACATAATCATTAAGGTGATAATCTAAATCGGCATAAATTGCCCAATCATTGCTATTAAGAAGTTTGTCTATAGGATCTCCCGTTTGAAAATCTACATCATATACATTTGCACCAATTTTTAAAAACTGAGTTGATAATTCAAAATTGTTATATTTTGCTCTTGCACCCACTAAATATGAAAATTCCATTAAATTATCAGTTTTTGCTGAAAGTGCTCCCCACATATCTAAAGAAATATTTCCAAAGTTAAATTCCTTATTCATATCCGCCGATAATTGATTGTACCTATTTTCATAATAAACTCCAAAGTCATAACCAAAAAGATCAATCTTTGAAAATGCAGCAAAGGTATTATTATCAAGGTTATAAGCACCACCTAAATTAAACACACCATATCTTGCAAATAGACCTAATCCATAATAATCAAATTTTAATCCTCCAACTCTTAATCCATCCAATTTTTCAGTTTGTGTGCTTTTTAAGCGGGCCTTTAAAGCATCAATCGTTAAATCAACTCCAAAAATGTTAAATTTTCCTTCAAGGTAGTAATACCTTGGCTTTGCTATAGAAAAATCCCCTATATTCCAAACATCATGTGAAAGTGCCAAATAGTCATTAACTTTAAATTTAAGAAAATCAAATGGTTTATAGGTTGCATATAATATTGGAAAATTATCAAAAGAGCCATCATTTAAACCAATTGTCATAAGATTTAAAACTGATAAGGAAAAATTCCCCGCAAATACTATAAAAGAAAATAGTACCATCAATGTTATTAAAAACTTCTTCATATTTTTCCCTCCCGATAATAATAGGGCCATAGGATGGCCCTATTTTATTTAACTCTTTACTAGTAATTAAAATTCAATATCATCTAAGTCTCTTGGATACAATCTCCACTCTCCGTAATATGCTGCCAGATATCCCGTAATTGTTGCAGGTTTGTCTGTACATGTTGCAATTGCTGTATAAGTGTAAACTGTAACTGTTGCACTACCAGACTCTACCGGATATTCTAATTCAAACTTTTTCCCATCATTATCCAACGATGTTAATGTACCTTTTGCAGTTACAAATCTGTAATTCCATAAAGCTAAAGAAGTTGCATCTGTTGTTTCGCCAGCATCATTAAACAACCAACCATTCTTTAATCCAACGTTTAATACCACTGGTTCAGGCATTACTTCTGTAGCAGTACTAACAACTGTTACATTCTTCATTCTTAAATTTCCATGATATGTATCTTTATACAAAGCACCTCTCACGGTCACTTTATCTCCAACGTTTAAATTTGCAGATGAAATATCTTTGATATATAATCCAGCTGTTGCATCAGCAATAATTCCATATCCATATGTAGAACCAATATACTTATAAACTAACACACCTGTAACTGTTGCATCAGAGGTTTCATTAAACAAATAATCCAATTTTGAAGCTATAATTCCATCAAAACCTAAATTAGTCCCTCCTGAATTTTCATCTCCATCATTGTTATTAGGAAGCTGCTGAAGACATCCTGAAAATACTATAAATATCACAAGCAAACCTGCTAAAAGTAAAAATAATCTTTTTTTCATACCCCACACCTCCTGTTTTGTTTTTAGCATATAATTGTATCAAAAAGTTACCTAAAAAGAAAATTAAAAAAAAGGTTATCATCTTCCATCTAATTAATATACCCTCTTTTATTTAAGCAATATTCAAGTTTATTTAAGTTTTTTAAAATTCATTCCAGAGACTTTCGCAACTTGTTGAAATCCCTATAGCACCATTTTCCAATAATAATTTTGCTTGTTCTTTTGTGGTAACAAGCCCACCCGAAATAATCGGTTGAACTATTTCTTCTTTAATCTTTTTCACAAGCTCTGGTATTAAACCAGGCAAAACTTCAACAAAATTAGCTTTGTGCTTTTTCACCTGCTCTATACCAGTTTGAAATGCTTTAGAATCTATTAAAAAAATCCTTTGAATAGCCATTAAATCTAATTTTCTTGCAAAATCAATCAAATTTGAACGTGTAGTTATTATCCCATCTGCGCCTACAAATTCTTTAACCAACTTAACACTTGCCTTATCTTTTCCTATTCCTTCAACAAGATCCACGTGAACAAATACAAACTTTCCGTGCTCTTTTAATTTCTTGCACGCCCTTTTTATTTCAAATATATCTCCTTCAAGCAAAAACACAGAGCTTGCCTGCGTACTAATTATCTTTTCAACCATTTTTAAATTACGTATAGCAGGTACAATAGGATAAATAAACGGGTGCATTACTCTTCACTCCATCTCATGGATCTCTTTACAGCTTCTTTCCACCTTCTATACAACCTTTCGCGTTCGCCCTTTGAAAGTTGAGGTTCAAAACGTTTATTTAAATTCCATGCAATTTCTTCCTTACTCTTCCACAAACCAACTGCAAGACCTGCAAGATATGCCGCACCCAAAGCGGTAGTTTCTGTAACTTCAGGTCTTTCTACAGGAACACCTAATATATCAGCTTGAAATTGCATCAAAAAGTTATTATTTGATGCTCCACCATCTACTCTTAATGTTCCCATATTAATTCCTGCCTCTTTTGACATTACTTCTAAAACATCTCTTGTTTGATAGGCAATTGATTCAAGAACAGCTCTAACAATATGTGCCTTTGTTGTACCGCGCGTTATACCTATCAAAAGACCTCTTGCATACATATCCCAATATGGAGCACCAAGTCCAACCATTGCAGGAACAAAATACAAATCTCCAGAATCAGGAACGGATTTTGCTAAATCTTCTGTTTCTGAAGCGTTTTCAATCAATTTTAAATTATCTCTAAGCCATTGCACTGCTGCACCTGCAACAAATATACTTCCTTCCAATGCGTATTCTACTTTATCATCAACACCCCAAGCAATGGTTGTTAAAAGCCCCGAATTTGAATAATAAGGAGTATCTCCTGTATTCATAAGTATAAAGCAACCTGTTCCATATGTATTTTTCACCATACCTTTTTCAAAACAGGTTTGGCCAAAAAGTGATGCCTGTTGATCACCAGCATCTCCTGCGATTGGAATTTCGCCTCCAAAAATTTCTGTATATCCATATACATAACTTGATGGCATTGGTTTAGGTAAAATTGTTCTTGGAATATTAAGGATCTCTAAAATTTCATCATCCCAGTCCAAAGTTTTTAAATTAAATAACATAGTACGAGAAGCATTTGAATAATCAATCACATGTACCTTTCCGCCGGTAAGATTCCAAATAAGCCAGCTATCAACTGTTCCAAATAATATATCTCCACGCTCTGCTTTTTCCCTTACTCCTTCAACATTATCCAAAATCCACTTTATCTTTGTTCCCGAAAAATACGCGTCAACAACAAGCCCAGTTTTTTCTTTTATAAGTTTTTCATAACCTTTTTCCTTTAAATCATCACAAATTGACGCAGTTCTTCTGCACTGCCAAACTATAGCGTTATACACAGGTTTTCCAGTCTTTTTATCCCAAAGTATAGTTGTTTCACGCTGGTTGGTAATTCCTATCGCAGCTATATTTTCTGCTCCAACTGTTTCTACTACCTTTTTTGCTACTTCAATTTGTGAATTTAATATATCGTATGGATCATGCTCCACCCATCCAGGTCTTGGATAAATTTGTTTATACTCTTTATTTAAACCATATACATATTCTCCCTTTTCATTGAAAAGGATAGCGCGTGAACTTGTTGTACCTTGATCAAGTGCCAGTATATACACCATATCCCCCCTTGACTTATTCTAATCATTTTTTAAGAACGGTTCTTGTAGCAATAAGGTTTGCACCGGTATTTAAAAGATCCTTTACTATTATATCACCCCTTTTAATAGGTGCTTGAACTTTTAAGCCTTTTATATACGAAATAGCCTCTTCTAACATTTTCTTAGGAATAGGTCTATCAGTCCTTGTTGAAACAAGATCCATAACACCATTTTCTACCTTCACACTTATTGTAAGCATCCTTTGAGGATTTGTTACCTCATTTTTTGCATATTCAAATCCTCTTGGGCATCTATTCCCTTCTACCTTTATATCATCACCTTCCACATAAACAGTAAGCTCACAACCAATAGGACATGATATACAAGTTAGTTTTTTAGTCAAGATTGCTCACCTCCACGGTGATTTTACTATCAAAGCCCTCAAAATTTTTTACAACCAAGTCTATCATCTCACTCGGTCTAATCCTCCAATTGAATTTTCTAATTATTTTATCTGAAAATTTTAAGACAGATTTTTCCAAGCTTTTTGTAGGCCTTATATACATCTTAAATGGTTGTGTTCCAGTAAACTTTTGAGGAAGCATTACTCCAACATTTTTACCTCTTACAAACTCGTATTTTACTTCCGGCAGTTTCTCACCTAATGCATATCTTGCTGCATGCATTCCAGCAATCTTTCCTTCGTCGTATACAAAATCAACCAAATCATGTATTGCAACGTTATTACCTGCCGCAAAAATCCATTCAACACTTGTTCTCATATAATCATCTACAACTGGTCCTCTATTTATTGGATCCATTTCAACAAAGTTTTCAATTAATTCATTTTGTGGAATTAGGCCAACAGATGTTACTAACGTATCAACTTTAATAACCTTTTCAGTTCCAGCAATTGGTTTTCTATTTTCATCTACTTTTGCAATAACCACCTCAGATAGTCTTTCTTTTCCATGGATTTCAATTACTGTATGGCTTAGCCACAACGGTATATTAAAGTCTTCAAGACATTGTACAACGTTTCTAATAAGGCCACCTGGCTCAGGCATTATTTCTACAACACCCACAACATCCATGCCCTCTATCTTTAACCTTCTTGCCATAATAAGGCCAATGTCTCCAGAACCAACTATTAAAACCTTTTTACCTGGAAGCCTGTTGTATATATTTACCATCTTTTGTGCAACTCCCGCTGTATAAATACCAGCAACTCTGGAACCTGGTATTCTAAGGGAATTCAAAGGTCTCTCTCTTGCTCCTGTACTCATAACAAGAGCTTTTGGTTCAAATACAATTATCCCATCTTCTGAAAGGGTAATTACTTCTCTTGTGTCAGGTTTAATCTCTAAAACTGTAAAATTAGACCTTATTACATCCTCTTTTAATTCTTCCCAGAGTCGTTCCATAAATTCAGGTCCAGTAAGTTCCTCTTTAAATACATGAAGCCCAAAACCATTGTGAATACATTGGTTTAAAACGCCACCAGTACTTCTATCTCTTTCTAGCAAAACTGTCTTTGCACCACTTTCGGTTGCAGAAATTGCTGCAGCAAGCCCTGCTGCACCTCCACCTACTATCAAAACATCTACTTTTTCCCTTCTCATGCTCTCACCTTGCCATCCATGATCCAAGAATTTTTTGAATTAAGCTTAACTTCTTCCATTGGTATATTTAGCTCCCTAGAGATTATCTCCACAATCTTCAAACTACAAAAACCTCCTTGGCACCTTCCAAAAGATGCTCTTGTTCTAAATTTTACTCCATCAAGTGTTCTAGCACCCCTTCTTATAGCTTCAACAATTTCAGCTTCTGAGACATTATTACAGAAACAAACCGTTCTTCCATATTTTGGATCCTTCTTCACAAGTTCTTCCCACTCTTTTAAACTTACATCCCTTATATTAGTAATTCTCTTTCTATAAGGATTGAAATCTTTCTTTTTTGAAAGGTTAATTTTTAGCTGATCCTGCAAAATATCTTCTACCACATATTTTGCAAAAGAAGGTGCTGCAGTAAGACCTGGTGATCTTATCCCTGCTACATTAACAAATCCCCAAACTTTTGTAGCAGATATTATAAAATCTTTTTCTTTGGTTTCTGGTCTAAGGCCAGCAAATGTTTTTACTGTATATGAAAGTTCCACTTTTGGAATAAGTCTTTTTGATTTTTCATATACCTCTTGCAATCCTTCAGGTGTCGTACCAAGATCGTACTTCATACTCTTTGGAAGGTCTTTCGCATTTGGACCTAACAGTATTCCACCATCTACTGTTGGAACAACAAGTATCCCTTTTGATTTTTTCGTTGGTGTAGGAAATACAACCGTATTCACAAGTCCTTTCAATTTTTTATCAAGTAGTATATATTCACCTTTTCGCGGAAAAATTTCAAAATCACCAACACCAGCCATCTTAGCTATTTCATCTGCAAAAAGACCAGCTGCGTTAATAACAACATCTGCTTCATATTCCCCTTTGTTGGTTATAACTTTTGACACCTTTTGATTCTTTGTTTGAATATCTAAAACCTCTTCTTCAAGGTGCAAAATTGCACCATTTTCAACAGCGTTTTCAATAGCTGCTATTGCAACCTCCCAAGGTTCAGTAATTCCTGCACTTTTACAATAAAGTGCCGCAATTGCTTCGTCGCTTATATTCGGTTCAACCTTTTTCAATTCACTCTTTTCAAGAATTTCTAGATCATCAACTCCGTTTTTTTTGCCACGCTCTTTCAACTCTTTTAAATAATTTATATCTTCTTCTTTAAAAGCAACAACAAGAGATCCAACTCTTTCAAAGTCAAAGTCAAGCTCTTTAGAAAGTTCATCATAAAGACGGTTACCTTTTGCAGCAAATTTTGCCCTAACACTTTGAGGTGGATCATCATATCCACCATGAACTATTGCAGAATTTGCTTTTGTCACACCCCAACCAATATCTGGGGCTTTTTCCAAAACATGAACTTCACAGTCATATTTTGAAAGTTCTCGCGCTACAAGACTACCCGAAATCCCCGCACCAATAACAAAAACTTTCATACCAACACCTCCAAACAAAAAAGCCATATGCCAGGTCTTTCTGGCATATGGCTTCTCCATCATCTCTTAAGCCTGCGCTTTATTTACTTTCACAAAGTATTATATCACAAACATGAAAAATTTTTTAAATTACTTATTTTTGTTTCTGGATTTCATATCATAGAGTAGTTTATCTGCCAATCTATAAGATTCTGAAAAATTGCTAAATTTAACTATGCCGTATGAAAAATCAAGATTAATAATCTTTATTAAAAGTTTTCTAAGTCTTTCAACAAAACTTTCAGGATCATCTAAATTAACAATTAAAGCAAACTCATCTCCACCAAGCCTTATAAATAGATCTTCTTCTCTAATGTTTTCTCTGATTAATTTTGAAAATTCAACAAGAACTTTATCACCTTTATCATGCCCAAATTTATCATTTAATTTTTTAAAATCATTAAGATCAATCAGAACAAAGAAGCCTTCAATATTTGAATTATCTAGCTTTTCCAGAATGTTTCTGTTATAAGCTTTTGTCAATGGATCTATATATCTTGAATTGGAAATTTCGTTTGTTTCAACAAGCACCTTCTCAAACTCATCAGTTAACATTAAAATAACTGAAATTGATAAGAAAGCTGATCCATAACCTGTCAAAAACTCTTGGAAATGGTAAGATCTTACGTACAAAAAATAAAGAATAATATGAATATAGGAAAATACTATAAAAAATGTAGCAAAATATAATTTGTCTATTTTTAAATACAAAACATCAAAAATCACATAAAACAGAACAACAAGCATTAACATATTTGAAACTGTCGAAAACTTAGCATAATCATTTAAATTAAATGAAAAGATCGGAAAAATGGAAGCAAAAATCACATACCAAATAAGCCATTTTGTTCTAAATCTTTTTAATTTATATTTTTCAAGAGCAGCTATATAAAATAGCGAAGAAAAATATGCAGAAATCAAAAATATCTTTTTAAAAATCAAAAAGGTAATTTCATTAAAATGAAAAGTTCTAACTTGATAATCAAATAACGCTATAGCTGTTAAAATTAAAAACAAGCCAAATAGATCGTAAGAATGACTTATCTGTTTTGCTTTTAACAAATAACCTAAAAAGAAAGATATTATCCCTGCAACAAAAGAAATTCCAATTGAAATGATGTAAAAATCATGCCTTAGAAAATTTTGAAAGTTTTGATATCTCAAAGCATTTATTCTATCTGTCAAAAAGGGAAATCTTGGCAGTCCTGCATCGTATAAACCAAAAATTTCAATTTTTAATATATTTTTATTTGAGCTTAAATTTTTTAGCGGAACAACATACGCATAACTCCAAATATTACCTGTCTTTGTTCCATAAGAATATATTTCTTCTCCATTAAGATATACTCTAAACAAATTGCCAATAACTTTTGGAATAACAAGGGTATCAAAATTAGTATCACCAAACTCAGTAACATAAACACACGTACTAGGCTTATCAAGCAAAATTTGATCTGGAACCTTTTGATTCCAGTTATTTAAAACATATTTATCTTTTACAAAATTACCATTAATCAATATACCTAACACTACAAACGTAAAAAGTGCAATAATAAGGTTCTTAACAATCTTTTTCATATCCCCACACCAGTGAACATTTTCTAAATTTTAAAAGTCAAAACAAACGAAAACAATGCCACGTTCAAATAAAAGTTTGGGAGCCTACATCGGCTCCCATTTTTTGGTGCCGAGGGCGGGACTCGAACCCGCATGGGGCGTCAACCCCAGTTGATTTTGAGTCAACCGCGTCTCCCAATTCCGCCACCTCGGCATAGACTAATATCACGTTAAATATTTTAACATATAAATCTAGTATGTCAATAACCAGAAGGTTAATTACTGTGAAAAAAAGACTAAACATAATAGAAACAATTCAGTTTTATTAATATGATAAAATTAGAATGAATTAATTTAAGGAGGCAAAAGGATGGCTCAAAAGTTTTGTTCATTCTGTGGAAGATCGGCTGATAAAGTAGAAAAACTTATCGCCGGACCCGGAAATGTATATATATGTAACGATTGTGTTGATATCTTTCATGATATTCTAAGTGAAGAAAAAAGAAATTTTTCTCCAAAAAAAGACAAGAAAAATCTTCCAAAACCGTCTCAAATAAAGGCAGAACTAGATAAGTATGTGATCGGGCAGGAAAGAGTTAAAAAAATCCTGTCAGTTGCCGTTTATAACCACTACAAACGTGTATTTTCTGATATTGATTTTGACGATGTTGAAATCGAAAAATCAAATGTTATACTAATAGGACCAACCGGCAGTGGTAAAACTCTTCTTGCAAGAACACTTGCAAAAATCTTGGATGTTCCGTTTGCAATTGCAGATGCAACCCCACTTACTGAGGCCGGCTATGTTGGAGAAGACGTAGAAAATGTTATACTAAGGCTTCTCGAAGTTACAAACTTTGATATAGAACGCGCACAATACGGTATCATATATATCGATGAAATCGACAAAATTGCAAGGAAATCACCAAATCCATCTATTACAAGAGATGTTTCAGGAGAAGGAGTTCAACAAGCACTATTGAAAATAGTTGAAGGAACTATTGCAAATGTTCCACCACAAGGTGGAAGAAAACATCCGTATCAAGAATTCTTAAAAGTTGATACATCAAACATTCTATTTATCGTTGGAGGAGCATTTGATGGAATTGAAGAAATAATAAAAAGAAGAATTCAAAGCAGTGCCCTTGGTTTTAATGCCCCTGTAAAAAGTAAAAAGGACATGAGGCTGGGGGAAATTCTTTCTCACGTAACTCCTGAGGATTTAGTACAATACGGCCTCATCCCAGAATTTGTTGGAAGATTTCCTGTAATTGGAGCATTGGAAGATTTAACAGAAGATGATATGGTAAGAATATTGACTGAACCTAAAAATGCAATTTTAAAACAATACAAAAAATTATTCCTTCTTGATAACGTAGAACTTGAAGTAACTGAAGAAGCATTACGTGCAATCTCAAGAAAAGCTTTAGAGAGAGGAACTGGCGCAAGGGCACTAAAAAGCGTTTTTGAGGAAGTTATGATCGACGTAATGTTTGAGCTTCCTGATTTAAATAACATCGAAAAGGTTATCGTCACTGAAGAATGTGTAACTAACAAAGAAAAACCACAGCTTGTAATGAAGGAGTCAGCATAGATGATAGTTTTAGGTATAGAAACCTCTTGTGATGAAACATCAGTTGCAATTCTCAGCGATGGAAAAATTTTAAGTAACGTAGTTTCTTCACAAATAGATATTCACAAAAAATTTGGTGGTGTCGTGCCAGAAATTGCGGCAAGACACCACCTTTCTAATCTTCCAATAGTATTTAAAAAAGCTATAGATATGGCGAATATATCCCTTGATCAAATTGATTTGATCTCTGTAACATATGGCCCTGGCTTAATTGGAGCACTGCTTGTTGGAATATCCTTTGCAAAGGGGCTTTCTTTAAGATTAGGCAAACCATTAATTGGTGTAAATCACATCGTGGGACATGTATTTGCAAACTACATAACATATCCACATCTTAAACCTCCGTACATTGTTTTAATGGTATCAGGAGGCCATACTGAAATTTTATTAGTTAAAGAAGACGATAAAATAGAAGTACTGGGAAAAACTGTCGATGATGCTGCAGGAGAAGCATTTGATAAAGTGGCTAGAATACTTGGGCTTGGGTATCCTGGTGGTCCAGAAATCGATAAATTATCCAAAAATGGTGATGAAAATAAATTTAATTTCCCAAGGCCAATGTTGGATTCTAAAAACTATAACTTTAGTTTTTCTGGATTAAAAACTGCTGTGTTATACACCGTACAAAAATTTGATAATGACAACGTCCCAAAAGAAGATATTGCCGCATCTTTTCAAAAAGCTGTCGTTGATATACTTTTAAAGAAAACATTCAAAGCTGCAAAAAATTCAAATGTAAATACCATAGTACTTGCAGGCGGTGTTGCTGCAAATTCGTATCTTAGAAAAAAAGCTCAGGAACTCTCTGAAAAGCAAAACATAAAAGTTTTAATCCCACCTCTTGAATTTTGTACAGACAATGCAGCAATGATAGCCATGGCAGGATACAAATTATATAAAAAAGGTATTTCTTCAGATTTAACACTAGAAGCTGTGCCGAATCTTAAGATTTAAAAAATACCATTTCGACTATAACACCTTTATCTTTCTCAGAAAGTATAACCAATTTGTCAGAGTATCTTTTCATATTTGGAAGCCCCATTCCTGCTCCAAAACCTAATTCTCTAACATGATCCGGTGCTGTAGAAAAACCTTCCTTCATGGCAAGATCAAGGTTTTCTATACCTTTTCCCTTATCCTCAATCCTTACCACAATACTATCATCTTTTAAAAAACAATATATTTCTCCATCACTTCCACTATGAATTACTACATTTGCTTCAGCCTCATAAACACTAATAGCAATTTTTCTAACGAGTTTTTCATCTACACCTTTAGAAAGTAAAAACTTCTTCAAGCTTGCAGCACCTATTCCTATCTGATTTATATCATAATAATTTATCTTAAAATAAAAATCGCTCTCTTCTTTTTTTAAGTCCATTCCCAAAATTAGAGATTTTTCTGAATTTTGAAGCGCCCTTTCGCGTCTTTCATCATGAAGGTACATTATCCCTAGTTTCATTGCAACACTCTTTAATATATCATTTTTTGTAACTATTCCTACCAATCTGTGCTCATCATCTACCACCGGAAATCTTCCATATCCATACTTTTCAAATAGTTCCATTACATCCCTAAGAGTATCGTTAACATTTACAACCACAACGTTTTTTGTCATTTTTTCTTCTACAAGTGCATTTAAACTATTTGCTTCAAGACATTTTATTATATCTTCAATACTTATTATTCCAACAACTCTCTTTTTGTAATTAACAACTGGCACACCGGAAATTCTTTTGAGTCTTAGAATTTCCTTGACCTGTGCAATAGTTCTGTTTGGCAATACATAAATAACATCACTATTCATAAATTCTGAAACTCTCATATCCGAAAATATATGTTTTACTTTGTCAAATAAATCCATTTATATCAAACTCCTTTTAGTTAAACTCCTTAGGGGAAACTCCCCCTAAGGAATTATTTTACCTCAAAAATATACTTAAATATCTCTAGATCTTTTCCAAAAATCACCGTTCCATTGTTTAGTATTGTATCATATGCACTTAAACTTCTCCAAAGTTCAAAAAATTCTGGGTTAGTCTGATATGCAAGTGCATAAATTCTAGTAGCGCTTGCCTCCCCATCTCCTCTAATTTTTTCTGCTTGACTTTGCGCCTGTGCCAATATAACGGTAACATTTTTATCAGCTTCAGCCCTTATTTTTTGTGCTTCTTTTTGACCTTCTGCTCTGATTTGTGCTGCTATACTATATCTTTCCGCTTTCATTCTCTCATATACTGCACTTACATTCTCAGATGGTAAATCTGCATGTTTTACCCTAACATCTACTATTTCTATTCCAAAGTTTTCAAGATCAGCTCTTGAAAGAGTTGTTACCTCTTTCAAAAAACTTTCTCTTTTGTCTGATATAATCTCATCAAAAGAGTGTTTTGCAAAGACATTTCTGATATTCGAGTATACTATATCATCTATCCTTGATTCAGCAAGACCAATTGTTTTCATTGTCTCAATAAATTTCTTTGCATCGACTATTTTCCATAGAGCATATGTATCAACTATCAATGTCTTTTTATCTAACGTGATAATTTTTTCCGGCTCGATATCATATAGAAGTATTCTTTTTTCAAACTTTACAACGTTATCTACAAACGGAGTTCTAAAATGTATGCCTGGCGTTGAATATGTATTTACTATCTGTCCAAACCTTAAGACTACAGCCTGTTGAGTTTGATCAACAACAAACATTGAAAGTGTTAAAAATATAATAGCGATTAGTAAAATTACTGATATCGTTATTATTTTGGCTTTCATTTTGTATCACCACCAATCAAATCGTTAACATTCAAGAGTTTTATTGTACCACTATCATCAAGAACAAAAATATTTTTTGTACTTGAAAATACCGATTGTAATTTCTCAAGAATCAATCTTTTTTTGGTTATTTCAGGTGCTATTTCATATTCTTTTAAAACGCTTAAAAATCTCTGTGTTTCACCTTGGGCTTCAAGTATCTTCTTTTGAGCATAAGCTTCGGCTTCTCTCAAAATCTTTTCCGCTTGACCTTGGGCTTTTGGAATAACATCGTTTGCATACTTTGTCGCCTCATTTATAAACCTTTCCTTATCTTGCTTTGCATTGTTTACATCATCAAATGCAGCAACAACCTGATCAGGTGGTGCAACCTCTTGCAAATATACCTTGTTAATTAGTATACCCGAATCGTAGCTATCTAATATCTCCTGAACTTTCTCTGCAGTCTCAAGAGCTATTTTATCCCTCTCAACAGTTAAAACATCGTCAATAGTTCTTACTGCAATTCTTTCCCTTAAAACAGACTCTGTTGTAAACCTTACTAGCTCTTTTCCATTTATAACATTAAACGCAAATTTTACAGGATCCTTTATTCTATACTGAACTGCTGCTTCAACACTAATGATATTTCCATCGCCTGTTAACATTAGCGCTTCTTCATTTACAGTTCTGTATGAAATTTTTCCATAGCTTTCAATAGTTCTAAAACCTATCTCTTCCTTTCTAATAGTCTCAACATCTACTATTACGTGAGACTGGAATGGATAGGGAAGATGAAAATGCATACCAGGACCTGTCGAATGTGTATATTTTCCAAAAGTTTTAATAAGTGCAACTTCAGATGGGCCAACTTGATAAATACCTGTTGACAAATAAATTAAAATGATAATTACTAGAACAAGCCAACCAATTAATTTCTTCCACATCAAACCACCTCCAAATAAATAAATGGGGGATCTATTTCCCCCATTTATCTTAAAACTTAATAATTAAAATTCAACAAATTTATCTTTTGGGGCACCACATACAGGACATTTTTCTGGTGCTTCATCTTCTACTGTATATCCACAAACTGGACAGATATAAATTTTTTCTGCTGGATAATCCTCACCTTTTTCAACTAATTCTTTTGCTTTTTTGTACATATCCGCATGTATTTTTTCTGCCTCCAATGCAAAGTGCGTACTTCTAACGGCATCTTTTTCATCTTGAAATTCTGCAGCATTTTTATAGACTGGATACATTTCTTCAATTTCAAAAGTTTCTCCATCAATACAACTTTGAACATTATCCTTCATATCATCAGAAAGTTTTTTCAAAACTTTAAAATGATTCTTTGCATGAACATACTCTGCATATGCAATTGCTTTAAAAAGCTTTGAAAGTTTTATAAGCCCCTTTTTTTCTGCCTCTTCTGCAAATATTAAATATTTCATATGCGCCATAGATTCTCCAGCAAAAGCTGCTTCTAAAAATTGTTTTGTCATTTCACGCATATTTTTCACCTCCCCATTTGTTATTATATCATTTTTTCTCTATTAGATTCAAATCTCCAAGTTTTAAAAAGAGTTTGTCCAAATTCTTTAAAAATGCAAGTCTATTCATTCTAATATCATCTTGCTTTGTCATAACAAAAACATTATCGAAGTAATTATCTATATATGGTCTTAATTCAATCAAGTACTTTAATGCTATATCAATGTTTAGATTATCTATTGCCTCAAGTATCTTTGGCTTTTGCTCTATGTACTTATTAAATAACTCTTTTTCTGCATCATCTAGGAACTTGGTACTATCAAATTCATATGAATCAAATTTGCTAGAAATGTTATGGACACGTTCAAATCCAGTTAGAAGGTGTTGAAATTCTTCTTGATCTACAATGTTAATCAATGACTCTGCTACAAGTCTTCCATATAATGGTTTTTTCCAAAATCTTTTTACCGCTCTTGCTATATCGTACCTTGTATTTTGATTAAATAACTCATACCTTGTTTCAAAAAATTCAACAAGTTCATTTGGAATATCTTTTGACAACAAACTTGCAGTAAATTTTGAAAGATTTTCAAGGTCAATATTGAGACTATATTTGACTATAATCTCAAATATGGTATCGGTTTTTTTCCTAAGTCCAAATGGATCTTTTGAACCAGTTGGAATATTTCCTACTAAAAAGTTTCCAACAATAGTATCAATTCTATCTGCTATTGCAACAACTGCACCTGTTAAACTTTCTGGAACATCTTTATAGTGCTCTTCGATTCCAATTGCAACTTTATAATCTTCTCCATCTTTTAGTGCATATATTCTTCCCATCGTCCCTTGAAGCTCAGGAAATTCATACACAACATTTGATGCAATATCTGCCTTACAAAGATGTGCTATTCTTAAAATCCTTACCTTATCTGAATATCCAACACTTAAATCATCACACAACTTTTCTGAAATTTTTTCAATTCTTTCAACTTTATCCATTAAAGTTCCAAGATCCTTCTGGAAAATTATATCCTTTAAAGATTCGTTAAATTTCTCCAATGGTATTTTCAAATCTTTTTCATAGTAATACCTTGCATCTTCCAATCTTGCATTTACAACTTTCTCGTAACCTTTCTTTATAACATCTATATCACCAGTTGGTGAGTCAATAAATGAAAGAAATTTATTGGTTATCTTTTCACCTTCATATACTGTAAATGATCTTTGGTGATGTTTAATAGTTGTTGTAATTAATTCCTCAGGCAATTTTAAATACTCTTTAGAAAAACTTCCCTCAACTACTTGAGGATATTCACAAAGTGTTACTACTTCATCTATTAAATCTTCATCTTTTAAAACACTGTAATTTGAAAGAATATCTTCTACCACTTTTTTTCTCTCATCATGCAGAGCAATAACATTTGTATCTTTGAGCTTTTTAAAATAATCATCTATTCCAGATGTCTCTATAGATTCGTCTTTAACAAATCTATGACCAAACGTCTTGTTATCAGCCTTTAAATCAAAAATTTCAAAATCCAAAACTTTTCCGTTATATAACGACAAAATCCAGTGAGGGATTCTAACAAAAGAATAAGTTCCATTACCCCATCTCATCGGTTTTCTAAAACTTAATTTTGAAATAATACTTGGAATATTTTCTTTCAAAATAACGTCTGAACTTTTTCCTTCTATCTTTTTTTCTATATATACATAGTTATCTTTTATTACAACATCTTCCAATGAAGCCCCATTTGATTTTAAAAAGCCTTCAAGCGCTCTTGTAGGCTGCTTGTTTTCATCATATGCAATATTTACAGAAGGCCCCCTCTTTTGAACAATTTTATCACCTTGTTTTTCATCGAGATCTTTTATATAAAATCCAAATCGTCTTGGAGCATAAAAAACTTTCAACGCACCATATGATAAGCCTTCATCATCCAAAAGTTTTGAAATCTTTTCATTCAATTGAACCAATATGTTCTCAACTTCTGTGGTTGGGAGTTCTTCAACACCTATTTCAAAGATGTATTCTGCCATTAATTTTCACCTTCCTCAAATTCTAAAAATCTTTTTGCACATTGCATAGCCATACTTCTTATATCTCTTATATAATTCTGTCTCTGTGCAACACTAATTGCATTCCTTGCATCAAGAAGGTTAAAGGTGTGAGAACACTTGATTAATTGCTCATATGCTGGAAGAAATAGATTATTCTCTATTAATCTATTAAACTCTTCCCTGTATAATTCGTATAATTTAAATAACTTTTCAACATCGGCCATTTCAAAGTTATATACTGAAAATTGTTTTTCGTTTTCTAAAAAGAGCTCTCCATATTTCACATCCTTATTCCACATAACATCATAAACATTATCTACGCCTTGAAGATACATGGCTATTCTCTCTAAACCGTATGTAATTTCAAGCGGTATCTTTTTCAAAGATATGCCTCCAACCTGTTGAAAATAAGTAAATTGCGTAATTTCCATTCCATCGAGCCACACTTCCCAACCAACACCCCACGCACCAAGTGTAGGTGATTCCCAGTTATCTTCAACAAATCTTATATCATGCTCTCTAGGATTAATTCCCAATGCTTCTAGTGATTTTAAATAAAGTTCCTGAGAATTTTCAGGGTTTGGTTTTATAATTACCTGATACTGTAAAAATCTTTGCATTCTATTTGGATTTTCCCCATACCTTCCATCTGTTGGCCTTCTACTTGGTTGAACAAATGCAACTTTCCAATCTCTGTTTCTTAAGACTCCAAAAAAGGTTGATGTATGGAATGTTCCTGCACCCATTTCCATATCATATGGCAGGTCTATAAAACAGCCATTTTGAGCCCAAAACTCATCTAATTTTTTTATCACATCTTGCAAATACACCGCATATCTCCTCCTTTATCTTCCAGGAACATATAAACTAAATGTTTTCATCAAATTATTCACCTTCATATCTTCTATATGAACAATTTTTGTTGGGTGAAATGATGAACCTACACCATAAAATAAAAGATATACCTTACCAGCCTTTCCTACAACAATATCAGCATCCGGGGAAACTATTATATCGTAATCCGTCATAATCTTTGGACTTTTAAAGTAATAGAATTTATACTTTGAAAGTCCGGGATAAATTTCTCTTGAAAAATACGTCTTTTTGTCATCTTTAACCGTAACCCAGCTAGGTTCATTGCCAACTACAAATACCATGAAATATCCAGTTCCTGGCTCATCTTCAATATTATTTAAAATGTATTCTAGATCAGCTCCAAAATTTTTTAAATAATTAACCGAAAGTATGTATTTATCCAAAACTGAATTTGGACCAAATTTACTTTCAAGATCCTTTAACTTGGCTTCGTATCCATTTAATTTGCTCTCAACAAATTTTTTCAGAGCATTATAATCATCTAAAATTTTTCTATACCTGAAAAAATTACCAAAAGCAAAAAAGACTGTGACTATAAAGAGTATTACTAACCCAAATACTAAAACATAAGGCCAAATACGCTCCCGTCTTCTTTTGTGAATCATAAAATCACCTTCCTTGATTTATCGACAAGTGCTAAAGACTTTAAAAGAAAACCAATCATAATCCCAAATATAAATGTCGATGTTCCACCATAGCTTAAAAATGGAAGTGGAATTCCAGTTACTGGCATTATACCTATATTCATTCCAATATTTTCAAAAACATGAAATGTAAATGCTGATATAATACCTACAGAGACAAGTCTCCAAAAATTATCTTTAAAATCTTTCATCTTACTAAATACTCTAATTATAATAACTAGATATGCTGCAAGAACAAGTATACTTCCTAAAAATCCAAATTGCTCACCAATTGCTGAAAAAATAAAATCTGTTTCCATTTTTGGAACATAATTACCATTTACAGCCGGAGAAATTAAATACCCTCTCCCAAGAAGTCCGCCAGAACCAACTGCATTTTTCGACATTATAACATTGTAGGCAGCTCCTTGTGCGTATTTTTCTGGGTTTAAAAACGATAATATTCTTGCTCGCTGATAGTCTTTCAAAAAGAAAAAGTATATTATCGGAATAGCACCTACTCCACTTCCAACTATGAGTAGAATATACTTAAACGATATTCCTGAAAACAAAAGCATTGTAAACCATACAAAGATATGTAACACTGACATTCCTAAATCGGGTTCCCTTAATATCAAAAATACTGGAACTACCAAAACAAAGATAGAGAAAAAAAACGATCTTAAATCTTTTTTTACAAAGATAATTGATAACATAAGTATTAACGATAATTTTGAAAGTTCTGAAGGTTGAAAAGAAAGTCCAAAAAATCTAAACCATCTTACAGAACCATATACCCTAGTTCCAAAAATCAACACAGCGGCCAGTAAAACTACAGAAATTATATATAAAGGTATCACTAATTTTTTAATCAAATTTTCTTTAAGAAAATAAACAAAAATTGCTGCACCTATTGCCAGCAAGTCCCAGAAAAATTGTTTAACAACCAAATATTTAGATACACTATATAAATTCAAAAGTCCAAAAACAATTAAAAAAATAACCGAAATTAAAATTATAAAATCAAATTTTTTGTTCTCTTTCATTTTATTCACCAAAGAAATTATATCATAAATTATAAAATGTATATATTTAACATTCTTTTAATAAAAGACTTATTGACAGAAAAAATATATTATGTTAAAATCTGACATGCGAGGCGACGTGGCCAAGCGGTCAAAGGCGGGGGTCTGCAAAATCCCTATTCGTGGGTTCAAATCCCACCGTCGCCTCCAAAGCAAAGTGGGCTCGTAGCTCAGTTGGCAGAGCGTCCGGCTCATAACCGGATGGTCGGGGGTTCGATTCCTCCCGAGCCCACCAGAAGGGAGCAATTGCTCCCTTTTATTCTGAAAAACCCGTTCCACCTAAAAAAAGGTGGGACCAGAAGACCGAGGGAGGAGGTGCAAGGATGAGAATATACGAAACAATGTTTATCATCAAACCAGATATTGCAGAAGAAGAAAGAGAAAAGCTTGCAAACGGTGTTGTAGAATTTTTGAAGGAAAAGTTAAACGCACAAATTGACAATGTAGACAGATGGGGAATAAGAAAAACAGCATATCCACTTAAGAAATACAACGAAGCAGATTATACAGTGGTATACTTCAGAGCAGACGGAGAAAAACTTAATGAGCTTGAGATGTATTTCAAAGTCAGACCAGAATTTTTAAGATGGCAGACATTCAGAAGATTCGACCTAGAAAAGAAAGAAAGAAAAGCAGCAAAAAAAGAGGAGACGGTTGAAAATACCGAGAAGGTGGAAGAGTGAACTATAATAAGGTCGTCCTGGTTGGGCGACTGACGAGAGATCCAGAAGTCAAGCAAACAATAAACGGAACAATAGTTGCAACATTTACAATAGCAGTAAACAGAAGTAACAAGAGGGGCAATGATGAAGTAGATTTTATAAGGATAGTTACATTTAGCAGATTAGCGGAATTTGTTCAAAATTACTTGACCAAAGGTAGACTAGTCCTCGTTGAAGGAAAACTAAGAATAAATAGATGGCAGACAAGCGACGGACAAAATAGGACTACACCTGAAATTTGGGCGGATCAAGTTACGTTTATGGACAAAAAAGATGATGTTCCAATAGTACCGGAAGCTGAGAATGAAATCGAATATGACGAGTTGTTTGATAACAATGATAATGATGAACCACCGTTTTGATCTTTGAAAAAAGGAGGTAATATAAATGAGATATAGAAGAAAGAGGAAACCAAAAGTATGTAAGTTGTGCCAATCAAAGGTAGAATATGTTGACTACAAAGATGTCAAGCTTCTAAGAGAATTTTTAACAGAAAAAGAAAAGATAATCCCAAGAAGAATTACCGGAAATTGTGCAAAGCACCAAAGAATGGTTAAAATAGCAATTAAGAGAGCAAGGCAAATGGCACTTTTACCCTATGTAAAGTATTGACAGGTTCTTTGATATAAGGTATAATAGAAACCGCAGCGAGCCAGCGTAGCTCAATTGGCAGAGCGATTGATTTGTAATCAATAGGTTGAGGGTTCGAGTCCCTCCGCTGGCTCCAAGTATAGGTGGTGAGGTGCCCGAGTGGCCAAAGGGGGCGGACTGTAAATCCGCTGGCAGAATGCCTTCGAAGGTTCGAATCCTTCCCTCACCACCAGATTTTTTTAATAGGAGGGAAGACGATGAGAATACAAGTTGCTTTGAAATGCTCCGAATGTGGAAATAAAAATTACTATACGACTCGCGAAAAAAACAAGAAGGAAAAATTAGAACTTAGAAAATATTGTCCAAAATGTAATAAACACACGAAACATGTAGAAACTAAAGCATAAAAACACAGGGGCGTAGCTCAACTGGCAGAGCACCGGTCTCCAAAATCGGGTGTTGCGGGTTCAAGTCCTGCCGCCCCTGCCAAATTTTTTTATGGGGGAGATGCCAGATGGAAAAATTAAGAAAATTTTTTAGAGAAGTAAAGACTGAAATTAAAAAGACGCATTGGCCAAATAAAAAAGAGCTTTGGGGAGCAACTGGTGTTGTTCTTGTTATTTTGTTGGTTACCGGAGTTTACTTCTTTACTCTTGACTTGATCTTCTCAGGCGCATTGAGTGCTCTATTTAAGCTTTTTTAATTTTTGAGGTGGTATAAATGAAAAAAAGATGGTATATTTTACAAACATTGGCGGGGTATGAAGCTACCGCCAAGGAGAATTTGGAAGCAAAAATAAAAGCTCAAGGACTTGAGCACGTTATTTCTAGGGTACTCTTACCCGAAGAAGTTGTTATTGATGCCTCTTCAAAATCATCTGAAAGACACATCGTCTCTTTAAATGCTAAAATTCTCGTATCAAATGGTACTTTAGTTAAAAAAGGTGATGTTTTAGCTGAAGAGCCAGCTATAAGGGTAAGAAGAGATGGCATTGTAACTGATGTAAGAAATGCCAAAAAGGTTGTTATAGAAACAGAAGATAAGAAATTTACAAAAACATATGTTATTCCTCAGAAAAACAAACCAATTACGGGACTTAAAATTGGTGGACATGTAAAGCAAGGAATGCCACTTTCTAGTGATGAAGAAATTATTTGTGAAATAGATGGAAAAATTATTCAAACCGAAAATATGAAAAGAATTGTTGTAAGAAATTCTATTAGTGAAATAGATGTATATGTTGTTCCAAATGAAACTTTTGTCTCTACAATTAAGAAAGGAACGCAGGTAAAAACTGGTCAGATATTAGCTGAGCCAAAAAAGGTTACCGCAAAAAGTTCTGGGAGAATTGAAATTATAGATTTTCCAACAAAAAAAGAAATAAAGGTTCAAAAAGTAAAGGTTAGAAAGCTTTTCCCTGGTTATCTCTTTGTTGAAATGATCATGAATGACGAGTTTTGGCATTTTGTTAGAACCGTTCCTGGAATTATAGATTTTGTTTCTTCTGGTGGTAGACCAATTCCAATTGATGATAAAGAAGCAAAAGTTCTACTAAGACTTGCTGGCGCTGAAGAAAGTCCACAGGTAGAAAAAGAAAAAGAAATAAAGATTGAGTTCGATTTTGAAGTTGGAGATTCTGTAAAAATTGTTTCAGGTCCATTTGAAGGTTTTGTTGGAAGTGTCAAAGAAATTAATCCGGAGCATAACGAATTGAAAGTTTCTGTTACCATTTTTGGTAGAGAAACGCCAGTCACTGTTCATACCAGTGAAGTTGAAAAAGTTTGATATATTTGTTACCAAGTGGGAGGGTTAACCCTATAACCACAAGAAGGAGGTTGTATTATGGCAAAAAAGGTAGTTGCACAAGTAAGATTGCAACTTGAAGCAGGAAAAGCTACTCCTGCGCCACCAGTTGGTCCTGCATTAGGTCAACGTGGTGTAAATTTAATGGAATTCTGTAAGAAGTTTAACGCAGCAACTGCTGATAAAGCAGGTATGATAATTCCAGTAATTATTACAGTATACGAAGACAGATCATTTACATTTATTACAAAAACACCACCAGCATCATTCTTGTTGAAAAAAGCTGCAAAAGTAAACTCTGGTTCTCAAGAACCAAAGAGAAAAATGGTAGGAAAAGTAACAAGAGATCAAATTAAAGAAATTGCAGAAATCAAGATGAAAGATTTAAACGCAAATGATATTGAAGCGGCCATGAAGATAATTGAAGGAACCGCAAAAAGTATGGGAATTGAGGTTGTAGACTAATAAATTTTAGGAAGGAGGAGGCAAAATGCCGAAGCACTCCAAAAGGTATAATGAGGTAAGAAAACTTGTAGACAGAAGTAAAGACTATGACTTAAACGAGGCAATCGATCTTGCTAAAAAAGTTGCAACAGCTAAATTTGATGAAACAGTTGAGCTCCACATAAAAACAAACATCGATTACAGAAAATCCGACCAACAAATTAGAAGTACTATTTCATTGCCACATGGTACTGGTAAAGAAGTTAAGGTTTTGGTATTTGCAACTGGTGAAAAGGCTGAAGAAGCAAAAGCAGCAGGTGCTGATTATGTTGGTGCAGAAGATTTAGTTGAAAAGATACAAAAAGAAAACTTCTTGGATTTTGACGTTGCAATAGCAACACCAGATATGATGAGAGTAATAGGTAAACTAGGTAAAATTCTTGGTCCAAGAGGCTTAATGCCAAACCCAAAAGCTGGTACAGTTACAAACGACGTTGCTTCAGCAGTAAAAGAATTCAAAAAAGGTAGAATGGAAGTTAGAACCGATAAAACAGGAAACTTACATATTCCAGTTGGTAAAGCATCCTTTGACAACGAAAAGTTAAAAGAAAATATAAAGTCAGCATACGAACAAATATTGAATTTAAAACCAGCAGGAGTTAAAGGTAACTTTATAAAGAAAGTTGTTCTTTCAACAACAATGGGACCTGGTATAAAAGTTGATCCTGCAACATTAACACAATAAAATTTAAAAATCTCCCTTTCAAATGAAAGGGAGATTTTTTGCTTATATCTACTAAAAATAAATGTTTTAGTATTTATATAACTTTTAATTATTCAATAAAAAAATGCTCCATTCCATGGAGCATCTTTCATATAATTTTGATTTAACTTTCACTTTCATTTTGGAGCGGGCGACGGGATTTGAACCCGCGACCTCCTGCTTGGCAAGCAGGCGCTCTACCACTGAGCTACACCCGCATACTTCCTTCTTGGTGCGAGAGGTGGGACTTGAACCCACACGGGCGCGAGCCCACTGGATTCTAAGTCCAGCGCGTCTGCCAATTCCGCCACTCTCGCCCCTCTGGTGACCCGGGCGGGATTCGAACCCGCGGCCCCCTGATTAAAAGTCAGGTGCTCTACCTGCTGAGCTACCAGGTCAACCGTCACAAGCCGATTAAAATAATACCATATACTTTATGTTCTGTCAAGTTTCTACAAAACTACAAAAGTAAATTATTCTTTAATTTTTGTTTTTATCTTTGTACATCCTTTCATCTGCTATTCTAATAGCATATTCAAGCCCTTTATCTAACATACAATAGCCAATTGATATTCCAACCTTTACATCTTTATCTTGAATATGAATATTTCTTGATACATGGCGTTTAATTCTTTGTATCAATTTTTCAAGACCTTCTTTAGTTGAATTTATTAAAATGATAAACTCATCCCCACCGTACCTTATTATTAGATCGTCACCTTTTACTGTATTTTTTATTCTCCTTGAAATTATTCTTAATACTTCATCCCCAACAAGATGACCAAAATTATCATTTACTTCTTTAAACTTATCCAAATCTAAAAAGATTAAATAGCTATACTTACTGACATCTACATAATCTAAAACTCTTCTGTTGTATAAACCTGTTAGTAAATCAATGTTTTCTTCCTCTAATCTCTCCTTAACCTTTAAAAAATTCAAAATTGGTTTTGATAATTCTTCAGTGATCATATCAAAAAGCATTCTGTCAACTTTTTTAGGCCTTTTTTTTCTATACCAATCAACATTTAAAATTGCATAGACTTCTCCGTTATAAATTAATGGAATACCACACCACGAAATTGTGTCTATTCCTTTAACTTCTTTCCAATACGGCATTTTCAAAATATTGGAAATGAAATAATAACGCTTTTCGGAAATAATTTGATTAAGGTTGTATGGTGTATTATTTTGAAAATACTCCCCTAAACTCTCAAGTGGCTTATCATCAAAGTTATAAGTCCATACAATAAATCTCCATTTCTTTCCTTTCGGAGTTAAAAGAAGCGACCAAGCTTGAGCCTCTAATACATCGGCTATATAATCAAATATTTCTCTTAAAGTATTTAAGTTATCCTTTTTATCATCATATTTATTAAAAATTTTATACACTCTATACAAAAAATTTTTTTCAAAAATCTTTCGACATGAAAAATCAAAACAACCAACTTTCTTTATCAATCTTAAAACTCGCCAAGAATAAAGAAATAGAATTAGCAATAAAAATGCTAATATAACTAAAAAATATATCATTTTTTTACTCCTTTTTATTTATCTAGCAAATCTTTATATACTCCTGGACTAGAATCTGGAATTTCAATTGCTCCAACTGCTTTCTTATAATATTCAACAGGTCCCGCATCCCCAATTATAGCGTATGCATATCCTACATTCATCATATCCTGCAATGCTCTTAAAAGCAAAGCTTTGCCAATACCTTTCTTTCTATATTCTTTTAAAACCCCGGTTGGTCCAAAAAAACCTCTTGATGTCGTATCATAACAAGCAAACCCAACAATATCTTTACTTTCCTTTTCATATGCAACAAAAACGGATATGGGATTTTTTGAAAATGCAACATCAACTTCACTTGCCCAAAGTTTTCCAAAGTTTTTTAAAGTCCACTCTAAAACATGAATCTTTTCAGGACCAATAGGTCTTTTTATAAGAATATTTTCTGGTAAATCGTAACTAAAATCTAAATCATATAATTTGACAATTAAATCCGACATGTTTTCACCTCATTTCTATATTCATATTATATAACAAATTATGTTAAAATTAAAAAAATGATAAAAAAGGGGGATTAATATGCATTTATCTATGATTGTTGTTACAGACATGTTTGGAGGTTTTGCTACTTCTGAATACGATAGGATAGAGTGGGGTTCTAAAGAAGATAAAGCACATTTTAGAGAACTTACAACAAAGATTGGAACAGTAATAATGGGCCGAAAAACATACGAAAGTATTGGTTTTCCACTAAAAGATCGCCTAAATATCGTTCTTACAAGTAAAAATTACAAAAATTCAGAAAATCTTATTTTTTTAAATGAATCACCAGTTCAAGTGATAAGATTTTTAGAAAAAAATAAAATCAATGAAGCCGCAGTTATTGGTGGTAAATCAGTATTTAAGCAATTTTTTCCATACATTGATAAAATTTATATTACAATTGAACCAATTACTCTTGAAAATGCAGAAAAACTTTCTTTTCCATATCAGCAATTTAAGTTAATTTCAACTAATATTTTAAACGAAAAAGGAACTATTCTCCTGGAATATTCAAAATTATAATGAAAATCTTTACATCATAGTTGCCATTTTTCTATAATAATGATAACATAATTTTGATAAATATATTAAAAATATATGTGGGGAAAAAAATGAAAAAACTCGTCTTTTCCATTTTTACATTTATACTTTTATTCCTATTTCTAAACCAAATAATCAAAGTAGACGGTATACCATTAAATGATATTAACTTTCCATATACTACACTTAGTAAACCTTCAACAATAACTTTGTCAACTACTATTAAAGTTGATCAATTTTATAATTATCTCTTTTTTGGAAAGGTTTCCGCAAGCAAGATTAAAATTTTTGTAGAAAACGATGAGATATTTGAGCTTGGGTCAGTTTCAGGAAACTTATGGCCCAAAGCAATTATCGTAAAGATTCCAGAAAAATTTAACAATCAAAAGGTAATTTTAAAAGTCGTTTTATTTGGAACCTACGATATTGGTATACATTATACTCCAGTTTTGACCAATCAAAAAACTGCTAACCTCCATGCAACATTAATTAAACTCTTTAGACAAGATTTTTATATCTTCTCCCAAGGAATAACATTTATTGTTGGAATAATTCTTATTTTGTCCTCTTTAAAATTTGAAAAAAATATTGAAAAATCTATTTTCTATACCGGTCTTTCTTCAATTTTTACATTTTTAATGCTATTCGACTTTCAATTTAGAACTTATTCAGGGGATATCTCAACATTTATATTCTTTAGAAAAATCTTTATATCTTCTGGAGTACTTGCACTCTGTTTTAACATTATAGGTTTTAATTCACTTTTAAACAAAAATAAAAAAATCTTTCTTTTTCCATCACTTATATCATTGTCTATTTTCTTTACGTTTAACTCTTTAAGTTCATTCAACCTTTTAAATAGTATTTTAAATGTTTACATAATAATTCTGTCTGCTTTTATTTTTTATTTGGTATATAAAAACAAACTTAAAATGTTTTATTTTAACACAAACTTTCTTATTTTATCAATTATACAGACAATATATCTTCTTTTTTCAAAAACATCCAATGAAATTATGCTTCCATATGGCATTGTAATCTTTAGAACTGGAATAAGCTTAATCTTAATAAAAAAGTTTGAAGAAATTGTAAAGGAAAAAGAAAACCTAAAAGGACTTACGGTCATAGATCCAATGACTCAACTTTTTAATCGTAATATAATTGAAAATGTTCCAAACAAAGGAAAGCTAATTTTAATAGATTTAGATAACTTTAAAAAATTAAATGACACTCTCGGTCACCAGTTTGGAGACAAAATTTTGAAGGAATTTGCAAATATTTTAAAAGAAAACACAAGATCAACAGATTATGTTATAAGACTTGGTGGCGATGAATTTGCTATAGTTACTGACACAAAAAAACCAGAAGAATTGATTAATAGAATTAGAAAGATTTCAATTAATAAGCTAAAGTTAGATTTTTCATATGGTATTTCAAACAATTTTAACTTTGATAAAGCATATAGTGTTGCAGATAAAAGGTTATACACAATGAAGAATGAAAAAAAGAAGAAAAAAAAGTAACCTCCTCTCATCTCTTTTCTCTTGTTACATTTAAATTTCTTATATTTTTTTAAAATTAACAAAGTAAATTTTATTTGACTAACTTTTATGATTTTTGATATAATATTAAATAAGCATTACATTTTTGAGAGGAGGGATATGGTGGCTAGGCAAAAGTGGGGTTCTAGATGGGCTTTTGTTCTTGCAGCAGTAGGGTCAGCTGCTGGTCTTGGTAATGCTTGGAGATTTCCTTATATGGCATATTCAAACGGTGGTGGAGCATTCTACGTTCCATATTTTATCGCTCTATTTCTGGTAGGTATTCCACTGCTTATGGCCGAATTTGCAATCGGTCAAGGGCTTCAAAGTAGTGCTCCAAAGTCAATGGCAATCATAAAAAAGAACGCAGAATTCATTGGTTGGTTTGCAGTTATTGGTGGTGCAATCATTACATTCTACTATAACGTCATTATGGCTTATATCTTCAACTATCTTTACTACTCTTTTGGAGTTGCCTGGAAAGATGATCCAAATGGATTCTTCTTTGGAAAATTTTTACAAGTTTCAAGTGGACCTGGTGAACTAGGTTCAATAAGATGGCCAATTGTAATTGGGCTTGCTTTAACCTGGCTATGGATATACTTTATACTAAGAAAAGGTACAACTTCAGTTGGAAAAACGGTTGCATGGACAGTTCCACTTCCAGTTGTACTTCTTTTAATCCTTGGAATAAGGGGAATTACATTGGACGGAGCTGCAAAAGGATTAAATTTCTTGTTCGAGCCAAACTTTGCAAAACTTGCTGATCCAAGAGTTTGGGCAAACGCATTCGGTCAGATATTCTTCACATTAAGTCTTGCATTTGGAATTATGATTGCATATGGTAGTTATAATAAAAAAGATAGCGATATTGCAAACAACGCTATTATAACTGCCCTTGGAAATAGTGCAACATCTTACCTTGCAGGTATTGCAGTATTTTCTGTGCTTGGCTATATGGCAACTCAGTTATCCGTTCCAGTTGATAAAGTAGTAAGTGGTGGAATAGGTCTTGCATTTGTGGTTTATCCACAAGCTATTTCTCTCTTCCCAGGCGGAGTTGTTGTACAATCAATTATTGGTCTTTTATTCTTCTTAATGCTTTTAACACTAGGTATTGACTCTGCATTCTCTCTTGTCGAAGCTGTAGAAGCTGCTGCATCAGACAAATTTAAGGTAAATAAAAAGGCATTTTTGATAGGTTTTTCAATCTTTGGGTTCCTCGCAGGTCTCTTGTTCTCAACGCAAGGCGGGCTTTACTGGCTAGATATTGTTGACCACTTTGTAAGCGTTTATGGTCTTTTAATTGCCGGAATTTTAGAATCAATAATAATAGGCTGGTTGTTTGACGCAGAAAAACTTAGAAATTACATAAATGAAGTTTCTGAAGTTAAAATCGGAAAATGGTTCAACTTTTCTATAAAATTCCTTATACCAACTGTACTTATTATAATTTTAGGTCTCAATTTCTTTGATGAACTTAAAAAACCATATGGTGGTTATCCATCATGGGCACTGTGGACTGGATTTTCAATGCTTATTATAAACCCAATCATAGCAATTATACTTTCAAAGATTCCTCCAAAAGACAAAAACTACTACAAAAAAGTGGAAATTGATCTTACGGAAGGAGGAAACTAATCATGAGTGTAAGTGCTATAATATTCTTAATTTTAGCAGGTGTTGTCTTGTTTGGTGGTCTTTTCTGGTCACTTAGTATTGCTGCAAAATCTCAAAAAAAGTAATATAATATTAGTTCGTATCCCCCATCCTTTTTTGGATGGGGGATTTTTTATATACATTAATTCGCAAAACTAACTAAAAAGATGTATAATATAAATGGAGGTGGAAAAATGGAAAAAATTAAAATTGAAGATTTATTCAATTTTAATTTTTTATCTAGCATTTCATTATCTGACAATGGAAAGTATCTTGCTTTTGTAGTAAGTAAAGCAAATGAAGAAAAAAACAACTATACATCGAACATCTGGCTGCTTGATACAACAAGCCACAAATTAAAAAAGCTAACAACATACGGAAACGAAAGCAATTTTATATGGTTAGATAATAAAACAATACTCTTTCAAAGTATTCGAAAAGATGATGAAAAACAGAGAAAGCAAGATGATGAGAAATTTTCTTCATTTTATAAAATAAGTGTTGATGGAGGAGAAGCTGAAAAATATTTTGAGATACCACTAATTGTCAAAAAAATAAAAAAACTTGACAGTGAAAATTTTGTAGTTCTTGGTGAATATAGCATATACGATAACGACAAAGATTACATAATATTAGATGAAATTCCATTTTGGTCTAACGGTGCAGGGTTTACAAACAAAAAAAGAACTAGGTTATATCTTTACAACTTAAAAAATAAAGAAATCGTTCCAATATCTGGAGAGTATGAAAATGTTTCACATTTTGATATTGCACAAAATGGAAAAAATATATTATTCATTTCAAACGAATACAAAGATAAAATGGAGATACGCTCAGACTTGTTTATATATTACCTAGAAACCCAAGAAAAAGAAAAGTTAACTCATGATGATCCATTTAGATACACATACGCTTACTTTTTAGATGATTCAATTATATTTGCTGGAAGCAACATGAAAAGTTTTGGAGTAAATGAAAACCCAAAGTTTTATCTTCTTGATCCAAAATCAAAAAAAGTCACATTATTAACTCCTAATTTTGATTCAAGTATAAGAAATAGTGTTGGTTCAGATTCCAGATATGGTAGTTACAATAATGCTGCTATCGACGAAAATTATCTCTATTTTGTAACTACTGAATATAGTAGTTCATATTTAAATAGAATAGATAAAACTGGCAAAATAGAAAAACTTACAGTAAGCAGTGGCTCAATCGATGGATTTGATGTAAAAAACGGGGAAATTTATTTTATTGGCTTAAAAAAATTTAAATTACAAGAAATATACAAACTTGAAAAAGCAGAAAAACAAATAACATTTTTTAACGAATGGCTTGCAAACGAAAGAAAAATCTCAAAACCAGAAAAGTTTACATTCACTAACAAAGACGGTATTGAACTAGAAGGTTGGATAATTAAACCGGTTGATTTTGAAGAAGGGCAAAAATATCCAGCAATACTAGATATTCATGGTGGTCCAAAGACTGTATATGGGGAAGTTTTCTTCCACGAAATGCAAATATGGACAAGTGAAGGCTATGTAGTTCTGTTTACAAACCCAAGAGGAAGTGACGGCAGGGGAAATAAATTTGCAGATATTAGAGGTAAGTACGGTACAGTAGACTATGAAGATCTAATGAGCTTTGTAGATGAAGCACTAAAAAGATATCCATTTATCGACAAAGAAAGGTTAGGAGTAACTGGTGGATCATACGGTGGATTTATGACCAATTGGATAATAGGTCATACAGATAGATTCAAGGCCGCTGTATCTCAAAGAAGTATTTCAAATTGGATATCCAAATTTGCAACAACAGACATAGGTTATTACTTTGTAGCAGACCAACAATCAACTACCCCATGGGATAATTTTGAAAAGCTTTGGTGGCATTCTCCCATGAAATATGCTGATAAAGTTAAAACTCCTACACTTTTCATTCACTCAGATGAAGATTATAGATGCTGGATTGCAGAAGCAATTCAAATGTTTACTTCTCTCAAATACTTTGGGGTTGAAAGTCGTCTTGTTATTTTAAATGGTGAAAATCATGATCTCAGCAGAAGTGGAAAACCAAAAAACAGGATTACACGCCTTAGAGAGATAACAAATTGGTTTAATAAATATCTAAAAGAGTGATGCAAACGCATCACTCTTTTTATAATCAATCAGTTAAAAATTTTAATCTAAAATACCCCAAAAATGCCTTATTAAGCCTTATTGGCCTCCATGCCATATCTCCAAGCATCATATCCTCAAATCTTACATATCTTATCTCTCCACCAGGTCCTGTATGGTAAACAAAACCATTTGTTGTATAAATCATTACATGAAATGGAAAGTCTGGATCTTCTGGGTGAAAAAAGAAAACTAGGTCACCAACTTTTGCATGCTCTCTTTCAAAAGAAACAAATTCAACGTTATGCATTAAAAGATTGTAGGCTGTAACATACGGCACAAAATCTTTTCCATCAAAAAAGATATTAACTGAAAGTGGGGTGTTTGGATAGTTGTATTTTTTAACATCCTCAAAAATCGGTCCCCTGTATCCTGTTTTCTTTATCCATTTCATATCATGCTTTTTTAATGCCTCTTTTAATGAATAAAATACAAAACCTGCACAATCTTTTGTTTTGAATAACGGATGCTCATTATCTACGTTATCAAGAGCTATCGAGACAAACCAGAGCCTAAAGTTTAAACTATCGCTTAAGTCTAATGAAAGCTTTGAAAAACCTTCATTCATTCCAATGGGAAATAATAAAGTTGTGCAAGTTACCATCAAAAACATTAAGAAAATCTTCAACTTCTTTTCTATCATATTCTTCCAACCACCAATATATCAAACCTTCCTGGTATTTTTCATCTAAACCATATAATACCCAATGCAGTAACTCATGAAGAAGAACTTTCTCATATACTCCTTTTTTCTTCAAGATATTTATCGGCTGCAAAATTATCTTAAAATCAAAATATACTCCACCTACGCTATAGGGCATTCCTGTAACTTTGTTAAATTCCTGCAACGACCTACTTTCAAATATAGCTACGGATCTTTTAGGAATAGTAATACTTGCCTCGCTTAAAAATTCATCTAACTTTATTAATACCGTATCTGGAATTTGTTTTTCAAACAAAATTTGACTATTTAATAACAAAGGTATCAATATGAGAGATAGCGTAAGTATCCTCGTAGTACATATTGTAAACGTATGTAGGCTTTTTAATATATTTTCCACTAGAAGTCACTCTCCAGTAATATGTAAGTTTTCCAGGAGTAAGGTATCTAATAAAAAATGCTACCCTATCTTTTCTTACATCCCTATAGCTGTACCATATATTATTATCTTCATACCATCTATACGAAAATTTACTGTAATACTCCGGTGTTTTTTCATAGTAATATTTATTAACCTGGGCACATGCAGGAAGATATTCTTCAACCACTAAATATTCTCCGGTGCCATCAATGGTAATTTGCGTCTTTAAAAAGTTACCTTTTTGAATTTCAAAATTATCATTTTCTACAAATTGAATTTCATAGTATCCTTTATCAAAACTATACTCATTTCCTACAAATTTAAACGGTCCTTTTACAACCAACTTCCCATTTTCAAAAGAAAGTGGTGTACCTTCTTTCAACAACATTGAGATTTCTCTAGGCACTTTTGAAATCAGCACAGGTGTTGAATCAACTAATTCCATACTAATTGGGATCCAACTGCTTTTCACTGGTAAAAATGCATCGATATACTCTCCATCGAATAAAAATTCATACCTTTTAAAAATTTCCGTTTTTAACTCTATTCCACGATATTGATCTTCTTTTTCAATTCTTTCAGTTTGTTTTACTTCAATGAACCCTTCACCACTTACAATTATTTTCCCACCTTCACCTTTAACTTTTATATCACTCTTTATGTCTTTAAAACTATTACTCTCAATAATTGCAAGAATAGAAGCAGCTGTATCTTTCGTCGAATACCAGAAGGGGCCGTTCTTTTTCGAAAGAAGATAATTTACCATTTTTTCTCTTAAATCCGGATATTTACCATCTAAAGACAAAAGTCTTAACGCATAGCTTGTAAGATATACCGAAGAATAAAATCCGTCCGACTCTATATATGCAAAATTTTCCCCAACTTTTGCATATTTTAATATCTTTTCTGGGGTGGTAAATATTTCATCAATAATATTTTTTGCTTTAAAGTCTACTTTTTCTCCGTATAATTTTAATACAAACACTGCATAGCCATTTAGCTCTTGTTTTTTTAAATAATCTATTGCTTCGTCCAAAGAAACTTGTGGAAAATAATAACCATTTTGTTTTGCATAATATAATCCTTCTAAAACATAGCTAGTCATATAAACGTCACTTTTATCATTAGACCACCAACCCCAACCACCATCTCTATGCTGCAATTTTAAAATTCTCTGAAGTCCCTTTAAAACTATGTCATCAATGTCTTTTCTTTCCAATATTTTCTTTGCAACCAAAGCCGGATAAAAAGAACTCATAGTCTGTTCAGTACAACCGTAAGGATAAGTTATTAACTTCTCAATAGATTCAGCAAGTAAGTCTTTTAAATTACTTATAACCTTTATAGCTACATCTTTTTCAAATTCCATTTTACTTTTTACCTTTAAAACTTTACTAGATGTTTTTTTAATATAAGATGTATTCACAGGCACTTTAATCTTTATAGCATCATGCTCATCATTTAAAGTTGCTTCCAAAATAAGTTCTACATTTTCCCCGCTAACACCCTTAAGCGAAAATGGTATTCTTAAATCACGTTCTATATTAAAAATACCTCTTTCAAAAGTTGAATTTGCATTTTTGACACTCAACCTTACATTAACTTTTCCTGGTTTTCCCGTATAATTTTTTACATAAATTACACAATCTGGCTGATCATTGTTTGTTAAAAACTCTGGAACAAATAATTTTACCTCAAATGGCTTTGTAACTACAAATGTTGCACTTCCCTCTGCAATGTAGTCACTCGAGATTTCATATGCCAGAACTCTCCATTTTGTTATGCTGTCTGGTACTTTCACAGCTAAATTTTCTTCAAAAAGATTAGGATTCCAGTACAAAGTTTCTGGAAAATATTCTCTTATATTTTTCTCTTCTGATTCCTTTGTACTTGCAAATATATGCTTTTCTTTTTTATCTTCAAATCGGCTTAGATAGTCTAAATAAATATATTTTGAAGAGCTATAGGCTTCAAAAGTAGCATAGTAAAGCTTTGGATATAAATCATTCATAATAGATCCCCTATCAGATAAAAGATAGAGACCTTCATCGGCAATACTTACTACTTTCAATGATTTTGAATCTTTAAAAGAAACCTTAGCAAATTCTCCTGGTTTATAAGTATTTTTATTTGTCTTTATTTCTAATTTTTTTACTCTATCATGTAAAATATTTATCTTGATATTATCATTAAATTTTAAACCGTAAAAAGAAATAAAATATCCATCCGATATTTCATCTTTTGGAATATTAATTTCTATAGTTTCCTGCTTTTTGTCTATGATCTTAAAAGTATCAATATTTGTGCCACCGACAACAAGTACTCCAACATCGCCTTTCGGATCCACCGTTATTTTTATTTTTCCACCTGGTTCTATACTATTTTTATCAACAACTAATATTCCTGTATTACTTTCCCTGTATCTTTTAAATACTAACTTGCTTTCTTTTCCAAATTGAACTTCGACATACCACGTATCTTTCGGTAAATTTAATAAACCTTTCCCATCTATTACTCTTATATATTCTTCCTTTTCATTTACTTTAATCAAAGCAACTCCATTTAGTGGTGTGCCCGAAAGATCAGTTATGTACAAATTCAACTTATTGTTATTTATATTTGCATCTATATTTACATTGTCTTTTTTTACATCTATAAAAACTTGTTTTTCATATTGTCTTCCTGAATCATCCACTACAAGAGACTGTATACGATAATATCCACCTTCTTTTAGATATAATCCATACAATGCTTGACCATTTTCATCTGTTACTGCTTTAGTCTTATTAATTAACCTTCCGTCTCTAAAAGCATAAAAAAGAACTTGTGCCGTTTTTACTGGATCTCCATTTAAATATCTTGCAGAAAGTTTTACGTTAACAGTTTGTCCTACAATAGATTGTGTGGCAGAAGGAGTAAGCTTTATTGTGTAAGTAGGTTTTACATAATCTTGCAATAGAAAGTAGTGATAACCTAAAGTTTTTTCTTTTTCTTCTATTGTTAATACATAATTTCCAGTCATTATCTCATCTGTTGTCTTATATTCAAACGATATTCCCCCAAAGTCATCCGTATTAAACTCTTGAGAAAAAATCTCATTTGAAAATGGATCTCTTAAATGTATGTAAACTTTCGACGAATATGGAACGTATTTACTACCTTCTCTTTTAAATAAATTAACCCTGAACCTCAATACATCACCAGGTTTATAAATAGGCTTATCTGAGAACACCAAAACCTTTTTTTCTGAATAAGGATTATAGCTAGAATACCTTGATATAAACACAACGTTGTTTTCATAAAAAAAGACTTTTCCTTTGTATTTTTCTATATCAGCTTTAAAAACAGGTCCTGTAATGCTCCTTAAAAAATCATCATCAAAGTAAAAAAGTTTATTTACAAATTTTCCTTCTTTTAAATCGTACACTGAAAAATAAAATTCTTTATCATTGCCAGCTATGAAAGCTTCATAGCTGGTAAGAAAAAATAAATTGGAAATATATTTATCTTTTCCATCCAAAACAACATAATATGCCCCTGGATTTTGTGGAAGAATTATCGAAAATACTTTTTCATCAGACTTTTCAAGCAAAAACCTTACTGATTTTCCATTTTTTAAATCCTTTTTAAATATCTCCTTTGTTATATCAAACTTATATACTCTTACTGAAACAGGCTCATCTGAGTAAAACGATATAGTTCGATTTGGATAAAGTAAAACATCTGGTGTTCTAAAGTAGGTATAAGAAAATAAAAGAGCTACGACTGTTAATAAGAAAAATACAAAAAGCTTTTTCATATTATTACCTCCATTAACTTGATAACACAAAACCATTATACAACTTTTTTAATAGAAAAATTAATTTTTTCTAGCTTAATATATCTTAATATTTCCAAAAATAAATTAAATACACATTTAATAAAATCTTTTTGAGAATTTTAATTTTGTTCTTTACATATTTAAAACCAAATTAATTTTCATGTAATTTAGATATTGTTACTCCTCTTTAATTATAGTTTATTATTAATAATATCATTTTTAAAACTCTTAATTTCTGTAAAATTCATACTTTTTCTTATTAATTTAAATTATTGTATAATTAATCCGCAACTCAAAAAAAGGAGGGATTGAAAATGAAAAAGCTGTTGGTTTTAATTCTTGTTGTGATAAGTATACTCAGTTTTTCTAAGGTAACTATTGAATTTTGGCATGCTATGAGTGGCTGGAGAATTGAGCTTCTTGAAAACATGGCTAAAGAATTTATGGCAACTCACCCAGATATTCAAGTAAATGTTCAGTACACAGGTTCTTACAGGGATACATTCAACAAAACAATTGCAGCTGTAAAAGCTGGAAATGCTCCGCATGTTGTACAAATATATGATATCGGTACAAGAGCTATGATCGATGGAAACATAGCTGTTCCAATAGGAGACCTTATTGCCAAAGATCCAAGTATTGATTTAGGAGCTTTCTTGCCTCAAGTTCTAAATTATTACACAGTTAACGGAAAACTCTATTCTATGCCATTTAATTCTTCAAATGCAATTTTATTCTACAACAAAACTTTCTTTAAAGAAGCAGGATTAGATCCAAATAGACCACCTAGAACCTTTGATGAATTAATCGAATATAGCAGAAAGTTGGTCAAAAAGGATAAAGATGGAAATATTATTAGATATGGACTAACTTGGCCAACACACTCTTGGTTCTTTGAACAACTTATGGCTGTTCAGGACGCACCACTTGTTAATTACGATAATGGTAGAGGAGATAAAAGACCTACCGAGGCTGTATTCAACAGTCAAGCAGGTAAGAATATTTTTGAACTGCTTGCAAAGATGACTAAAGAAGGGTTATTAATAAACACAAAGAGAGAAGATTGGAGTGGGGCAAGACAGATATTCCTTTCTGGTAAAGCTGCTATGTTACTTTATTCAACTTCAGATGTCAAATTTATAACTGAGACCGCAAAGGAAAATGGGTGGGAAGTTGGAACTGCATTCTTGCCAAAACCAAGCCTTTCAGTCCAAGGTGGTGTTGTAATAGGTGGAGGTTCACTTTGGATTCTTAAGAACCATCCAAAAGAAGAAATCGATGCTGCATGGGAATTTGTAAAATGGATGACAGAACCAGCACAACAAATTAAGTGGCACCTTGAAACTGGTTACTTCCCTGTAAGAAAAGATGCTTTAGAACAGCTTTTAATGGAAGGATTTTACGCTGATCATCCAAATTACTTAACAGCCATATTCCAACTCCTTCTTTCAAAACAAACACCTAATACAAATGGTGCAATTATTGGTGTATTCCCAGAAACAAGAGAAATTATAGAAACAGCATACGAAAAAGTTATAAACGGTGAAATGACAGTTGATCAAGCTCTTGATTGGGCAGCAGATCAAGTTACAAGAGCATTGAAGAAATACAATAGACTATATGAATAATAAGTTCTTTCAATAATCTTTAGATGCGCCTCCTTTTTGGGGGCGCTTTTATAGAAATAGGAGGTGTTGTCTTGAGAAAACTAACACCATATCTTTTGTTAGTTCCAACCTTTTTAATAATCATTCTTTTTATCTATTTTCCAGCCTTTAATTCTTTTAAATTAAGCTTCTTTCAAGAATCTTTCTTTGGAGATAAATCTATTTTTGTTGGGCTAGACAATTATATTGATTTATTTACCGATAGTGAGTATTATAAAGTTTTAAAAACAACTTTTATTTACTCACTTTCTAGTGTTGGTATTACGATATTTCTTGCATTTCTAATCGCACAACTTTTAGTTAAAAATTTACCTGGTACTAGAATTTTTAGAACTTTAATGTTTTCACCATACGCTGTTTCACCAGCAATTTCTGCAACCCTCTGGTCCATGATGTTTACTCCAACTGCAGGTCTATTGAGCTACCTTTTTCAAGTTATTTTTCATATTGACGTTGACTGGTTAACAACCGTTCCATACGCTATGATCGCACTAATAGCAGCAACCGTATGGAAAATGCTTCCATTTGATCTAATTTTTTATATTGCTGCTCTTCAAAATATTCCAGATTCAATTTTAGAATCTTCCCTCATTGATGGGGCAAATCCTTGGACTAGAATGTGGAAAATCAAATTTCCACTTGTAACTCCTATTACTTTCTATTTATTTATAATGAACTTTACCACAACTATGTTTTCTTCATTTGGAATTATAGATATTATGACTCGAGGAGGTCCACTAGGAAGTACAACCACAATGATTTACAGGTTATATCTAGATGGATTTGCTTTTCAAGACAACGGTCTTGCGGCTGCTGAATCAGTAGTAATGTTTGGTGTAATGTCAGTAATTACATATCTTTACTTTAGATTCGTTGAAAAAGGTGTACATTATCAGTGAGGTGATAATTGTGAATAGAAAAAATAAAGTTTCCTTTATTATTTCAGAAATCATTTTAATATTGGTTACAATTATTATGTTTTCTCCAATTTTTCTTGCTTTTATGATGAGTTTTATGACCCCCGCTGAAGTATTTAGCTTTCCTCCAAAAATAATACCAAAGAGCTTGTATTGGCAAAACTACAAAGAAGCACTGGGGCTTGTTCAACTAGGCAGAATGATAATTAACTCTGCTATAGTCGCTATATTTATAACCATTGGAAAGCTAATAACTGGTATTTTAGCAGGTTATGCTTTTGCAAATTTTAACTTTAAAGGCAAAAAAGTCGCATTTGCCACTTTGTTTATCACACTATTTCTTCCAGCTGAAACAGTAATGATTGTCCCTCTTTTCTTGTTAATGAAATCTTTGGGATGGGTAAATACTTATTATGCATTAATAATCCCTTTCACTGCAAGTGCCACAAATACATTTTTAATGAGGCAACATTTTAGAACTATTCCCATGGAATTAAGCGATGCAGCAAGAATAGACGGTGCAAGTCCAATGCAATACCTTTTCAAGGTTTTACTTCCATTATCAAAAGCTATGATCGGAGGAGCTGCATTAATTAATTTTGTATATGCCTGGAATATGTATCTATGGCCTCTTGTTGTTACAATGGATGATAAAATGAAGACAGCACAAATAGGAGTAAAAATGTTAATTGATGCAGAAGCTGCAAATAATTGGGGAACAATTATGGCAGGTACTATGATTGTTCTTGCACCAACACTTTTAGTATTCTTCCTCATTCAAAATCTATTCGTTAAAAGCCTTGTTAGCAGCGGTCTAAAAGGTTAATTTACATAAAAGCAAAATATTTACAAATAATGGAAATTCCTGGAAAATACAGGAATTTCCTTTAAATTTTTTTATTTGATACAATATAAACTGGAAAGTAAAATAAAAAGGATGTGATAGCATTAAAACTCTCATTTTATACGGTACTGCTTTAGGAGTTGTTGATATAAGGGGCATTAAGAAAGTTTTGAACATGTATGAAAAAGTTTTAATATACACAGCTAAAGAACCACAAGGTAAAGCTAAAGAAATGCTTAAAGACCTTAAAAATGTTGAAGTATTTATAACTTTAAACTTTTACAAAGAGGCAAAGGTCAAAGCAAAAAAACTTGACAATTGCGAGTTAAAAGATTTAGGAGACTTTGGTGAAAGGGCGATGATGAGAGATCCATGTTAGAAAACATAAGTTTGATTTTACTTGAAAGGGTTTCTCTAATTTTAGTAATCACTTATATCACTTTTCAAAGTTACTTCATTAAAAATATTTTTGGTAAAACTTTAGTTGCCAAAAATAGACTAATTTTAGGGATTATCGGAGGATTTCTAGGAGTTTTAGGAACAGTTTTTGGGATCAGATATAATGGAGCCATAGTTAATTACAGAGATATTGGGGTTATTTTTGCAGGAATGCTTGGAGGAATTCCTGCTGGTTTGATTGCTGCTCTAATATCTTCAATTTTTAGACTTTTTTTAGGTGGCATAACAGTTGTTCCTTGTTTTCTTGGAACCATAACCGCTGGGTTTATCAGTGGTCTCATATCCCAACTCTATGGAAGAAAACACTTTAGCTTCTTTAGAACACTCTCTTATACCGTATTAATTGAAATCATACATCTAACATACGTTCTAGTTATGGTAAAACCATTTTCCCTTGCCTTTGATATAACATTTAAAATACTTTTCCCCATGGTAATAACAAATTCTCTAGGGGTTTCTTTTCTAAATTACATGATTAAAAATATTGAAGAACAACTGGAACAAACAGCAGAAAACACAATAAACTCAATATTTGTCATCATGGAAAAAAGTTTAAACTCTATTGAAGAAGGTTTTAACGAAAAAACCGCAAATTTAATAGCCGAGACAATATTAAATAACACAAATTTTGATGCAGTAGCCATTACAGATAAAAACAAAATATTGGCCCACGTAGGAATTGGTAGTGATCATCACGTTCCTGGAATGCCAATACAAACTAATGCAACAAAAAAAGTTATTGAAAGTGGACATGGTTTAAAGGTTGTTGGGAAGAAAGGAATCAGTTGTTCTGTCCACAATTGTCCGCTTTATTCTGGAATTATAATTCCTTTAACAGACTTAAATAGTGAGCTGATTGGGACGTTAAAACTATACTATTCAAAAAGAGGAGAAATTAAACACTCTGACATAATCTTTGGCAAAAAATTAGCTCAGACATTATCACTAATTATTTCTTTGACTAGAATTAATGAGAGTTTAAAGCTAGCAACTGAAGAAAAACTAAGAGAATTAATGTCCAACCTAAGCCCTCATTTTTTATTTAACACATTAAATGCTATAAAATACATCTCAAAAAAGGAACCTGATAAGGTAAATTATTTTATTGACAACATCTCTGAATTATTAAGATATACCCTATACGAAAACAAGAAATTTGTCTCTTTAAAAGATGAAATAAAATTCACAACTAACTATTTGGAATTAATGAAATTAAGGTACAAAGATAAATTAAACTATGAAATAATGGTGAACGTTGAAAATACAATAAAAATTCCACCGTTTATACTACAACCCCTTGTTGAAAACTCTATAAAGCACGGAATGAAGGAAGATGAATTGATAATAAAAGTAAAGGTTGAAAGTGTAGATGACTATGTAAAAATTTCTGTCGAAGATAATGGTAAAGGCTTTAAATCTCTAAATAAAAAAGGAAAAGGGCTTGAGCTAATACAAAAAAGATTAAGCTCAATATATGGGGGAAATTATAGTTTTTCTATAAAAAATGGTATCTTTGGTGGTACAATGGTTGAGATAAAAATTAAAACAAGCAGTATGAAAGTTGGTGAAGTAGTATGATAAAAGTAGCTATTATAGATGATGAATACTATGCAAGAGAAAGTTTAAAAGATCTAATAAATGAAATGACAAACTTTGAAATAGTAGGTTGCTTTGAAAGTGTGCAAGATTTTTTGAAAAATAAAAAAAACAACGAACCTGATGTTATCTTCTTGGACATAGAAATGCCATCTGTAAATGGCATCAAAGCTTCAAAATACCTTAATAAATACGAAATAGTTTTTGTTACTGCCTATTCGGAATACGCCGTTGACGCTTTTGAGGTAAATGCTCTTGATTATCTAACAAAACCTGTGTCAGAAATCAGGTTTCTTGAGACTATAAAAAGAATAGAAGAAAAACTAAGTAAAAAAGTTATTAATACAATTGCTGTTGAACATAACAACGAGATAATTTTCTTAAATTTTGATGACATATTATACTTTGAATATTTTGATAAAAATATCATTGCAATTACAAAAAATGATGAATATGTAATAAAGCATTACAAAAGCCTTGGAAGTTTAGAAAAAGATCTTCCACAAAACTTTGTTAGAATCCACAAATCATATATCATCAACCTCAACTTCATTGAGAAATTTATCAAAGAACCTATCTCTCTTGAAATGAAAAATAAAAAATTACTTCCCATAGGAAAAACTCACCTAAAAGAAGTCAGGAAAATTTTAAAAATATAGCCTTTGTCAAGAAAAAATAATACCTTTTGTTCCTAAAAAATGGCCGTTTAGGCCATTTTTTTTAACGTATAAGATTAAGTTGCCTATTCTAATGATAAATTAGATTTTGGAAAATCATTAGAGAGGAGGGATATTTTATGAATTCTTTGATACTAGCTATCCTAGCATTCGTTGGTTACTGGGTGGCATATAACACATATGGAAAGTGGATATCAAAGAAGATCTTTGGATTAAATGACAAAAATCCTGTCCCAGCAAAAGAATTTGAAGATGGTGTTGATTTTGTTCCAACAAAAAAACATATTTTGCTTGGTCACCACTTTACTACTATAGCAGGTACAGGCCCTATTGTAGGTCCCGCAATAGGCGTCATCTGGGGATGGGTCCCAGCATTCATATGGGTGTTTTTTGGCTCAATATTTATGGGTGCAGTCCATGACTTTACTTCACTTGTAATTTCAGCAAGACACCAGGGTAAAACCATTGGTGAATTAACGGGAAACTTAATAAATGAAAGAACAGCTAAAATATTTTTAGTGCTTATACAATTTTTGCTATGGATAGTATTGGCTGTCTTTGCTATGATAGTTGCTTTGCTATTTATTATGTACCCACAAGCTGTATTTCCAGTATGGATGGAAATCCCAATTGCAATGTGGTTAAGTTACATGGTATATAACAAAGGAAAAAATGATACGTTATATTCCATAATTGCAATAATATTAATGTATGTAACAATTGCTATTGGTGTAGTGTTCCCAATTAGTGGTATATCACTTCTTGGCTGGATATATATTTTAATGATTTATGTATTTATAGCCTCTACTATGCCTGTTCATAAGTTACTACAGCCAAGAGATTATATAAACTCTCACGAACTTTTAATTGCTATGGCACTATTAGTACTAGGCGTTATAATTGGACATCCTAAAATAGTTGCTCCTGCATTCCAAACAGTCCCAGATGCACCTCCTATATTCCCAATTTTATTCATTACAATAGCATGTGGTGCTATTTCAGGATTTCATAGTTTGGCAGCTTCCGGTACAACAGTCAAACAAATGGAAAAGGAAACCGACGCACACTTGATAGGATATGGTGGAATGATCCTTGAAGGTGTTTTGGCTACAATAGTAATTATTGCCGTTACCGCTGGACTTGGAATGAATGGTGGAGGAGTACAAGCATTTACATCACATTATGCATCATGGGCAACAGCAAGTGGTTTAGGCGCAAAATTAGCAGCCGTTATTAATGGATCCGCTAATTTAATGCATTCATACGGCATACCACTAGATTTAGCAAAGACAATAATGGCAGTGTTTATAGTTTCTTTTGCAGGAACAACAATGGACTCATCAACAAGGATTCAAAGATTTGCACTGCAAGAATTATTCTCCAATAAAAAAGGAGAAGTAGTAGTTAAACCTTTAAAAAACAGGTTTATCGCTACTGCAATAGTAATATTAGCAGCTCTAGCACTAGCACTATCAACTGGTGATGGTAAAGGTGCTTTAACATTGTGGCCAGTATTTGGTGCATTAAATCAATTACTTGCTGCTCTAGCCCTATTAATTGGTACGGTCTATTTAGCTAAAAAGAAAAAACCAATATGGATTACAGGAATACCAATGATATTTATGTTTATAATAACACTATATGCAACAGTATTAAATCTCAAAAAATTTATAAGTGGAGGAAATGGTCTATTAATATTCGTAACTATTTCAACACTTGTAATTGCTCTATGGATAATGATAGAAGGATTTATAGCTATCTTTAAGTCTAACAAAGAAATTGTACCTGTGGAAGAAGAAATTTAAAAAAATTTATCTCTATGCAAAAATCAATAAACAAACACTCCCAAAAAGCTATAAATACACTGAACTCAAGAAATGATTCAAGATAAAAAAGAAATGAAAAACACCCCCGAAGTGGTACAATAATGCCAACAAAGGGGGTGTTTTTCTTTGACTAAGAAAGGGAAAAAGTTTAGAAAACATCCTTTGAATATAAAGAAAGAAGCCATTAGACTTTACATGGATGAAAAACTTCCTAAGAAAATTATTGTTTCTCTCTTAGGTGTTCCTGAAAGTAGAATGCAATTGTGGATAAAGAATTATTTAGCATATGATAGTACTGAACTTAAAAAAGGCAGACCAAAGAAAAAAAGAATATACACAATTCTACAATTAAGAAAGATATCAAGCAAGATTAAAAAACATGGCTTCGAAAAAGTTTCAAAGCCATGCTGTTTGAAAAGTAAATTATTATCTTTTTTATTCGTCTCACTTATGGAAGTAAGTTCAACAAAAAATGTTTTTATATCAACTTTGATTAATAATTTTCAATCAGCCTTTGAATTTATGGCTTCTGATATGATAAAATTATTATGCCAATAATATGTTATTCAACATAATGTTGCCCAACATAATGTTCGAAAACATATAATAGTTGTATCGAGAGGTGATTTTAATGGAGTTTTATAATAGAAAAAAAGAGCTGGAATTTTTTGATGAAATTAAATCTCAAAAGCAAAAAAATCTTTTTATAGTTGTTTACGGAAGAAGAAGGATTGGAAAAACTACACTCGTAAGAAAAGCTTTCGAAAAAGAAGAAAATGTTTTCTACTATTTTGTGGATGTTTTAAATCCAAATAACTTGCTTGAAAAAATTAGTCTTTCTTTTTCAAAAGCTGTTTTTAAAGATTGGTACGATTTGTTTCTAGAACTTTTTGAAAAATTTGAGTTTGTCATTTTCGATGAATTTCAAAATTTTAATAAAGTTTCCCCGTCCATACTTTTTTCTCTTCAAAAAGCATGGGATGAAATTAAATACAGAAACCATAGCACAAAGCTTATTGTACTAGGTTCATACGTTGGACTTATGAAAAAACTATTTTACGATAACAAAATGCCACTTTTTGGTAGAAAAGATTATTTAGTAAATATTTCTGAATTTCCATTAAGTGAATCAATAAAATTACTTTTAAACTTTGGATTCTCAACAAAAGAAGCATTCGAGATATATTCATTAACTGGTGGGATCCCAAATTATCTTTTGCTTTTTAAAGAAAAAAAATCTTTAAAAAGTCATATTTTTGACCTGTTTTTAAAAGATTATGCTCCTTTAAAAAATGAAGGGGAAAATATCCTAGTATTAGAATTTGGAAGTGAGCACAAAAGCTATTTTTCAATTCTAGAGTCAATCTCAGGTAGCCCAAAAACTATTTCTGAGATTTCAGACTTATCAAAGATTGAAAAAACTTCACTTCCACGTTATTTAAAAGAATTAGAAGAAGAATATGAAATTGTAAAATCTATTGAACCACTTTTCCCTCAAAAAAAGAGAATGAAAAAATACAAAATAAATGATTTTTATTTTGACTTCTATTTTAATTTTATACGAAAATACATTTCAACTATAGAATTTTCTCCTGAAAAAGCGCTAGAGTTAATATGGAAAAATCTTCCACAATATTTTGGATTAAAATTTGAAACAATTTGTCAAAGATTTTTGAAAGAAACACCAGAAGTTTTAGGATTTATTCCAGAGAAAATTGGAAATACGTGGGGAAAAGTTCCTGGAAAGAAAAATGAATCATTTGATATTGACATAGTTGCATATGACTCAGAAAATGTTGTTTTTGGTGAATGCAAATGGACTAACAAAAAAGTTGGTATGGAGGATTATAAAAAATTGTTGATTAGAAGCAGCTATGTAAATTGTGGAGAGAGAAAGAAAAAATATATTCTCTTTTCAAAAGAAGGGTTTGAAAAAGAATTACTAGGTATCAAAGACTTAATTTTATTAACCCCTGAAGATATGGTAGAAAAAATTAAATCAAACGTACCATAAAATTCTCATATTTTTTGATACAATTTCTACGTCATTTCACCATCAGAGTAATATTTATTTGAATTTGTTTTTGTAAATCATTATTAAGCACGAATAACATGAGTTACTCATAACATTTGAAATAGAACCCAATATTTTCCTTAAGGATCGAGATTTAGCTTTTTAAATACTTTTAAAATTATCAGAAACAACTTTTTTCATTTCATAAAAAGGTATTATTTTGACCTTTGTTTTATCCAATTTTTCTTCATGCTTAGATAGCAAATTTACAACTATGGCTTCTTTTGGTTGATACTTTTTAATGAAACTTCTTAAAGCTCTTGTAATTTTAAATTTTTTTAGATTTGTATATTTAACTTCTATAGGAATATAATTTATACCTTTTCTTAAAATAAAATCAACTTCAGCTTTGTCTTTTGTTCTCCAATAATGAATAGAAAAATCGTATTTTTTTGATAAATAATACAGATTTATATAAACAAAATTCTGAAATAAAAAACTGAAGTCATTTACATTCCCAAATTCACCAGATGCATAATTTTTTAAACCCAAATCTTTAAAATAACAAACCGGGGATTTCGTTAATTCCTTTGCCTTATTTGTGAAAAATGGTTGGATTGAGTCAATTACATAAGTTTTTTGAAGATACCAGATATAATTTTTTAAAGTTTTTGTAGATATTCCTGTTTCTGATGAAAGATTCGAAAAATTAAGAGTTTTACCAGTTAAATGTGATAGTATTCTAACTAATAAATTAAACTCACTGATTTTGGCAACTCTTAAAAGACTAACAATATCCTTTTCTATGTAACTTTGATAAATTTCTTTGATTATCTCATTTTTTTCTTTTAAACTTGTTTCAAGTATAACTCGAGGATAACCTCCAAAATTCATATATTCTTCTAAAAAAGATAGAGTTTTAGTTTCTTCTAAACTAAAAAATTTTTCTAGTTTATTTTCGTATTTATAATCTGTTTTGTAATTTACAAATTCTTCAAAAGTTATAGTTGGAAGTTCAAAAATTCTTTTTCTTCCAGCAGTGATTCTTGAATTTTTTCTTTAAGCTCAATACTTCCTGAACCTGAAACTATGAACTTATATGGTAAATTCATATCATATATTCCCTTTAAAAATAATCCAGCATTTTCTTTTCTCTGTATTTCATCTATAAATACATAACCTTTAGAATCGCCTATTTCTAATTCAATTTTTTTTAATAAATCTGCTTGAGATTTAAAATACTTCATTTCTTCTTCTATATCAAGATTCAAAAACAAAGTTTTTTCTCCAGATGAAATAAGTTCATTTTCAATAATTTTCATTAATGTAGTTTTTCCACTTTGTCGTGGGCCGGTAATAACTGTAATTTCAGGTTTGTTTAAATGTTCTTTTATCTCTTTAAGCAGCTCTCTTTTTATTAGATTCATATTTTCATCCTCTTTTTGAAAATATATTCATTTAATTTATATCACGAAAATTTAGGAAGTATACTTCTAATTTAGTACGATATTTTGAGAAATATACTTTATAAATAGCCCGATATTTTATGAAGTAGTTTAGAAAAAAATAAAATAAAAAGCAATAAATTCAAAATTTTAGGAGGAAGTCTTTCCGATTTTAATATTCCAAAAACTATTAACGATTATCTCCATTTCGCACCCTACTAATTACTTTTTCTATTTGTTGCATACAGCCAGAAAATGTTGCTTTTGGTAAATGCAATTGGACTGACAAAAAATTGATTTGGAGGATTATAAAAAGTTGTTGATTAGAAGCAGCTATGTGGATTGTAGAGAGAGAAAAAATATATTCTCTTTCCAAAAGCAGGGTTTGAAAATGAATTATATGGTAAAGTAAAGCAAATAGTAGTTACTTTGTTTATTTGATAATATACAAACTATTTTTTAACAATATATGAAATTTTAGTTATTACAACTTGACTTTTACAAAAAAAGTATGGTAGTATTTTGTTAGGTTGATTTCTTTATTTTTAGGGAGGATAGGGATGAGTAAATCGGTTATTGTGAGTGATTTACACATCGGTGACATGTCTGATGCTGATGATTTTTATACCTCCGGTAATTTTGAAAAATTTATAGCCTTTCTTGAATATATTGAAAAAGATGAGGAAATAGAAAAAATAATTATAGCAGGCGATTTATTTGAACTATGGCAATGTAAAGTTGAAAAAATTCTACAAATGTATGTTGATTTATGGAAAGTTTTACTTAAATTAAAAGAAACAGGAAAAAAGATAATTTATATCCCCGGCAATCATGATTCCCTTCCTTTTGCAAAGTTAGTTTACAAATATTTTTATTCCTACCTTTTGATTTCGCTTATACTTAAATTATTTAATACTTCGAAAAGATTGGAGAGATTTTGATGAAAAATGATGAAAATTATTGTTGTACAAAGTGTTTTGAAGATAACCATATAAAAGATTACATAAAAAGCAAAGGAACAATAGGAAAATGTAGTATATGCCAAAAGGAGAACGTTCATATTTCAAAATTTTCTGATGTTGCTAATTTTATTATAGAAGGTTTGAGAAAAGCATACGATATCGTTGAAAATGAAGGATTCTGGGATCCAGAGGCAAAATGCTTTAAAAACCCTGTAAATGATAACAATATAGGGAAATCAATATTTAAAATACTCTTTTCTGAAGAAAAGATCTTTTCTAACGATTTTGATGAAAAAGCTGCAAAAGAATTTTTGCAAAAGTTAATGAATTCTATTAAACCAACTAAAAGAGATATAGCAAAAGGTGATAACGATTTGTACTCTGATATAGAAAGTCCAAATTGGATGTTTATAGGTGAGTTTTATTATTCTGAGGATGAGGAAAAAAAGAAAAAATTATTTTATTCTTGGAATGAGTTCAAAAAAGTTACAAAATATAATTTTAGATTCTTTGACGTATCCAAATGTAAAAAAAGAATAGAATTACTTAGGGAACTTAAAAACATATTTAATAAAATGGAAAAAGAACTTCCAGAAGGTAAAACACTTTATCGATCAAGGATTTACAACAATCCTCTCGAAAATTTAAAAATACCTTGTGATATAGGACCAGCACCGATTAATAATACAAAAAATAATAGGTTTAGCCCAGCTGGTATATCTTACATGTATTTATCAGAAGATATGGAAACTTGTATTAATGAAGTAAACCCACAAATAAAAGATAATGTACTCGTCGGGGAATTTAAATTGAAAAAGAAAATAAATATATTAAATTTAACAGATAGTCCAGTTAAAAGTATATTTTGTAATGATTATGACCACAAAGTAAGAATGATTTTCAAAAATTTTATAATTAAATTTGCTGAAGAAGTCAGTAAACCAATGAAAATAAGCGATAACAAAGAAATTGAATATGTACCTACGCAAGTTTTATCAGAATATGTTAGAAAGCTTGGATATAAAGGAATAATGTATAAAAGCTCATTGAATAAAGATAGTTATAATTATGTTCTCTTCTTTGGACCAGAAGATGATAATAACGAATATATTGAGTACTTTGAAAACTATTTAGAACTTAAAAATTTATTCAATGTTGAAATAACTAAGATTAAAATAACTTATAAAAAGAAAAACTAAATTATGGAGAGTGATTTTATGCTTTTTGACTTAGATGATATTAATATCAATATATTTGTAGATGAAAAAAAGAAGGTAAATAATAAATGGAATTATATTGGAATGTTGCTTGTGAAAGAACCATTCGAAAAAGAAATTATAAGTTTTCTGAAGAAAACGCAAGAAGAGGAAAAAATAAATGAAATGAAATATAAAGATATAAAAATTAAAAGCGGAAGATACAAAGTAGCAATGAAGTGGCTTGATCTTATTCAAGAAAATTTTTTGCCACATCCAGAATGTAAGTTTTTTATAAATATTTTTAGGAATAGACAGCCAAAAACTTAATTATTCATTTTTTGGAGCAGAAAGTGAAAGTGAAAAGTATTATCATTCTTACAACCGTTTTTTCAGAACAGTAATAAAAAGTTCTTGGAGTCACTTTTTAAAAAATCAAAATACTAATTATGTGATAAAACAAGTATTTCATGATGCGGAAGGAGTTCTTGAAACACAACAACCACATTTTAAAAGACAATTAAAAAAAGCATTTGAAGAAGATAATACTTTGAAAATATTAGATAAAGAAATAAAATTTGTAAACTCTAATCCAAATAAGGAAAAAGATTATAAAAACTATTCATATTTTATAGAATTAATTGATTTGATTTTGGGAGTAGTTTCTTTTTCATATGATTGTAAGCACGATTTTAATAAAGTAAACTCTCAGAAGATAGAAGCTAGAAAAAATATGGCTTCAAAAATAAATATAATATTATGGCAGATTTTTAACAAAAAAGCTTATTTTAAAAATTTTGATGTATCTTTTTTCCTAAAAATACATATGATGAAAATGTACCTGCTGAAAATTCTTTTTTTAAAAGACAACCAATCATTTTAGAACAACAAAATTTTGAAGAAATATATAAATAAATTAGAAAGCTTTTGTTCGCACACTTTTTTAACAAAAAAATCCAACTATCTTCTTCAAGCAGATAATTTTTAAAAGGCTTTTTTTGAACTTTTCTTGAATATTCAAAAAAATCAAATCAAAAAATATTAATATAACTGGAATGTTTGGTAATTTTAATGTTTTTTGTTATAATACTAATTATAATTAGTATATTTATGATTAGTATAATTGTATTTAGTTATATTAAATGGGTGGTGATATTATTTTTATAAATCGATTTGAAGAAAAGAAATTACTCGATGAAATACTTACCTCTTCCAAAAAAGAAGTTTTTATATTATACGGAAGAAGGCGTGTCGGAAAAAGTGCTTTGTTAAAAGAAGTTTCTAAAAATAAAAAAACTCTATTTTATACCGCTAGAAAAATATCAAAAACTGAACAATTAAATAGTTTTTCTAAAAGTGTTGGAAATTTTTTAAATATGGGAAATATAAGATTTGAAAATTGGGAAGATGCTTTTAGAACCTTATTTAATTATTCAAAAAGAGAAAATATAGTTATCATTCTTGATGAATTTCAATATCTTGCAGAAAAAAATGAAGAGATAATTTCTATTCTTCAAATCTTACTAGATGAGTTTGATGACTCTAAAATTAAACTCATTCTTTGCGGTTCAAGTATAAGTTTTATGGAAGGTATATTAGCTTATAAAAATCCATTATACGGAAGAAAAACTGGGAGTTTAAAATTAAATCCTATTTCTTTTGAAAATTTAAAGCTTTTCATACCAGAGTATAATTATCACCAATTAATTGAAACCTATTCAATAATTGGAGGTATTCCATATTATCTAACTTTATGGAATGGAAAAACAGATTTGTTTTCAAACATTGAAAATTTATTTTTAAAACTTGGTGCACCGTTAAAAGAAGAACCATATTTTATTTTGTATCAAGAGTTAAGAGAGCCTGCAATCTATCAATCTATACTTGAAGCCCTTGCAAGTGGTAGAAATAAAATCAATGAAATTACATCATTTATTGGAGAAAATGATTCTCGAAAAATACAACCGTATTTGAAATCACTCATTAACTTAAAACTGATAAAAAGAATTACTCCCGCGCTTTTAAAAAATCCACACAGAACCAAAAATTTCTTGTACGTTATTGACGATCAGCTGTTTAGATTCTGGTATAGATATATTTTCCCATACAAAGAAAGCGTAGATTTAAATGAATATGGAAATGTTTTGGATTTAATTGAAAATGATTTTTCACAATATGTTTCATTTGAATTTGAAAAGCAAAGTGTAAATTACTTAAAAAGGCGTTTTAATTTAATTGAAGCGGGAAATTTCTGGAAAAAAGACGTTGAGATAGATATGTTAGGGAAAGACAAAGAAGGGAAAATATATGCTGCTGAAATAAAATGGAGAAATAAAAAGATGAATATGAAGGATTTTTATAATTTGAAAAACAAAGTCGAGAAAATAGAATTGAATGTAGACTATTTTATTTTAGTTTCAAAAAGTGGTTTTGAAGAAAATCTTTCTGAAATAGATGATAATATATACTTTATTGAATTTAGCAAAGAAAAAGGTTGGCAAGATTGGCACGGTGTAAAAAGATAACAAATTCTTGTTTTACCAGGAGCATCTAATAGCTGTAATTTAGATTTTCTAAATGCTCTCTTATTTTCCTCAAGTAAGTACTTTTTATTTGCACTTGGTATAATTTCAAAAAGTCATTAGGAGTATAAATTATTAAATCTTTACTTTTCTCTCAACAACACATTTCTATACTCGCTAATTATCCTACTGTCAGCACATATTAATAGTTTTTCTGAAAGAACTAAATTCAAAATTTTAGCAAGGGGGCTTTCAGGTTTTAATATTCCAGAAACTATTACATTAGTATCAACAACTACCTTCACCTCGCTCCTCATCAATTACTTTGTCTATTTCCTCGTCACTGATTTTATCTAACCCTTTTTGTTTTGAAATAAGTTTCATTTTTTCAACGGCTCTCATAGCTTTTACCTGTCTAAATGCTGCTAAAGTACTTTCAATATCTTCAATATCATTTTCGATACGGATAACAATTGCTTTTGGCTTCCCATTTGAAGTAATAATTGTTTCATTTTCTTTCCATAAAATAGCGGGTTAGAACGTATTTCTTTGCTTCTTACATAGCGTATTTTACTCATAATATCACCTCCAATATCTTACTTTAGGTCATACCATATTTTATATTTTAATCAAAATATGAGTAATTTCTTGTTTTTTTAAAGTTCAAAATAAATTTTGCATAAAATAAAATTTAATCAACTAATAGAAAATAAAATGCATTTATTAACAATTTTGTGCAATGAAAAACGCACGTGTATCAATCTTAAGTTATAAAAATAGTTTTTTAAAGATTATACAAAAACTATATATGATTTTACTTTTTGAAAATCATGAAAGAGAATTGAATAAGATTTAGGCGTAAGAAGATGAATATTAGTTTTAAATGCATGAAAATGTAAATATTGATCTTTGAAGATACAAATCTTAAGATTTATCATATACTTAAATTAAAATGATTAATCTTACCACAAAAAACCAAGTACCCACAATGGAATTTTATTTTTGATTGGAATGTCAAGATCATCTCTTATCACAAAATCTGAATTTTTTATCTTTTTGTTTTTACCTCCAACTTCTATTTTATAACTATCAAACACAAAATCCCCATCTTTTTCATTTTTAATTGAATATACTTTTCCAATTTCTTTCAAAGCAAAAACCACAAATGCTTCTCTGAAATTACCAATTTCACCATCAAAAATATGGTAAAATGATGGATCAGAAAGAAATATTTTATCACCTTTTGTATTAACTTTAAAGTTCTCTTTTTTGTTCACTATATTTATTAGTCCTGATTCTTGTAACACATATAGTATTTCGTATAATTTTTGCTTTCCAACGTTCCATTCTCTGCACATTGATTCAACATTAACAGTTGGAATTTTTGAATAAATTAAATAGCTAACAATAGCCCATATTAATCTTAAATGGTTATCTCTAATAGTTTCTAGAAAATATGGAATATCACTATAAATTGTCTTTTCAAGAACATTTTTCATTTTTTCTGAAAAATTTCCTTCAATATAAAAAGGACGAGTTCCTGAAATTGAATAATTTTTAAAATATTTCAAAATATCTACATCCTTTGTTATCGAAATAATATATTCTCTGTCAAAATCAAATGGTGAAGAAATTTTATTAAATTTTTTTCCAGTTTCAAAGTATAAATACTCTCTAAAAGATAATAACGGTAGTTTTACTTTAACAAATCTTCTTGAAAGGTCAGAAATTCCTTTCCTTAAAATAATGCTACTGCTATCACTTATCCAGATTTTTTTATTTGGGAAAGAATCATACAACGATTTTATTTGAATGCTCCAGTTGTTCAAATAATGGACTTCATCAACAATTAATCCATTAAAACCTTCTTGAAAAACACTTTCTCCAAGATCATAAAGTGAAATTTGTGAAAACAGTGGATCGTCTCCTGAAACATAAAATAGATTATTCTTTTTTGCACTCATTAACAAATAAGTTGTCTTACCTACTCCCCTTGGACCATATATTAACAAACCTCTTTCATTTTCAAATTTTTCAATATTTTCAAAATAAAGTCTTTTTTTATTAGGAAGAAAATTAATCATTCTTTCTTTTTTCTCTTCAAATTTTTCAAGTATTTCTACTTTTTTCATATTTTTACCCCCATTAATTCGTTCTATCACAAAACTATTATACCATATTATCGTTTTATAATAAAACGTTATATAGGTTTAATATTAAATATCGCTTTATAATAAAACGATATTAGGCAAAAAATGTTTTAAAACAGAACGATCATTTATTTATAAACAAAACTTTTGAAAATTGTATAAAAGAGTGTTGTATTGTCAAAGAGTAATAAAATAGCAATTTTCACACCGATCCAAGAATTTATTTCTTGAAGCTTTCCCTCTATGTTTTTTTATCATCATATTAATCCATTAAATTAGAGAATAACAACTAACTTTTCATTTTTAGTCAATACACTGACTAAATTAGGCCCAATTTGGTCAGTGTAATGACTATATGTTATAATATAACTTATCCAGGAGGTGAAAATATGGATTTTTCATATGTCTATAGCCAAAATCCATGGTGGGAAGATAGCAAATCAATATATCTTGATATGCATATAAGAAAATTTGAAAAAAGTAAATTTAAGTACATACCTTGTTTTATGAAAAATTTAAAAAATTACAAGAATGGTATTTACATATTAAAAGGTCCAAGGCAGATTGGAAAAACAACAGTATTAAAACTTCTCATCAAAGATCTTATTGAAAAAAATGTTAATCCATCAAATATCCTTTATGTAACCCTTGATTTAATAAGCAACGAGAACGACCTTACGCAAATTCTAATTGATTATTTTTCCATTAAAAACAACATAAAAGAAAAAAAGTATTTGTTCCTTGATGAAATTTCAAGTGTAAATAATTGGCAGAAATCTATTAAATATCTATATGATACAGGAAGACTAGAAAATGCATTTGTAGTATTAACTGGCTCTTCTTCATATGATTTAAAAAAATCTTCTGAAAGACTTCCTGGAAGAAGGGAATTTGGGAAAGATATAGTGTATTTACCAGTTTCTTTTAAAGAGTATATTACTCAAAATCACAAGATCGACTTTCAGTACAAATTGGAAGATTTATTCGAAATTAGTGAAAAAGAGTTAAAAACATTAAATCTAAAACTTACAAGGTTTAAAGAAGATTTTAAAACATACATTAATACTGGAGGGTTTCCAAAAGTAATTAACGATTTCTTTGAAAATAACTCTATATCTGAAGAAACTTTAAATACATATACAAACTACTTGTATGGTGATATTGAACGGTTTAATCGTTCAAGGTTAATATTAAATCAATTACTTTTTAAGATTCCAGATTTAATAGGTCAACGTTTTTCCTGGAATTCTCTTTATAATGAAATTGAAGGAACTGGTTCGAAAAATACAATTGAGGATTACTTTACCTTATTAAGCATGAATTTTCTTTTTGGAATTTTATTTTTCTATGACTTTCCTAAAAAAACAATTAAACCTAAAAAGCAAAAAAAGATTTACCCAATAGATTTAATTATAACATTTGTTATAGAAAAAATTACTAACACCCAAATTAAATTACCTGTAAAAATTGAGCAAATTGTCTTTACCCACCTTTTAAAATACTCAAAAGATTTACCTGAGGGATTAATGTTATATAACGGACCATATTTTTGGTACTCTCAGAAAGGAAAGGAAATTGATTTCTTAATTAATCTAAAAAGTGACATTATTCCAATAGAAGTTAAATTTCAAAACAACATTTCTCCTTCTGATTACTTAACAATGAAAAAAGTATTTCAAAAAGGTATTTTAATAACAAAAAATAGTGTATTTAAAAAGGATAATATAGTAGCACTTCCAATTGAATCATTTTTACTTATTACGTAAAATTTCAAAACCGGATTTTTTATAATTATAGTTTAAACTATTATAGTTCAAACTATAATATTTTTGACAATAATATGGTATAATCTTTTCGAGGCGATATTATGAAATTTGTTGATAGAATTGACGAAATAAAATTTTTAGAAAAAGAGTACAATAAAAAAACTTCTTCCTTTATAGTATTGTATGGCAGAAGAAGAGTGGGAAAGACAAGACTTATAAAAGAATTCATCAAAAACAAAGATAGTGTATATTTTTTGGCAACCGAGGAAAGTGAAACAGAAAATATTAAAACATTCCAAAATATCCTCTATTCAAAATATAAAATCCCACTGCTTGATAATAACAAATTATTAAGCTGGAATGACCTTTTTTATATAATTTCAACCTTAAAATTTGAGAAAAAACTAATTATAGTGATAGATGAATTCCAATATTTATTAAAGTCTAATAAAGGCTTTTCATCTATTTTGCAAAAAGCATGGGATGAATATTTGAAAGATAAAAATATAATGCTAATTATTTCTGGATCGGCACTTTCTATGATAAAAAGAGAAGTTCTTTCATATTCAAGTCCACTATATGGAAGAAGAACTGGTCAAATAAATCTTAAGCCAATTAAATTTAAATATTTCAAAGAGTTTTTTGAAAATAAAAATATTGACTTAATAAAACTCTATTCTTTAACTGGGGGAATTCCAAAATATATAGAAATATTAGAATTAAAAGAGAATATATACGACACTATTAAAGAAAATTTTTTAAACGTTAATTCTTATCTATTCGAAGAGCCCTATCTTTTACTGGAAAAAGAGTTGAAAGATATAGGATCATATTTTTCAATAATAAAGGTCATCGCGAACGGAAATAATAAACTCTCAAAAATTTCAGCAAGCCTTGGCATAAAGCAAACATCTCTAAGCTATTATCTAAACAATCTAATCGAGCTTGATATATTGGAAAGAGAAGTTCCGATTTTAGAAAAAAATCCACAAACAAGTAAAAAAGGAATATATAAAATAAAAGATAATTTTTTAAATTTTTGGTTTAAGTTTATATATCCGTATAAAAGTTATATAGAAATTGGAAACATTGATTTTGTTATGAACATAATAAAAAAATCCTTTATTGAAAGACATGTAAGCTTTATATTCGAAGATATCAGTAGAGAAGAATTGATAGATTTAAATTTAAATGATAAATTACCAGTGAAATTATCAAAAATTGGAAGATGGTGGGACAAAAACTTGGAAATTGATATTGTAGGAGTAGACAAAGAAAATAAACCAATTCTTTTTGGAGAGTGTAAATATACAAAAAAACCAGTAGATTTAGATGTGTATTATGTTTTGGTAGAGAAATCAAAAAAGCTTTTAAAAGATAACAATCATAATAATTTGTATTTTGTTTTCTTTTCGTATAATGGATATACAAAAAATTTTATAGATAAAGCAAAAAAGGAAAAAAATATACTTATTTTTGAAGGAGATTTATCCGAAAATTATTAAGATTTAGCAAGGTAAAAAAGCTAGCGATTTTTTGAAATCTAAAACTTAATATATTCTCTAAAAAACCTAACAAAATCATTAAAAAATTTCTTTATAGCACTCCACTTTTCTTCAACTTCTCTAAAATCTTTATTTTTTTCTGCATCTTCAAAATAAACTAAAGCTTTAAGAAAAATAAGAGGATTATATCCTTTATATTTAGTCTCAAGCATCGAAACTAGCTCCTTGATAGTCCATCTATGAATATTAATTAAAAACCAAAGATCCTAGAAATCTTTTTTTAGTCCTCTTTGAGCTATAGCACTCATTTTCATACATGCAATATCTTCATCACTTGCCAAATAAAGCTTTCCAACTTTATCAGGTTGCTTTAAAAGCGGGTATTTATATTCAAATAAGGAAACCTTAATATCGTCTAACTCAAATATAAGCGCCTGAGGTTCTAACAATTTCTACGTTCAGTTTCCTGTATATTGTATTTTCATATACATTTGAAAAATCTTTATCTGGAAATAGTTGAAACATCTAAAAATTTAAAAATATTAAACAAAAGTGTCGTTATTTATCGAATAGATTAGACAAAAGCGTGCGCTTTTATCGAATGTGGTCGAAAAAAAAGAACAGTTTGTGTTATAATTTTATTGAAATACAATACAAAAAGGGGATGAATAAAATGAATTTTGATGATTTATACATAATGAACCCCTGGTGGAAATTTAAAAATGAAGTTTATAACGATAAACACATAGTTTCATTTGAAAATAGTAAATTCAAGTATTATCCAGAAAAATTATTTAGAGAAATAGATTTATCAAATCCTGGTATATACACCTTAAGAGGCCCCAGACAAATAGGAAAAACTACATTTCTAAAGCTTTTAACAAAAAAACTCATTAAAAATAACGCAAACCCATTAAATATATTCTATCTAACATGTGACGGTTTAAAAGACAGACATGAATTAACAGAAATTCTCAAAGTTTATTTTCAAACATACAACACACCAAAAGAAGAAATGAAATATATTTTTCTAGACGAAGTAACTTCAATAGAAGACTGGCAATATTCAATAAAATATTTGGCAGATATTGGACTTTTAGATAATTCTTTGCTAATTCTTACAGGTTCATCGGCATACGATTTAAAAAGCTCAAGTGAAAGACTTCCTGGAAGAAAAGGGTATGGAAAAGATTTAGTTTATCTTCCAATAACTTTCAGAGAATTTTTAAAAAACTTAAAGGTTGAAATTGAGAAAAAAGAAATTGAAGAAATTTTATCTCTGTCTGAAGAAGAATTAAAATCATTACAATTTAAATATTCATATATTCAAGAATATTTCTTAAAATATATAAATTGTGGTGGTTTTCCTACAATTATTGATGAATTTCTTAATACTGGAACAATCAGTGAATTAACAAGAAAAATTTACAAAGATTTTATCTTGGGAGATGCAGAAAAATACATAAAATCAAGGACGAGTATTATAGAAATCTTCAAAAAGATTCCAGATATAATAGGCCAGCGATTTTCTTGGAATTCTTTAAAAGAACATTTAAGTGGTGTTTTTGAAAGTGTTGATACCGTACAAAAATACTTTGGATATTTTGGATACAGCTTTATCTTTTCAACTCTTTTCTTTGTGGACATTTCCAAAAAAACAATAAAGCCAAAAAAACAAAAGAAAATTTATCCAGTGGATAATATCGTAAATTTAGTAATTTACGACTTAACTGGAAAAGAAATAGGACTGCCTCAACGCATTGAAATGTTAACCCTTAACCACATTTTAAAAAATGAAGACGTAGTTGATAATGGTTTAAACTTATACCACGGTCCCTTTTTTTGGTATTCCGATCGCGGTAACGAAATTGATTTTGTTTTTGATTACAAAGGAAAATTAATTCCCATTGAAGTAAAATACCAAAATAAGATAAATAAATTTGATTATTTTGGCATGAAAAAAGTTTTTAAAAAAGGGATTTTAATAACTAAAGATACAGCTTTTAAAGATGAAAATATAGTTGGAATTCCTGCATGGTTATTTTTTGCTGTTAAAGAATAAAAATAACTTTGGAATTTTTTACATAGTATTTTACAAGGTTGACAAGATTAATCTTTGAGCAAGGCATAGCCAGCATAAGTAGCTTTTATTAGCGACTTTTACTTATCTTTAAACCTGAATTTTTCAAAACAATCTTTTCTTTTGTCACATCTATATACATATTTTCTACAATAGTCACATTGTCACAAAATATGTTATAATGACTTTAGGGGTGATCAATGTGGAAAATAAAAAGCTTAAATATATAGTTGAAGCCTTATTTGACAAACCGATTGATGACAAAGAGCTTTTAGTAAACAGAAAAAAGCAACTGGAACACTTAAATAAAATTGCATATTTTCAGCCAATGGGCATCTTTGGGGTATGCGGTGAAACAGGCGTTGGAAAAACAACTACACTAAACTTTATCAATGCAGAAAATGCAAAAAGACTATATATACTAATTACTGAAAAAGACTCTAAGGAAGTAATAATAGGTGATTTTCTATACAAACTTTCTCTTTTAGAAATAAATTCAAAAAATAAAAAGGTTAGAAAATTAGCAACTGAGGCAAGAGATTTTATACTGAACGAAATGAGTTACAATACCTCATACGGTGGTGGAGTTAGTTTTGCTGCAAATGTTTCATATGAAAAATCAATAAACAATAAAAAGAGATTTAATATTTATTCAGTTAAAGAATACATCGACAATCTCTTATCTTTGCTAATAGAAGAATATGGCAAAGTATTGATCATAATAGATGAACTAGATAAGGAAAAAAAAGAAGAAGTTTTAAATATTTTAGATTCTCTAAAAAGTGTTTTGTTTAAAGAAAATATAATAACAATTGTTTCATTACCATTTTCTATATATAGAGAATATTCAAATGATAGAATGAGGTGGAATGAAAGCGGTAATTTAGAAAATATATTTAAAGATATGGTCTTTCTTGAACCATTAACATCAGAAGATATTAAAAAGATGATTCTAAAAAGAATAAAAGAATACCCTGATTACTTTGAAATGGACGCACTAGATGAAATAGCAACTTTCAGCGATGGAAATCCAAGAGATGCTCTGTGGATAGCACAGCAAGTAGTACTCTTTAATACCGATAAAAATAAAATTACCAAAGAGTTAGTTAAAAAAGGAATAAGAAGAATAATCTCTCAAAACCTTAACAATTCACTGTCTTTTACAGATATACAAAAAACAATATTAAAAGAGCTTGCAAAAGAACCGGTAGATAGAACTACACTTGTCAAAAGGCTCGAAAAAAAGGTAAAACGCCAGACTGTTTATACATACATTAACAGAATGAAAGATGAAGGTATTATACTTGAAAAATCTGGAATACTGTATTTACCATCAAAGATAAAATATTATGTAGAAATTCTTTAAATTTGTCACAGCTTTAGACAAAATTATTCGATTGTCACACAGTCACAAATAAACTTTAGAATCCTCTTGCATAAAAGTCATTTAACGCTAAAAATATTAAGTTAGCACATGATAAGGAGAGTTTAAAAAATAAATTATTCATCTTGAATGAAAAAGTCTCTGGCTTTATTTAATTCATAATAAACTTTTGAGCCTTTACCTTTTCTTTTTAAAATACCTTTATCTACCATATTTTTCAAAATATCTCTTGCTCTTCTTTCTTTTACATTAAAAAGTTGTTCAACATCAACTCTAGTAATCTTATCATTCTTATAAAGAAAATCCAATATTTTATTTTCATACCCGGCACTATCCGGCACTCCCCCGGCACTATCCGGCACTCCCCCGGCACTATCCGGCACTTTGTAAATTATTACTTTAAAAAATGCTCCGTCATCAATAAATTCTGGTTCTTTTAAATTTCTTGCCTTACATAATTCCACAATTCTCTTTATTCCCGTTCCCCACTGTTCAACATAACCTATTTCTTTAAAAAATCTTGCAATAACTCTATTTCTAATTTCTGAGCGACCTTGCAGAATAAGATCAACACTTAGATTCCCCGGAAGTCCACCCGGAGAAGTTATTTCAACTCTATCATCAAAAATTGCAAGTTTGATATCTGATCCTTTAATCGAATAGTCCCTATGAACAACAGCATTCACTAAAGCTTCTCTGATTGCTTCAATTGGAACAATATAACTATCTTCCCTTTTTAATCCTTTTATCTCTCCTCTTTTTTCAATGTGTTCCATGGCAAAGTTGAATGCACTTTCAACTTGCTTATAAAGAGGTCCAGAATACTCTTTTTGATCAATAAATTCTTTTGTGGATAAGCTAATTCCTTTAAATCTTGCACAGCTAATTTTGGCATAATCAAAAAGATTATTTTTACCAATTAACAGTGCCCCACCCACTGTTAAATAATCTCTTTGCCTTATATTCTTCAATATTTTTAGATTATATAAATCAGACTTTGTCAATTTTTTACCCGTTAAGTTTAGAAAATCTTTTTTTAGATTAGAAATTTCCTTTTCATTATAGCTTGCATCATAGATTATATCTTCATCATAAGACATGTTAAATTTTTGCCTCTCAAGCGACCGTATTATCTCTTCACTTGCTTTTCTTGTTGTGGCTCCAATTCTAATATATACTTCCTTAGTTTTACTTTTCAAATAATACGGTTTTTGTGGTCCAGGATAAATTTCAACCACAAGTAGTTTTTTATTCCCAACATTTTCAATATATATTTCAGGTATAATCGTCGGAAAGCATTTATCATGTATCATGTTTGTTATACTATCCATTAAAGAAAAAATTTCATCTTCCAAAATTCCAACTATCTCTCTTGTTTTATCTTTTATTCCAAAAATTATTTTTCCACCTGAACCATTAGCAAATGCTACAACAGTTTTCAAAAAAGATTCCTTATTCTTAGCAGAAAGCCTTTCTTTAAATTCTAAATTTTTACCTTCACCTTTTCTAATTTCAGAAAGTATCATACTTCCACCTCAATCAAAAAATTAGATAAACCCTTTGATTAACCATATTATATTCAAATACAAATATTACATATGGGTTAATAACACTTTGGAAAAGAAACATCAAAAAACTAGGATTTTTATTTATTCTTATCTTAAAAACTCTATTATTTGTAATTTGTAATACCATCTGAAATATATCTTAAAGTATTAATCTAACTTTATTAATTAAAAACTAAAACTAACAATCAACTAATTTTGCTGGAAAATTTTATATTATAAAAAAGTCACAAATAAAAAAATGTATCTGCTACTTTAACCCATGAAAAATGTTAAACCTTTTGACTTTAGAATCTAAACTATTGTCCACAAATTTAATTACTCCTTAATATATAATTCCTTAACAAAATGAATTCAAAGTTTGTAGATTTTAAGCATATTTAGAACTTCACCATATTTTTATCTTAATTAGTTCAACCTATTATTTTCATTATATCAAATAATTTATTAGAAAAATATTACGTGAAAAAAATGCTCAAAACACCAGAAAAGTTAAATTTCAATTTTTAATTCAAAAAGTAGTTTTTAGTTTATAAAAATTTTGTGCTTTTTATTAGTTTTTAGCTATAAGTTAAAATGATTTTTATAAAAATATTAATGAACAATGTTAAATGCACTAATCTTTAAAATTTTTTAACAATTTTCCTTTTTCTAACTTATAATTTTCAAGCTCCACTATTTTTTCCTTATTATTTGTATCCCACAAAAAGAGTAATTTTTCTTCTTTTATTTTCAACGTAGCTCCATTTATCATATTTTCTATATCTACAATTAATTCACCCATTTTATCTAAGTTTTCACTATTAAATTCTTCTTCATTAATTTCCAAAAAATTATATTTTTTGAATTTTGAAATTTCTTCACATTCATTTATGTACTCTAATTTCAAAAGTCCTAAGCCATATTTTATATCCCCACCAACAAATATTTCAAGCCCACTCTTTAAAAAACTTAATAATTTTTGATCTTTAACATTTAAAATTCCAACCCAATAAAGTGAAATATTATCATCTAACTCTCTTACAAATTCTTCCCTTGGCCTTGGCAAAATCACATCGATCTCGTGAAGAGATTCATCCTTGGCAGATCTAAGTACCGGCGATATTGCCGTTGAAATAATCGTATCAACAAACATTGTTCTAAATTTTTCTTCTGAAAAATTTCCCAAATAAAGTTTTCCATCCCTTAAACTTAAAAATAAAACATTATTTCCTCTTTTATCAAAAGAAGGCCAAAAACACGAAATTTCTTCAAAAACCTTGTCTATATCTTCATAGCTTCCTGTATACAAACCATATATGTTTGTTAAAGCACCCCACATTGTCCATCCAGGAATAAATACTCTTGTCTCATTAATAACCCCATATCTTTTATAGCCAATATGAATTGGCTGAACTTGTTTAAATACCAATTTATACCAAGTACCTTTACTAGCACTTTCCATATTATTCACCACCATTTTTACCTTTACCCATTGCCTTCACATGATATCTTGAATATACAAGAACTTTTTCAAGTACATCCTTGAAAAATAAAAGTTTTTCCAGATCTTCCGACAATTTCTCAAAAAACTTTTCAGATAAGCCTTTATCATTTTTATCTAAAATTCCAAATGATATTATTAACTCTTTTAAACCATTAAAAATTTTATCCCAAAATTCTTTATTCTTTTCATCTTTTAATATGTTTCTTGAAAATATCCAAAGAGCATACACGCCATAATTTGACAAAACTCCAAGCATTTTATTAACATTATTCTCATTTTTTAAATATTTAACAATTTCAAAACTAGTTTTGTTTATACTTGCTTCAAGATTTTTCATTGCTATCTCCCCCGTTACTTTTATTAAGTTTTGTTAAAACTTTCATCCTCCCAAATCCTCTAGTTGTCATGCCTCCTACACCGAGTGTTTCGTAATACTTTTTAGAATCTTCCAACATTTTAAAAACAAATTCTTTTGATGGCAAGTCTTCATTTAACTTACTGCGATCAAAAAATCTTATCTCACCATAAAAAATGGTACCTCTTGGAATTGCTTCAGAAGTAAAAAGTGCACCTTCTTTGGCTGCTCCTGTTATTGGATTAATAGATACCGATGTTCTTACTTCTAAATTAGAGTTTATTATCTGTGAAATAAGATAGTCAGGAACGATTACTATATCACTTAGAGAAATGGCTCCTTCCAATAAAGATAGATCTATATTAGTTCCCACTTTTTTGTACGGAAAATATAACCATCCAAGATTGATATGACCTTCCTTATCACCTTCATCAGTAACTGCATAACAAACAAGTTCGTTAACATTATTTCCCCTGCTTTCATCTAAAATCCCAGCTTCTTTTAACAACTTTTCCGATGTTATCCATTTTGTACCTAGCATGGTAAAAACCGGGTAAAATAATATTTTTAAATCCGAAAAGAAAAGTAAGCCTTGCATTGATATATCTTTTTTTGAAAAACCAAATGACTTACAGACTATACAATGTCCACAATGCCCAGTTTCTTCTTCAATATCATCAATACTCTTATTTGGCAAATCATCCTGACCAGCGCATTTTATTCTTGCAACTTTATTTCCTGGATAACTTTCCCAATCCTGTTCACCAAATGGAAAATCATCTTTCCATTTGACGTTTTTTAATTTACTGCTAAAATTTTCTCCATTTACACTTTTTATATCCTTAAAACTTGGTTGATAGTCTTTTACTCTACTTACTAATTCTAAAGCAGAATAATATCTCCATGTACCTGCTATACTACTTCCCGGGATTTTTGGTATCTTTGTTATAGGATCTCTAACTATTGTATTATCAACTCTTCCAATGTTATATCCTCCAGTACCTATATAAATAGGATCCATGGCTTGCGTAAAAATCCTTTTATTTGTAACAAGCATATGATCTACCATTTTTTTACCCCCTTTTATACCTTCAAAATCTTATACCAAAATTCAAACATATCGATAAACATATATAATTTTTCTTCAAATTTATCTTCTGGCATTTTTTCCAAACTTTCCCAGTTTTCCACTCCGAAAACTTTTGCAAACTCGTCTTTTTTAGTTCCCATTAACTCTAAAACATTCACAAAAGAAGAAAGTATGAAGATTTTTAGAGAATATAGATCATCCCAGTCAAGCAATTTTGAATATATAAGTGTAACTAATTTTTGAAGCTTTGATTCAGAATTAATATCGTTCTTGAAAAACTCATTAAACTTACTAAAATATTGCCAATCTTCTACATCGTATGGTCTATTTTTCTTAATAAATATTTTCCTTTTTCCTTTTTCATAATATATTTCATTTCTTCTTGCATTTGAATCTAAAAACTCAAAATCAAATGTATTAGGATAAAACCAAAAAATATCTTTATCATTTGAATTTTGTGTTGTATCAATCCATACTTTCGCATCATTGCTAGGATATAGATAAAAAGCATATCCTCTTTGAACAGCATCTGCTCTCTCGAATAAAGAATAATATTGTTCACTATTATTTTCATCACAGCTGCAGCAACAACCAGCATGCTTTTGTCTACTCTTAAAATCGCCCACAGTAATTTTTTTCTTTAAATCCTCCCATTTTTGAAAATCTCTTCTAATTCTTCTTAGCGCTTTTAATCCAACATACAAAGGTTTCTTATAATTTTGAACAACAATGCCAATATGTAAAGGGAGTTTCCCATAAACCCATTTGAAATACTTATAATATTCATTTTTTACGCTTTCAATCAAATTCGGAACATATTCTGCAGGAATAATAAGCTGCCAACTTACTGGTGTTGGAGAAAGTATTGTAAAAAATGGTTCGTACTCTTCTTTATTTGCATCTTTTATATAAAGCTTTTCAACAAAGTGTGTATCATCATCAATTTTTTTAATTTCAAATGAATCCTTGTTTCCAACTTTCTCTATCGATGAAATTAAATATACTGTATTTCTTTTAGCCCAGAAAAGAATATCTCCATCAGCATACTCGCCATCTGGAATATTTACTCTTTCCCAATACAATCTTTGACATCTACTCTTGGGAAAACCCAATAATTTTGATTTTTTCTTTTCTAAATTCTCAAAGAAACTTTTTGTTGTTTCCCAAATTCTTCTAAGTCTTGCAGGAGAAGGATTTTTTCTGAGGAGGAATTGTAATATTATTTTGCTCAAAAATTCAATATCAGTACTTTCATCTAATTTTCTCCAATTTATTTCTCTTTGTTCAAAATTAATCACATCATCCGATAAATTTTTCAATATTAAACTTTCCCATCTAGATCCAATAGCTCGTTCCAAAATTAAATTTTTAATTTGTAATATCAAATAGTTAATAGCAAAAATTTTATAAAGATGATCTTTTACATTCTTTTTATTATAATATTCTTCTATAGGATATTTTTTCTTCTTTTTCGTGTTCGCTATAATTTCGTTAGTCGAACTATCATAAAATGAAAAATGTTCTAGCCATGCTTTTTCTTTGATAAGAGTTACAGCAATTTTTCTGTTTTTTTCTTCTACATTATCAAATGATTTATTTTTTTTCAAATTTTCAAAGATGTTCTCATACGGTTTTTTTATTCCTCCCTCATCAAACAATGAAAGAAATTTTTCTATATTTTTTTCATCAAATTGGTCTAACTGCAATTTTCTTACTTCAGAACTGTTTATCTGATTCTCTATAAATATTAATAGTGATTTAATAACATTTTCATATTCAGATTGCCTTTCAACTCTAACAAGTAATGAATTAAAAAAATTACCATTAATCCATTCATTTGGTTCAAATTTTAAAGTTATAAGTGCTATTCTTCCATTTTTGTCTTGTAGTTCATCCAGCCAAATAGTCTCACCATTTCTATTATCTAACCAGTTTTTCATTCTTTCCCCTTGCCTTTTTAAGCAGGTATCGCATATTAATTCGTTTAATTTACTTTTCTTTTCAACTGTTCTTACTCCACATATTTGACAAACACCTATTTTCAAGCTGTTGTTATTGTTATTTTCATTATTTTTATACAACACCTTAGCTTTTAAAAAATTTTCTGGTGCTTTTTCAATTAATTTCCCCAAATTCATTAGCCCTCTTGATGATTCTGAAAGAAAAATAGCAGGATATATTTCATCATTAAAAACCTCTCTAAATTTTTCAATTATTTTTTCTTCTAGTTTTTTTAGATCTTCTTTTAATTTATAAAATTCACCTTCTTTTTCACCTTTTAAAAGTTCAGAAACAACAAAATATATTCCCGTTTCATCTCTGTAGATTTCATTCCCAATCGGACATTCTTCTTCTAAAAGTTGTTTTACCTCACTATCTACCTTTTTTATATTTTTTCTATACCATTGTATATTTGATATCTTTAATGCTTTTTCTGAAAGACCTAATTTATCATATTGAATACCAAGAATACACCATTTTATATTACTAGGCTTATTAATGTACTCATCAACTTTTTCTTTGTATAAGTATAATCCTGATAAAGCTGCTTTATAAAGAGAAGCCACCATATAAACTTGATCATATAAAGTAACATCGTTAACAGGAAATCTATTATCACTCAATAAATGCGTGTACCATTTTTTTATTTCTAATAAAATCCAGCTCCGCACTTTTCGCCAATCAGAATTTTCAATACCATTATTATCTTTTAAATAGTTATGTAAATTTTTAAAAAATTGCTTTCTTTTTTCGTCAAAATTCTTTTCTTCTACACTTTCCACAAAACCTCCAAAAGCATTTGAAATATATAATCTTTTAAGTATTTCTTTAGGAAATCCTTTATCTATTCCCGAGTTTAGATTTTCACATCCTCTAAAGAAAATTCCCTCAAAATCTTTATCAAAAACTTTTATCCATTCAACTTCTGATGAATTAGGTAACCTAATTTTTTGATTAAAAAAGTTTTTAAATACTTGATCTACTTCGTCAATCTCATCTTTAAATAATTTATCATAATAATCTTCATATCTTCTAATTTTTTGCTTTGCATTAGGAAAATATTTTATCCAATTATTAAGCCCAATATGAGTTTTTCCAATGTTAAAAAGTAACGCTCCAATTTCAGCCTTTAATATATCTTCTTTATGGTTCAAAATTTTCTCAATAGCACATGAATCCATATTACTTCACCTCATTACAGCAAATTTCAATTTTTTGTTTTTCTATCGTAAATCTTCCCCAACCTAGTTTGCTTTTCGCACCAATTCCTATGTCGGAAATCTTTTTAAAAGATGATTTTATAAATTTCACATCTTTTTCTACTTGATCTTTTAAAACTTCTCTCTCTAGCCTTATACCATCAAATGGTATATAAACAATTTGAACAATACCTCTTGAATCTTTAGAGACAACTTCAAAAAAAATAGGTCTTTTTCCTTTTCTTTCTTTTCTGCTGTGAGGATTAATGACTTCCGTTGACAGACTACTTAAAAACGTAGGATAAAATATTGCACGCCCTTTGTGTGTTTTTAAGAAAAAAGGAAGATTCTTTTTTGACGTTTCTCCATACTTTTCCCATATGTTATTTCTTACCCAATTTTTGAAATTTTCTTTTTTTCTCAAATTGTCTATATCATCTTTTTTCAATCTCAGACCTAATTCAAATATTAAATACTTAATTATCTCATCCATAGATTTTTCTTTTAATTTATTCTCAAGTAATTCACTCAACATTTTCGTAAATTTCGTAAATTCCATAGAACCTGTTCCAAATATTCTTGCAAAAGATTGTATATAATCGATTGCTTTTTCTTCTGTATTTGATGAAAACAATGATTCGTTAATTAATATTTTAAAAGCATTAGCAAATGCTCCTTTCCATGCAGAGCCTCTAATCATAGGTATTTTAAAAGCCTTATCCTTTAAACATAAATTTTTCTTAGTTAAGTTATAATCTTCATCATCCTTTGAAAAATATGGATTAATTAGCTCGATTTCTGCCCAAAAAATAAACGAATAAGGCATTAACCTACTTATATAATTTTCCAACTCATCCTCTTTTAAAATCCCACTTAGACTTTTTACTTTTTCTATTATATTCAAGGTATTATTACCTATCATTAAACCGTTATATTCAAGCATTTTATTTTTTTTATCTTTTTCCATATTTATGTATGTTTCAAACTTAAGTGACTTATTCATTCTTTTCACTTCCTTTCAAAAAATTCACAATTGAGATAAAACCAACTTTTAACCCCCCCTCATATTTATCTTTTTGAATTTGATACGTAACTAAAGGAAATATTTTACTTCCCTCTTTCTTACTTCCAAACAAATACTTACTAATTTTATATCCATTTCGTTTATTAGATTTAATCTCTTTAAGTTTCTTTATTAATTCACTATATCCTTTGCCGTCAATATTTTCCAAAAATAAAACGTTAATCTTTTTATTTTTAGATAATAAAGTTTCAAAATCTTCTTCTTCGCCCTCTTCAACTTTAACAATGTCACTTTTTTCACTATTTTCTGAAAAAAATTTATTCTCATCTTCAAATAATTTAAATTTAAACTCATTTTCTCTCCATTGCCATTTGTTCAATACCTTTCCGTCCATTTTTATATTCACAACTTGTAACCTTCCATATCCTAATGACCATTTTCCTCCCCAAAAACCATATAATTCCATAAAGTACAACAAGGGATAAAATATTGGATTAATTATCTTTTCTTCTATTTCAAAAGCAACTTCAAACGTTCCCCAAAAATAAGGGTTTCTATAACTATTATCTAAATTTAAATAGTTACCAAAACAATATTTCCCGACTGGTTTTATTTTTTTTATCCTAATCCATCCTTTCCAATCATTACAACCAAAAATTTTGGAAGATAAGCTCAGTTTAAATTCAGAAAAAATTTTATTCAAAGATTCAAAATCAATCCCCTCTTTTAAAATAAAGTTTTGAAAATTTTTTGAATCAAAATTCCCCAAATCATTGATTTGTAAACCTGAAAAATAACAAACAACATCCAACCAAAACCTTAAAGAGCCAATTAAGCTTGAAGGTCTTATTTCATTAGTTATTCCTTTATAGTTTCCTGTCCACAAAGGACTGAGAGTTTTAAATTTAATCTTTAGCTCTTTATTCATGAAGCGTCCCCCGTTCTTTATTTATATATAATTTTAAACTCTTTGAAATAAATCTAAATTTACGAACATAAACTGGCTATGATTGTAAAATAGAATTTCAATTCTTATAAGGTAAGGTACAAACGATCCTTCGCTTCGCGTTCACTGCGCGAAGGAGATAAAAGTTTCAATTCCTACAAGGTAAGGTACAAACAAGTAAAACAACTAAAGGTTAGAAAAAATGGAAGACTGTTTTAATTCCTACAAGGTAAGGTACAAACGTTCTATTACTGTTCCTTTTTGTGCCTCAGGATATATATAGTTTCAATTCCTACAAGGTAAGGTACAAACAAAAATTAGATTTTTTAGAACAAAATGGAATAACATTGTTTCAATTCCTACAAGGTAAGGTACAAACGATAAATATGGAATAATTGTCAATACGTTTGACAAGTTTCAATTCCTACAAGGTAAGGTACAAACTACAAGCCGAACTAGCTGAAATAAATTTACAGTCGCAAGTTTCAATTCCTACAAGGTAAGGTACAAACAATAATTGATAAGCTTGGGGAAAAAGCTAATTGGAGGTTTCAATTCCTACAAGGTAAGGTACAAACGCAAGATATTCATCAGACAGACAAAGTGATACTTCTATGTTTCAATTCCTACAAGGTAAGGTACAAACCATAGATTACATTGTAATTATATTACATTTTATTACTTTGTGCAACCTTGTTGAAAAAATCATAACAAAAAATAAACAATATTAACATGAAATATTTTGAAGTTACATAGTTTTTTTATTTTTTTCAGTCGATCTCCAGGACTTTTTACACTACTGCACATCGACTGAATTTAACTATAAAAATTTTGTTTCTTCTTTTTTATCTTTTTTCTAAAATTTATCCATTAAAACTTGCCCCTGGTTAAAGCAAAGTTAAATTTGGATATAAGAAAAGGACTACACCTGCTAAAATTATTTTTGTAACAAAAACAATCCCTAACAAGGAGATGTAGCCCATCAATATTCATCTCAATATTATTTTACTACAAAAATTACTCAATAAAATACCTATTCTTGTCTTTGACAAATCTAAAAGAATGTATCTAAGAAAGTATCCTGATCATATACTTGTTTTAATTTTAACCCTTTTTATACGAATCAAAGGTAAAAGTGTTATTAGATTTTGAGATAGGGAATAATAAAGAGGTAGACCATGCAGAAGTTATGCTAGAGGATACTGGCAATGGGAGTTTATTGAAAAAAATGAAAGAAAATGGGGAAATAGAATGGTATATAGAAAGGCTGAAGCAGTGGATAAAGATGAAGGGAATGAATGAAAGAACACTAAAGGCACAAATTACATAAATGGTACTAGGGCAGCAGTTAACAATGTTAATAGACATACTTTTTGATCATCCTAAGATGATTAGATTGATTGAAAAATAATTTTTACATTGACCAGGGTTTCTATTTATCTTTAACTTAATGCTCTCAATCTGTTCAAAACATCATTTTTACTAAAAATAAAAAATCCCACCTTTACACTTGTTAAAAGGCGGGAAATGTTTTTGAATGACTAATTTATAAACTTTATATCATTTAAACTATATAACTAATCTCATTCTTTATAATACTTTTGATTTTTCAAAAGCTGCTCTTCTGGTACATCTCTAAATTCTTTTGCGGGAACTCCCGCAAATATTTTTTTAGGTGGCACATTTTTTGTAACAACAGCGCCTGCAGCAATTAATGCATCTTCCCCTATTTCAATCCCAGGTAAAATAGTTGCATTTGCACCTATTCTTGCACCTTTCCTCAAAGTTGGCCCCTTAAAGTATTTCTTTCTTTCTTCTGTCCTCCCAAGAAAGTTATCGTTAGTAAATGTAACTTCTGGTGCTACAAAACAGTAATCTTCTATGGTAGAAATTGCCGTTATATATGCTTCTGTCTCTATTTTTACATACTTTCCAATCCTTGTTTTATTTTCAACAGTAACACCCCTACCAATAATTGTATATTCATCTATTTCTACATCTTCTCTAATACTTGCAAGGTCCCCAACAAAAACAAAGTCTTTCAAAATCGCTCCTCTATATATAACACAGTTAGCACCTATTGTTACATATTCCCCTAAAACAAGAGGTGGTAAAGTTTTCTCTTCTGTTGTAGCTGAAGCACTTGCCTTAAAAGGCTTTTTACCTAAAACAGTATTATCTGCTATAACACAGCCTTTCCCAATAACTGTGCCTTCTTTAACTACTACATTGTGTCCTATAACCACTTCATCGTCTATTATTACATTATCTTCAATAACAACGTTATGTCCAAATTTTACATTTTTACCTACTTTTGCTGTTTCAGAAATATACATGTAAATCACCCCTCTGTTAAACCAATTTACTTTAATATTTAAAATTCATTTCTTCAACATGCTAATCAAAATATCTTCAAATTCTTCTACTAATACATCCCATTTTCTATATTTTTCTATATATTCTTTATTTTTTTTACCCATTTTTAAGACATCATCTAAGTTATTAAAAATATAAAAAATTGCTTTTTCAAATGATCCTTCTTTTTTTGGAATATAAAAAATTGCGTCTTCTGTTTCAGATAGTAGTAAGCCAGGATGATAAATACTCAAGATAGGTTTACCAGATGCCATATAATCCATTAATTTGAAAGAGCTATATGCTGGATATTTTGTATTGTTAAAGTCACTAAGAGAAAACAACAATATATCACTTTTTTCCTTAATTAAATATGGAATATACTTTTTAGGTATTGGATCAAAAAAATACACATTTTTTTCACTTTGAGCTATCTTTTTTAATTCATCTTTTTTCGAACCAGCACCTATAAAAACAAATGAAAATTTATTTTTTAAATTATCAGGTAATTTTTTTATTTCTTTAACTATATAATCCAACCCGTTAGAAGGGCCTAGTGAACCCGTATATACAATCTTAATTGTATTTTCTGGAATCTTATTAAATAACTCATCAACAATATCTTCTCTCATAACATTGTTAAATATTTTGGTATCAATACCATTAGGTATAAAATATATTGGTTTTTCAAAAATAATCTTTAATCTTTTTAAATGTTCTGAAATATCTGGCACAAGACTTATTATACCAGAAGATTTAGAATAATACTTTTTGCACATATAATCAAAAACCTTAACAACTATATGTTTTACTGGTAATATTCCAGCTTCAATTAAATCATCTGGCCATATATCTCTAATTTCCACTACATACGGTACTTTATACTTTTTAGAATAATAACTTCCAAGCTTCCAAGCAAAAGGATGAGGTGAAGATGCTACAATTATATCTGGTTTTTTTAATAGCAGTTTTTTCCCATTTTTATAATAATCATACGAAGAGAAAAATCTACTTACCCCGTTACTTTTATACTCCCTTGTATCTACAACAAAATATTCCACACCATTTTCTACAAAATAATTATCTTTTAATTCTGTCCATCTTCTTTGTAATAAATGCGAATAATTACCTACAACAATAGAAACTTCATGCCCTTTTTCAACTAATCTTTTTCCTATTTCATAATGCCTGGTTTCTGCTGAGCCAAAAGAAGGTATACTTGCATAATGATTTAGAATTACTACTTTCAAAATTTCAACTCCTGATTATTTAAGATAATCTTAATAATTTTTTTGTTAGCTTCACCATTCCCATATACATTATTTGGATAGTCTGAATTGTTATCTTCAAATATTTTTTCATAAATATTGTTTTCATTTGCTAATTTATTCCATTTTAATTCTATTAATTCCCTCCAACCAGTATCTGGCATAATTACTATTGCCTGTTTTTTAGAAAAATACGCTTCTTTTTGTAAACCGCCACTATCTGTTATTATTTTCCAACATCTTTTAACTAATCCCATTAAATTCAAATAATCTATCGGTTCTAATACTATAACTTTTTCTAAATACTTTTCTAAATTAAATTCTTTTATTCTTTTTTTAGTTCTTGGATGCACTGTAAATACTATTGTTGTTTCTTTAGATATTTTTTCTACTTGCTGAAGTATTTTTTCTAATTTTTCATTATTATCAACATTAAAGTCTCTGTGTAATGTCATAACTATATATTCATTTTCCTTTAATTTTAAATCGTTAAAGACATCATAGTTAAATTTAGGCTCCATTATTTTATATAAGTCATACATCACATCTCCAACAAAGTAGACACCTTTTGTAATTCCTTCAGCTTTTAAATTTTTTACTGCAAGCTCACTTGGGCAAAAAAGATACTTCGAAATTCTATCTGTTAATACTCTATTTATTTCTTCTGGCATATCCTTTGGCTCTTGCCTAATACCAGCCTCAATATGAGCTACAGGTATTTTCAGTTTACTTGCTACCAGTGCCCCCGCAAGTGTTGTATTTGTATCCCCATACACTAAAATTACATCTGGCTTTTCCTTTATTACTACCTTTTCAAACTCTATCATTATTTTACCAGTCATTTCACCATGATTCCCTGACCCAACATTTAAATAATAATCTGGCACTTTTATTTTTAATGTTTCAAAGAATATACCAGACATATTCTTATCATAATGTTGACCTGAGTGAACTAAAATTTCTTTTATCCCATTTCTTTCGAATTCTTTATGTATGACTGCCTCTTTTATAAACTGTGGTCTTGCACCTACCAAACTTAATACTTTCATATTTTCACCTCGCAAAATCAATCATTTTAATAATCTTCAATAAAATTATAGCACTATTACTAAAAATAGACCTTAACAGATTTAAATCATCAAAAACATTATACCCTTTCTTTTTACTATTATGATAAAATACTTATAGAAATTTGCATAAAGTATTAATTATTTCTAATCAATAAGTAATAAAACACCAATCGTGGAGGATGAAATGGAAGGTAGAAATATATACATTATTACAAATTCTTACCCTGAAAAATTTGAAACTTTTAATTCCCAAGAAATGGAATTCGCAATTAAAAATTTTAATAATGTAAAAATTTTAAGCTTTTCTAGGCACAAGCCTTGCAATAACAGCAACAGCAAAGTTAGTCATTTTAATTTGTTCCAAGGTATTCTAGAACTTTTATTTCCCAAAAATAAATCTAATTATCTTAAATATTTAAAAGTTCTAAAATTTGTTTTTGTAAAAAATCCTAAAGAATTCATTAGAAACATATACTCATATCTTCTAGCTCTTGCAATTCTAAGGAAAATAAAACTTAAGCCTAATGATATCATATTTTCCTATTGGTTATCAAGAGCTACCATCATTGCTTACTATATCAGTATAATAACTAATACTGAATTTGTTTGCCAAGGTCACGGTTCAGATATATATATACATCCCCCGAAAAACTTGAATAAAATACTTAAAAAAGCTAAAGCAGTTATTACAATATCTCAAACAAACAAAAATTACCTTGCTAAAAAATATCAAATACCTCCTGAGAAAATAAAAGTGTTTAGGTTAGGAGTTTCTCTAGAGTTTTACAATAAATTAAAAGCTAAAAAATCCTTGGTTAATAACAAAAAAGAAAGTTTTATAAGATTCTTAAGTGTATCTAGATACATTCCAGTGAAAGGTGTTGACATTCTTCTAAAAGCTGTTTATGATCTTGTATACAACAAAAACATTAAAAATATCCGCTTTGAAATTTTCGGCGGTGGAAAGCTATATAGAAAATATATGTCTTTTGTAAAAAAACATAAGTTAAATAACTATGTTAAGTTGAATCAGTGGATTGAAAAAGACAAGCTAATCGTAGAACTATTAAAAAGTGATTGTTTTGTTCTTTCAAGTAGAAGTGAAGGCCTACCAGTAGTTCTAATGGAAGCAACTGCAGCTTCTCTTCCAATTGTCGCAACAAACGTCGGCGGGGTCAGCGAAATTGCTATTGAAAATTTCAACGCAATTTTAGCGAAAGAGCTTTCTCCAAAAAGTTTAAGTAAAGCTATTGAAGAGTTTTTGAAGCTCGATGAAAACAAAATCAAGGAAATGAAAGAAAATTCAGAAAATTTGTATCTCAACAATTATATACTCGAAAAAAACATCACTGAAAAATACGAGTTTTTACAAAGACTATAAACTAGTTCATATTATCCAATACTTTTTTGAGCTCATCCACAATCTTTTTCATTTTATTATTCCAGCTTAATTTTCTTTCTGCATAACTTCTCATCAGAGAAGGATAATTTTTATTTTTTATATGTTTGTAAAAATTTAATATTTCTTTTATGTTTATTGGGCTTTCATCGGAAGGAACCCTAAACATAAATTCAAAACTTTCTTCAAAATCTTCATCAGTGGAAGAAAATATAAATGGTATACCTCTTGCACAATATTCTCTTAACTTTAAGGTGCTTGATTTTAAAAGACCTATTCTATGCAAACCAAGTGAGCCAATCGCAATATTGCTAATATCAAATATCTCGTCTAATCTTTCACCAGTTTTATATCCATGAAATATAACATATTCTGTAAGGCCTAGATTTTTAGTTAAAGCTTTTAAATTATTAAGTCCCCTCCCTTCTCCAACTATATGAAAGAATACTTTTACATTAGGACTATCTTTGTAATATTCCTTAAGCCCTCTAATTACCCTATCATACCCGTGCCAGGGAGATACATTGGCAACACCTATTAAATTAATTTCATCTTCTTTTTCTATTTTTCGTTTAAGCTTATATCTTTTAACATCAATGCCATTTGTAATTTTTATAGCTTTTATTCCATAGATTTTACTTTCATCGGAAGTGGTAACAATAAAATCAATTTTCCCTTTTAGATGTTTATTATAAAAACTATCTAAAATTAAATTAATTTTAGATAGTTCTTTATCGTATGGGTATGTAGGTACATCTAAAATCACAACTTTTTCTATTTTTCTCAATTTTTTAATAAATTTTACAGCAAAATAATTCCAAGGTAGTAAATTTCTAACATAAGCAGTTTCAATTTTTTCACTTTTTATATAATCTATCAAAATGTCAAAAATCTCTTTCATTCTGCGTAAAATTTTCAATTTTCTCAAAAATATACTTTCATTTCCTTCAATAACACTTTTATTTTTAAAATCATAAATTTTTTTTATTTCTTCTCCATTTCTAATATATATAGCCTTATTTTTCACTATAAGCTCATATACATTAATTCCATTAAATTCTAAGGCTTCACACTGCTGTTTTATTTTTAAAGAAGGCCCTATTGAAGTTGGATCATCGCGATTATCAAGAGCTACAAAAATTAAATTCATCTTTACCTCCTAAAAAGTTAATTTAATATAAAATTTATAAATGCTTTTTCTTTTTCTTTGTCCCATACATACAAATTTTTGAATTTTTCAATATTCTCCAAAATACTGCTGTAATTTTCATATGCTTTCATTACTTGCTGAACAGAACCATTAACATCTTTTGGATCTATTACAACCCCAATATTGTGTTTTTTTACCTCATTTGCCATTGAAATAAAATTCTTATTAATAATAACAGGTGTCCCAGCAGCAATCGAGTCAAAAAATTTATGCGGAAAAGAATAAAAATAATTTTTTTGTTCATTTCCAAATGATTCATATGAAACAAGTGAAAATGAAGCTTTTGATAATTCTTTCATCATTTCCTCATACGGTAAAAATGAAGTAAACTCATGAGGAATATCTTTGAAATATTCTGAATCCATACCAATAATCTTAAATTTGAAACCAAACAAAATTAATTTATTTATAATCTCCTTTTCATAATCAATATTTCTTGGGGTTTTTCCTACAAATACAATTTCCTTTTCTTTTTTACTAGTTTTCAAAGTGACATTAGCATAATTTGGAACTATTAAATAAGGCTTTTTTATTTTTAATATCTTATACATATCCTCTTTCATTTCTTTAGAAACAAAAATCAATTTATCTGACATAATAAACTGTTTTTTTAAGATATACCACATTATTTTCTCTTTTAAAGCTTTTTTTATTCCACTTAAGTGCTTATAGTAATTCTCAGGATGGTATTCATGAATATCATAAATTATTTTTTTATTCCTTTTTTTGGCTATTTTAAATGATTTTAAAGGAAATCTAGTTAAAAAATAATGAAAGTATAAAATGTCATAATCCATTTCTTTAATTAACATTAATATTTTTTCTTCTATTTTTGCCAAATTTTTTATATTTTTTAATTTCACTTTAAAATTTATTTTATTTGGCAAAGAAATGGGATCTGAATATCTCAAAGGAATATATGTTATATTACCTTCTTGATAACTTTTATGTTCTTCTGTTGAATAGTATTGATAAATAACTTTATGTTCTCTAGAAAGCATTTCTACCGTTTTAAAAACTCTTTTATCTCTTTTTGTATGCATATGACCAATTATAAGAATTTTCATAAAAGCACCTCACAGAATCTATTTCTTTAAATTAATTATTTTTAAAACGGAAAAAACGTATTTTAAAATTTCATTATTCACCAATTTTGACAAAACAAGAAATGAAACAACAAAAGATAAAAACATAAATAACAATCCCAATAAATTACTAGAAAACAAGCTATAAAAAATATAAAATCCAGAGTTAATACCGACAGTAACAACAATTGATTTAAACCAATTTATCCATGGAAAGGTTTCAGAAAATTTTATATTCAAAATATTTTTTATATTAAACAATTGTAAAAATACTAAAAATACTGTAGTTAAAACAGTAGCAATAACTGCTCCAATAGGACCTAATTTTATCACTAAAAGAATGTCCAAAATTAGATTAAATATTAAAGAATAGACTGCATTAATTAAGAAAAGCCTGTTGTTTTTTGTTGCCACAAATATGGAGCCATAAACATAAATTCTAAAGTACAACATGATTTGATAAATTCTAAAATAAGGGATCGATGCTAAATATTTTTCTGAGAAAATAAAGACTATAAATGGCTTTGCAAAAAATATTAGTGAACTAGCAATTGGAATCATTAATGTAACCATTATATTTCCAGAACGAATCCACAATTCCTTTAATTTTTGAACATTATCTAAGTCTTTTAACTTTTTCAATTCGGGAATTAAAACTGTAAAAAGAGAAGATGTTAAAAGAGAAAGAAATGGTATTTCATATGCTCCATTTGAAAAAATTGCAAAATCAACACTGTCAACAAAATATCCAACTACCAACTTATCCACATTTTTATTCAACATTCCTAAAATCGTTGATAAACCTATTGGAACACCAAAAATAACAATTTCTCTTACCATTTTTAAATTAAGATATCTAAAATTAATATCTTTACGAGTAAAGCTAATCAAAAGTAAAATTCCAATAATATATCTTAAAATTAATAGAACCAAAATATTCAATATAGTATATTTTTCGAAAATTAAATAAAACAACAGTCCTAAAAACCAAAAAAAAGTGGGAATTAACGTATAAGAAATTAGTTTTTTTGTTCTATTTAAAGCAACTAAAATATTTTCTGTTGCAGAGGAAAAAATACCTAGTGAATATATCAGAGAAATTATAAGAACATTGTTCTTAAAAAAATTTACTTTAAAATTTGCATCAAACAAATCTGCCAAAAACGGTGAAATAATCAATACCAAAACTGAAAAAGAAGTCAGACTAACATATAAATTTGTCAAATACTCTTTTTTTCTTTCAGTAGACAAATAAAATAATGCTGAATTTGGTATTCCCAAAGTCAGTATACTTATTACCAATTGTTGAGATATCAAAACTTGTCTATATATACCATAGTCAGATATAAACAAAAATCTTGATAAAAGCATTATGGATGCTATATCAAATATAGTTTTTATAACTTTTGAAGCAAATAAAATAGAACCCGATTTTTTTATTGACACTTATTCGCCTCCAAGGTTATTATCTTTACATTCTAATTTTTTTATAATCCTTGCAGGATTACCTGCAATTATACAATTCCCTTCGGGAAAACTATGTGTTACAACACTTCCAGCACCTATAATAGTTCTAGGACCTAAAATCACGCCTGGAAGTATTACTACATTCATACCTATCCAGCAATTTTCACCTATTATTACATCTTTACCGGGCAAATGTTCTTCCAATTTACAAGGATTATGATTGCCAGTAATTATTCCTACATTTGAAGCTATTAACGTCCCTTTACCAATAACTATTTTTCCATAACCAGATTGAAAATATTTACCAAATCCTTGAAAATTATTTAAATCGTCCACATCAAAAATAATATCATTAGGATTCCCAACAATTATTTGATGAGACACCGGCCAAGGAACTCTTCTATTAAATCCTAATATTTTCTGAAACCAAACACTTCTCCAGGCCCAAAACCATCCATCTATTTTATCTTCAAACCATTTCCCTTTTAAATATTTCCTATCGAAAAAAAGAGAAAGTATAGCTTTTGAAAACAAAACAAAAAGCTTTTTTAATATCTTTTTCATAACCCCTCCAATACCCTTATTCAACAATTTCTTTAAAAAGAAAATCAATAAATTGTCCCAATTATATTTTGTACCAAATTAAATACACAATACTACTCTTTCAAAACTACAACCGAATCAACTAATTCAGTATATGCCTTTAAGAAACTTTCTTTTTCGCTAACATCTTTTTTTGCAATCAAAACGAACTTTTCACAGTATTTTACAAATGCCAAAACATCAGGATTTTCATAGTTTGGCAAGTTAAAGATTATATAGTCATAATTTTGCATAATATTCTCAAAATCTTTTTCAAAATTACTAATCAATTTCAAAAATTCAGATGTTTCAGATGTTTTAGCAATAGAAAAAACATATAAATTTTCCTTAAAATTATAGATATTACCTTTATCTGTTCCCTTCAAGCCTCGTGAAATATATTTCCCCTCAAAATCAATCAAAATAGTTCTTCCTGTTGAAGAGAAAAATTCTGCAAGCCTTAAAGTAATATCATCTTTTTCTTCAACTTTTCCAACACTTGTAACACCAATAGTTTTTGGTGTTTCATTTTTAAGTAAGTTCAACGCAATAGTTTTAATTTCGTTTAAAAATTCCAAGTTTGTAAAATCACTATTGCCTGTAAGAACTATTGGTTCTTTTTCAACAAGTTTTTCTATATCAAATGAGTCTCTAATCTTTTTATCACTAGCTTCTGACAAAAATACAGCCAAAATTCCAAGGAAAATTCCAAGAACTCCACCAATTGCCAAAGTAAGTTTTTTGTTAGGCTTTGCAGGCTTTTCAGGAATAAATGGCTCATCAACAATTATAGGAACATTTAAATTAAGACCAGCCTTGGTAAGTTTTGCCTCTTCAAGCTTTGATTTTAAAAGAATATACGCATTCTGTTTTAACTGATAATCTCTCTGTAAAGACAAATATTCTTGTTCTAGCTCTGGTAAATTCTTTATCTGTTTTTCCAAGTTTTCTCTTACACTTAAAAGAGCATTTAGGTATGATTTATAAATTTCAACAGACGATTGAGTAGAAACAAGGTCAGATGAAATAGAACTCAAAATAGGGTCATCTGTGTTTAATTGACTTAAAAGAATATTTTTTATTTCTTCCTGTATCTTTTTTTGAGTCTCCTCTATTCTTGCTTTATACTCAGCAACTTCCGGTGAATCTTCTGAGTATTTTTGAAGAAGCGCATTATACTCTATCTGATAATCAGTTAATTTACTTCTAAGAGTTGAAATTATAGGACTGTTTGGAATATACTCAAGTTTTTCTATAAGACCTTTTACATAGCTGACATTATTTTTTAATTCTTCAAGTTTTGCTTTTAATTGCTTGTATTCTATCTGAGCAGATAAATATTGTTTATCAATATCAGAAAATCTGTCCAGTAAAATCTCTGCTTCTTTTGAAGGAAGAACTGATTTTGTCTTTTTAAAATTAGTTATCTTTTCTTCTATCTCAGTTAGTTCTTTTTCTGTTATAGGGAGTTGTTTTTGAATAAACTCTATCATATAGGAATTTTCGTCTTTATTTAACTCTTTTGAAACTTGAGTATATGCGTCTATAAGTGCTTTGGAAATTTTGTAAGCAAGTTCTTTATCATCCATACTAACTTTTATCTCAATGAATGATGTATCTTTTAATGGTTGAACTGATATTATCTTTTCCTGAAGAGTTGAAATAACAGAATTTATGGTTATATTTTTCCTTGCTTCTTCATCCTTTGCTTTATTTTTAAAATAATCAAGTAAATTTAATTGCTCAATAACCTTGGTAAGAGTCTTTCTACTCTTTATAATCTCTATCTCATCTGAAAGTCCTGGCTGACTTGTTCCTCCCAATATTAATGAAGCCGCTCCTGAAAGTGATGGCGCATTGCTTTTGGCAGGTATTTTAACTTTAGTAGATACCTCGTATATAGGAGTTGCAAAAAAGAATAAATAAACTCCTGTTGCAAGAACTGTTAGTATAAAGATACTCCAGAACCAGAATTTTCTCTTTTTAAAAATTTTTAGAATATCTGATAATGTTAATTCGTCTATTTGGTTGTTATCCATATTTTTGTCCTCCTTTAACTTTATTATTTACCTATTTGATAAATGTTATTATAAAGTGTTACTAAATTATTTATTATAGGTATCCAGTCAAGTGCTGTTTTAAATGCATCGGCTGGTACATAAACTATGTCTCCTGGTTCAACTCTTGGATTTTCTTCAATATTTCCACCTTTAATTGCTCCACTCAGGTTAACCTTTATTGCTTCTCCATCAATTCCACCCTTGTACAGGTAAACTGCTGAAGGTGCTGCTTTTTCGCTAAAGTATCCAGCAGAAATTATCGCTTCAAGAACGGTTGTCCCATCATTGACTGAAATAACTCCAGGATTATTAACCTCGCCAAGTACATATGCTATATTTTGTGGAGCATCAATCACTTTAATAATATCTCCAGGTTTTACATTAAAAGATAGGGTGTACTCGATATTTGAAATATCAATTATTTTTTCCGTTGCATCTCTTGTAAGTTTCACAAATTTATACCCTTTGTCAATCTCTGTTTTACTGATAATTTCATAAAGTGTTGTGTTTTCTTTATCAAGATAAAACATATTAGCTTTTCCTGTTTCATCTACTACAAACACATAGTTTTCCGTATCAACATTAAATATAATGGTGCTACCATTTTCAAGTTTAATATTTGAATGCTCATCCCAGGTAAATGTCGTCTTTGTAGAACCATTTAAAATCGTAACAGTTTTGCTTATTCCTTCCTGTATTCCACCAATTTTTGAAATAAGTGTTTTAAAATCAAATGGTTCAGAATTTGTAAATTCAACCATTGAATTTGGCATACCTTTTCCAAATACATAAACGTAATTTGGATTCTTTTCAGTCACAAATACAAAGTCGTTATTTTCAAGCTTTGCATTTTCTTTTCCTTCATACACCTTTTTTGCATCCAATGTGTTTACAATCTGGCCGTTTCTTATAACATATACCTTATCAGAAGTATAATATAAATCTGGACCAATAATTAATCCTCCAAGTTTTCCAAAGAGCGTTTTAAGGTCAGTGCTTTCATCATAATCAAATTCGACTGTTCCAGTGTTTTTTATATAACCCATTGCAGTTACATAAATGGGTTTTTTTAAAGTTACATTAAGTATTGATCCTTTTTCTATTTCCATATCTTTATTAAAATCTAATATTTTTCCGTTTAATGTAATGCTATCAATTTTTCTATAGTCTGAAAGTCCAACTTTTGCTAGTATTCTTTGAAGTGTTATTTTTTCATTCAAAGAAAAACTCACATATGAAGCAACATCTCCTGTTAAATAAACTGCATTTTCTTCAGAGTTTTTAATTACAACTGTGTCATACTTTTCAAGCGATATAGAAGGATTTTCATATATAAGGCTGTCTATATCAAAATCTTGTATCTTCCCATTTCTTACTATTTGAACAGATTCAATTGATTCAGGCTGACTTATTCCTATCTTCTTAATCAAATATGATAAAGTCCTTGGTTCATTATGAAGCAAAGTAACACTTCCGCCGTTTAAACCAACTACATTTACAATGAATGGTTCGTATAATACCTGAACAATATCTCCTTTATTTAGATCGTAATCTTGGCTTCCAAAGATTACATCTTTAACATTTAATTTTGTCTCATTGTTAATTACTACTATACCTTCATTTTCAACTTCTTCATCCAAAAGACCCGCTTTAGCAAGTAACGTTTTTAAAGTCTTTTTCTCATCAGGTAAAAACTTTATCTCTCCCTTATTTTTTACATATCCTTGAATGTATACATAGAATTCTGGGAACTTTGGAATGTAAATCCTTGAACCAGCAGAAAGTTCTATATCTTTTTTGTTTGAAATAACTTCTTTTAGATTGATTTCAACAACTTTTCCATCTACAAATACTTTTGCATTTTCAATATCTGCATATTTTTCATCTAGTGGTCCAAGTTTTAAAAGGACATTACTCAATTTAATATCAGGTTCATATGGAATTTCAAGAGTATATGCACCCATTACCTTTATTGTTTTACTATCTAGAAGTGGTGGAATATAAATTATGTCTCCCTCTTTTAAAACTATATCTTTATCAAATTTTCCTTGATAAAAATATGGCAAAAGATTAACTGAAATTATATTATTCCCACGTTTTATTTGAATACTTTCAAAGTCAACGTTTGAATCTTTTGAAATACCAACAAAAGAAAATAACTTCGTTAAAGTTATGCTCGGATAAACAGAAATATCAAATACTTTGTTAACCGCGCCCTGTATAAAGACTAACATTGGTGCATATTCAACGACATAAACTGTAATTTGGGGATCTTTTACAACTTTCTCTGCGTATGGTTTTAGTATTTGGGCTATTTCTTCAACTGTTTTTCCAACAACCATTATATTCCCAGCATATGGATAAGGAATAGTTCCATCAAATGCTACTTTAACTGTTCTTGAAAGCTGTGGTTGATTTAAAACCTCAATTGTTAAAGTATCTCCTACTCTTACAGTGTATGAAAATAGACTTACAGCTAAGATAACCAAGAATAAAAGAATAACTTTTTTCATTCTAAAAACCTCCCAGTTCTATACTATTTTTCATTATTTTAAAACTTACTTAAACCAACTTTTATTATAGCATATGGCATGCTATAATAGAAGATATTTGCTTTTTTGCAAAAAATTCATTTTTGAATAATTCACACTAGTATGTATATCAATCCACATGATCCAAAATAATAACTTTTTATCAATTCCAATTTTTCATTTTTTAAAAAAATAGTATAGGATTTTAATATTTTATATTAAAAAGTAAAAAAACTCATTGATCAAAGTAAACTAAAAACATTAAATTTCTCTATATTCATATCCCGGAGGAAAAGCTTTGAATTTTCTATCATTAGGCTCTTCGCCCATTTTTGAAATTTCTTTTCTGTAATTTTGCAAATGTTTTATTGGAATATCTACTACTTGTGCACCAAATATCCTATTTCCTTCAAGTGTTAATGCTTCTCTTTTGTGAATATCATAATATGGAATTCTAACAACTGAACCACCATACACCCCAGTGTTGGCAATAACAAAGTTACAAAATACTAATTTACTCATAGCATCCGCTAATCCTATGTATGTATTTACATCTTTGTTATAAGCAGGGACAAATATAGTATCGACATAACCTTTTAAGAATGAAAGGGTTTCTAATGAAAGGGCATCATAACATATCAAAATTGAAAATACACCAATGTTTTCAGACGAGTAAATAACAATTTTATCATCTTCAACTATTGTTATATTTCTTTCTTTGAAGTACTTTCTTTCTACATTATTGAAATATTTTTTTAAACCATGAACTTTTAAAAGATATATGTCATTGTAAGGCCAAAGTAAAACATATCTATTACTAACTTCATCATTATTTAAATAATATTCCGTACCATATATGGCAATTTTACCAGTTTTTTTAGACCATTCTATTATATCCTTTTCAATATCTTTTGGAATAGAAAGCTCTGGTGCAATTAATAGATCTATATCTTTTTCTTGAAAAACCTTTAATGCTACTATAATTTCTTTTCTCAACATACTTACAATTGGTTCTTTGTAAGACATATCATTATTAATATATTTGTAATTACCTGCAAAATAATTTATAGTAGGTTGGAAAATTCCTATACGTAAAAAAGGTTTTAAAGAAGCCTTCCCATAAATTATTAATGGTAATCTAATATTCATAGTATATTGCTTTTGAGAAATTATGTTTTCCAATTCTAAACGTATTATTTCTTTTAATTCTTTCTTCGAACTTTCATAAGGTTTGAGATCAACATAGCTATATTTACCTATAGCATCTGACAATTTGTTTATTATAGAACTGCTAGCAATAAGATTTTCTGTAAGTTCCTTCCATACATCCCTGAAAAGATTTCTTTTTTCAAGTTCAATTTGAGAAGAAAAACTTTCTAATAAAAATTCTTGTTTTAAAATTTGAATTATAATCCAATATAGTCCACGTTTTTTATCTTTTTTAGTTAAACTATCTTCGTGAGAAGTAACTTTAATAACTTTTTTAATATCTTCTTCTCTCTCTTTTTCATCTTTTTCCTTTTCTTCTTCTTTTTTATCTAATTTATCTAATTCTTTTTTACCACCTAAAATTTCTTGGCTTAGTTTGTTGAAAGATTTTGTATCAATTTTTATTTTAAAGATACCATCCAAATCATCTTCTAAAAAATCTTGAATTTCAAAAAGTAAATATATTAATAGTAATTTTTGAAAATAGGATAACTTAGCAATTTTCACAAAATTTGTCAAAGATATTTCTCCCATGTCAGACTTATCTCTTTGACATTTTACCTGCAGATATTCGTTAATATTATTTAAAATTAATTCACGATTTGGTTCCTCCTTCGTTTTATCAATTAAATCTTTAAGCGTCTTCTTGACACTGGCTGTGTCGGGAAGAATATTGTCATATGTTCCTTTTACTAATAATTGGACTAATTTATTAATGCCATCATTATCTTTTATTTCTTCAAGCACTTTTAAAGATTTTATTAAAATTTCTTCTTTTAGTTTTTTATTTTCTAAAGATGAATACATTCTAAAAAACATGTAAGCCTTTAATTTTTCTGAAATATTTTTATTATTTTCTACACTTTCAAGAATAAGCTTAGAAGATTCCAAATCATCTCGTTTTGCTCGAAACATGTTAATCAGTAATTTGTAACATAGACTTTCATCATCTTTAGTTTCAGTTGACAAATTATAGACAGAAACTTTTGAATTAATTATCTTTTTATATTCATTTTCGTTGCTGATACGTTCTGCTCCTTTCAGAATTTTCTCCTTGAACTTCTTATTTTTAAAATCCAATAGTGTTATTAAATCTAATAATTCAGATACTAGCATAGGATTGTTTTCAAACAAACTCATTTTTTTTCCATCTAAAATTTTTTTAATTACATTATTAATATCCCTTATAAATTCTTCAGGAATATAAACGTTTTCGTACAAATTTTTTCTTAATACTTGATTTATATACTTTAAAAATTCCAAGTAAAGATATGCCTTCCCATCATTTTCTATCATTACCTTTTCCTCAATAAAATCTAAAATTTTGACTAGGTAATTTTTTTTAATTTTATTTTTACAAGGATCTGAAAATTTATCTCCATTAGAATATATTAGAAATATAAGTTCTATATATCTTTTATAAAGTTTCGTTTTAGAAGGAGTATTGATAATAGCATATTCTAGGTCTAAAAGTGCGTTCTCTATTAAAGTTCTAATTTTTACTTTGTTTTCTCTTTCTTCATTTAATTTTATAACATTTGAGAAACCTTCCAATTTTAATTCTTTTTCTAAATTACACCATTGTTCTGACTTAAAGATTAAAGGGTGTTTTAATGCATTTTCAACAATTTTTGTAATTAAATGCGCAGAAAATGATCTACGGGTTTGTGGTGCGATTTTATCTTCATCAAAATATGATCTAATCAAATTTCTTGTACGATCAAAACTTTCTAAAAGCTCTTTCATTGTAGATAAACCAAATATTTTTTCGGACAGAATAGACATTTCGTTAAAAACTGTTGTTTGAAAGTCTTGATAATTTTCTCTAGTTAAAGTAAAATTTTCTAAAAACATTTTTCTTAAACTATCTATTTCTACTAAATCATCTTCATTAAAAATTATTCTTAAGAAGTTTTCGTTAAATTTTTCCTCATCATCATTAATTTTATTTGAATCATTTAATTTTAGTAAGTTTAATACTCGATTAAAAAAGGAATTATTATCATTTGTATTCTTATCCAAAAAAGCTTTGCAATATTTGTAGTAATCGTTCAAAATACTAGGCTTTAGTTTATCTAAATTTATACTAAGCCCTAGCTCTTTCAAGTCTTTTTCAATATCTTTTGCAGTATTAATTAAGGTTTGAAAATTACTTGAAATAAGCACAATATCGTCTACATATCTAAAATAGCCAAATATTTCTCTATTATCGAATTTCTCATTGATCAATTCATCCATCTTAACATCGAGATTGAAAAGATAGATATTGGACATAAAGCCAGATGCCAACAATCCAACTGGGAGACCTACGTTTGTTGGACTGTCGTGGTTTCCAAAAGCTCCTTTTATTTGAAAATTCAATAGTTTTTCTAAGTAATTCTTAATTTTATTTTTGTCTTCACTCAAACTAGTAAACTCAAGTATTTTTTTAACATTGTTCAATAAATTTTTGATATTTATGGAAGGAAAAAATCTTTTAATATCAATTTTCATATAGAATAATTTATCTATTTTAGAAGTACAATTATCAATATTTTTGTAGCAAAATAGTGGAAATTTACTCTTCCATACATCAAAGTCCTTCTCTTTGTTTTTAATCTTTTTATGAACCCAAATAGCTTCTCCATCCAAATTTTCTTCCATATTCAGTAATTCTTTTTCAATATCTGTAAGTTCTAGTCTAAGAATATTTCCTAAAAAAATCTTTTGGTATCTTCTAAATGGTTTATATGACATATTAAATGATCTATATATTTCTTTGCTTGGCACATTGTAATCACTATATTCCCATTTTCCAGTCTTTAAATTTTTCCCTAAAAATCTCCACATTCTATTTCCAAAAGAATATCTTGGCATAATTTTGTCTATTGGAGGTCCAAAAATGTTCAAAAAGCTTATCCAAAGGACTTGAAAATCAAATGGTATGTAATAATAATCTCTAGTTTTCCCAGATGATTTTGGTATTTTATAGTAATAGAGTGGAATAAAAAAATCTTCTTTAGAATCAGTAGCCGCAATAATATCAATCATGCTTTTAATTTCTTTAATTTTTCCTTCTAAATTCCATTCCCATTCAAATGCTTCACTTTCAACCAAACTTCCGTTAAGTGCATTCCTTACCTTTAAATATGCTCTTAGTATGTTTGAATCATTTTTCCAATCTTCTAAGAAACCCACTTTTCAACCCCTCCAATTAAAAGTATCATCAATAACTTTCAATAGGAAAATAATAAAAAAGGCTACACCTGTTACATATATAAAACATCAATATGAAGGTGTAACCCATGAAAGTGTTCTCTTCAATTTTATTTTACTACAAAAATACTCTTCAAACTATTTAATACTGTATAGATTGGAAAGATCGTCAAAAAAGAAAATGAAGAATTTTACAACAAAAAATATCCACACAGCGCGTTGAAACACAGAAGTCTCCGGGAGGTATACAAAAAATATCTAAGTTATACAAAAATTTCTTGATTTTTGTCTAATTTCTTGGGAGACATTACAATACGGATATATTCTCTCTTTCTTTTATAAAGTTCATTTAAAGTAGTGATTTTAAACAATTCAACCCTTTCAAATCTCAAGATAAAAAAAGCTTTCAAATCAACTTTTCACCTCTTTTTAAAGCTTGAGAAAAAGACAACAATTTTGATATAAATAAATTCTACTTCTGCATACTTAGGAAACATTATTACATTCCAAAAAAGATCCTATTATAATTAGAATTACTAATAATAAAATCTTTCTATTTTTTGCAAAATATTTACTCTCCCCAATTAACATTAACAGAATTATTTCAAAAACAACTTTATGTTTTCTTCCTAAAAGGAGTTTTTACCACTTTAATTAGTCTTTTTGAAAATCCAGAGTATTTAGATTTCTCTTTATTTATCTTTCAGTCATTACTTTAAATAAAACTTAATTGACAACATATTACTTTCGAAATTTACCTACTAACTATTCATTCGAACTTACTTCAATAAATTTATTCCCTAAATATCTTAAATTTAATTCCGTTTGTTTAAAGAATGAATCCCAATTTTTATAAATTCTAAAACTTAAATCTTTGTCAGAATACTCTTTTCCAATATACTTTTTTATTAATTCTCTCAAACCTGGCACAATCCGTGTAAATTCATACCTTTTCTTGTAGCAGGGACATGCTGGTATTTTATAAATATCTATGAAACCTCTTTTTATATTTTTTGGGACACATTTAGCATTTTTCTTCCAATATGTCTTTTCTCGATAGTTTTTGGGAATACATTTTTTATTTTCAAAATCATCTTTCCACCCCCAAAAATCTTTACATAACTTTTTAAAAAGATTATCATCAACTATAGTAAAATCAATATCAGAATTCTTGCCAAAATTTTTTGGAAAACAATTAGGGTCTAACGAATAACCTATTCTCGCACTTCCTATAATAAACATGTTTTTAGGAAAAATACCTAGCTTGCTTGCTAAATAACTCCTTATTCTCTCATACAAGTATGGTACATCTTTAAAAACATAAGGGACTCCTTCAGTCAGCCACAAGCGTATAAACTCTTTCAATTTATACGGCTTTATACTTTCATCTTTTAATATACACACAAAAGTATTTTTTAAAGATTTATGCTCTGGATATGGATGTTTTAAATCCAATAACTCTCTTTCAATTTCATAAAAATTCATAGACCCTTCCCCCCATAACTTGAATTTTCACTCTAAAAAACATCTTATATATACTATATAGTTCTTCTAAATCTTCTTGAGTAAGTAGTTTTTTTATTTCAGGTCGCTTTAATATTCTCTGTATTCTATCAATCCTAACTTTATTTGGTAACGCAATTCTTTCTACTAAGAAGAAACTTTGAGCTTTACTAAGAGTTATGGGTTGTTTATTAAAATATCCTAATGCAGCTTCATAAACGCCAAAATATGATTTTCCAAAATATACTTTATTTAAATACCTATACATAATTTCTTCTTTTGAATATTTTTTCTCAAATACAATAGCACCATAAACTTTTTTTAACTTGTCTATCACTTTTCCAAAGCATAAATTTAAATTACTATTCTCAAGTACAAATAATTGCTGCGAAATAGTACTTGCTCCTTGTTTTATACTCAAATATCTAGCATTAACGAGAAAAGCTCTTATAAACCCTAAATAGTCAATTCCTTTATGACTCAAAAATCTCTTATCTTCGATAAGAAAAACAAATCTTAGAAAATCACTACTTATTTGATATTTTTTTGAAAAATTTTCTATCCATAAATTACATATATTCAAATATTTATTCTCCAGCATAAAAATTACCTCTTTAATTTTTGTTTTTGCATTTTTTAACACCTATACAAACAACTTTTTTATTCTCCAGAATAATAAACTGCTTTATCCAATTGTCTAAATAAAAATGATATAAGACTTAAAATCTCAAGACATTCTTGTTTATCTATAGGCCAATCCAAAGCTGGTTCATGAGCAGTTGGATTCCTAATAGCTCTCATTAACCCACTAGATAAAAACTTCACTCCATCCTGAACGTTTTCATCGGTATCAGTTTCACAACGAGTTATTTTGAGTACTCCTTTACAACCCCAAACTTCCATCATTAGACTAGCCCCTTCTTTATTACTACATGCTTTTTCTTTAACTGCTTTATTGTATGCCTTACTTGCTTCAAAAACCGCATGAAAATAATTTTTTTGTAAAAAAAGTTTTCTAGCATGTTTTACCACTTCTGAATGAAAATTTCTTGCATTAAACTCGTTTAAATCTTGCTCTTTTAAAGAAAAATCACTAATACCATTTTCTTTCAATATACTTATTACTCCTTCTTTAAGTTGTTCATTGGAAACTAATTTCATACAAAAATCAACCAATAATTTGTTTTTTGCATCTATAGACAATCCACTTTGCTTTCCTAAAGTCATAATCCAATCATAAATAAGTTTTGCTCTTGATGAAGTAATATTTTCATTAGGAAATTCTTCACGTTCAAAGTTAAAAATAGCTTCGGCTATTCTGTTTATTTCATTTATAGTTGTATCATACTTTAATAAGTCACCAACTTCTACAGCAATAATCTTGTAATTTAATTTCAAATTTTCACCTCACTTTCCATAAATTCAGGAAACATTTATAGATTTTTACCAAAAATCTTTTTATATTCCTCTTTGTTAGCTAATTTGTCTATTAAAAAATCTATCCATTCTTGTGTATAAACATACTGCCCGAAAGCTTCATCATAGTAGCAATATTTTTCATTGGTTCTAAATGGGTCCTTTGCTCCATTTTTAGGCCTTATCTTGTAATATTTCCAACATTTTGAATGATGATAGCTTGCTGTAAATTTCCAATCTTTTGGCATTTTATTTTTAAGTGCTTCATAGACTTTTTTAGCAACTTTACTGGGCCTAAATTCACCATTACTTCTTTTTTCTTTAATTGCTATCAAGAATTTCTTGTACAGTTTCATTTCTTTAGGTTTGGATGGATCGTATTTAATAAATTCTATAGCTACATCTGATGTTTTTTCTCTATTTCCAACTTTAGGTATTAAAAAAACTCTAAAACTAAATTTTGGATCTGAAAATATATTCGATGGCAAAGCGCTATGGTATTTATCAATATATTTTTTTACACCTTCATATTCCTTTGCCACTTTTTTTCTCTCAAGGCCTGTTTTTGCTTTTCTTTGTAATATGATGAAAATTGTAAAGCAAATACCAGATTTTCTTTTAAGGCATATTTTTCTCCAAATTCTTTTTCTATGAGATTTTCGTAATTAATTAACATAGCTTGACATTCACCGAAAATATCCATATCAAGCTCTGGTAGAAAGCGATGTTCTATTTTGTTTCTTAATTTTACAAAAAACTATAAATTCTTGCGTTCAGGTGGATTGTTATTTTTAAAATATTTATTTAAACATTTTTTTAATTCCCATGCTTTTTTCTCACTATCAACTCTTATATACCTTCCACCTTTGTTTTTGTAAAAATACTTTACTTTTTGTCTTTCAAAAATTGCATGAAAAAGAGAAGTCCAGGCAATAATCATTAAAACTATGTACCCACCAGAACGAAAAGTCATATTCGGTTTATTGTATATTTCTACTGCCAAAAGTGCTGATTCTCTCGACTTTTGAAGTAAGAATTTTACTTTTTTTGATAACCTTTTTCCCAATTTTAGACACCTTCTTTCTATAAATTAACTTATAACCATTTCATATGTTTTTCAAAAACCAAAACATCTAAAAATTTTGCTCTATTCAATTTATTAGTATTGATTTACTAGTAAACAATGAAATATCTCTGTATAAGACTTTCTTATTTTTTAATTACTGAAGATATAGAAGGATTTTATCTTCCATAATCGTCTTGCTTATTTAATAACTTTTCTATAATATCGCGTAACTTATTTATTTTATCCCCATTTATCATTTTTTCCGAATATTTAACCATTATATTCAAAGGTTTTTGCCTATTTTCATTAGGTTTTTCAATGCTTAAGTATCCCTCTATATCAGGATCAAAATAATATATCTCATTGGTAAATTCATTTTTACTCTTTTCTATAAAAGAATTGATCAATTCATGAATTTCAGAATCTCTGTCTTTGTCCATTATTATAGAATGTTCTATTCCTAATAATTTAAATAAATTCATATATCTATGAATGTTATATTTTCCCATTGAATCCAAAAAATATATGTGTTTTTGCTTTAAATCAATCCATTTTGTATTTAGTAAAAAATCAAAAAATACTTTCTCGGTTGCGCCTTCACAAATAATCACGTGTTTAGCAAAAAACAATTTTGCTCTTTCACTGTCAATCCACAAAAAATATTTAAAGGATTCTTCTTTTAGCTTATATTCCATATCATCATCTTTCTGGGCAAGTTTTCTACTTTCTATTTTTCTTTTCAGAGATTCAGGTGTCTTATCATCATGCAATATCTTAGAAAAGAATTTGAACATCGATGTGTTCTCACCTAACAAGGTTTCTATTTTAGATTCATTGATTTGATAAACTTTTGTTTCTTTATCTTTCTTAACTCTTATAAGAGTAGATAATTTATTTATATTTTTGCTAACAAATATTGGAGAATGTGTTGTTATTATAACCTGGGTATCTTCCAATTCGGAAAGTTTATCCAATTCTACATTCAATCTCTCTTGTTGTGAAGGATGCAAAAATACTTCTGGCTCTTCAAAAAGGAGCAAAGTAAAATCTGGAGAAAAATCTTTTTTATTTGTTTTTTCAAATGTTTTTGAAGTATATTTTGATGATAATTTTATTATTGTATAAATTAAATGCCTTTGTAATCCTTGACCAAATAAATTAATACTAAGTTCTTCACCTAAATTTTCGTCTTCCATATAGTGCGAAATTAAAGTTTTGACAATTTCGTCTATTTCTATAGGTTTAACATTTATTCCAAATTTTACTCCCCATCCATCAATTTCTTTATTAATTTCCTCAATTAATTTTGAAATAGAAATTCCATCAACAGTCTCATTTTTAAAGTTTTTATTAAACTTTTCAAAAGCTTCTCCTAAGGTATCATAGCTACGACTTTTTTGAATTATTTTATTAATAACAAAATTCAAAACTTTTCTAAAAGGAGAAGGTCCACTTGTTTTAAGAGATTCATCTATCTTGCTAATCGCTGGAATATAAATAACTGTACCCAATTTTGCCTGAGAAATATTTCTCGCTCCATAGAAAAAATTAGATGATAACATTCCATTTTCATAAGCGAAAATATTACTTTGATTAGTTTTTATTTTTGAACTAAACTTATTATCTTTAGTTTTTAAAATCTTTCTTACTTTTAAAATTCTATCATCACTTTGGTATTCCTCTTTCAACATGGACTGTTCTTCTTTCGTAGTTAAATATTCTATCTCTATCCAACTTTCTTGATCATCTGTGTCAAATTTAGGAAAATCCCTGTTTGGATCATATTTAAAATCATCATAAAATATTCTTAACGCACTAATAATGTTTGTTTTTCCAACATTGTTTTCTCCTATAAGCAATGAATAATTCTTCAATTCTATACTTACATCTTTTATTGAACGAAAGTTATGAATATGGATCCTTCTTATTTTCATATTCAACCCCTTTTCCTATTAATTACCTAATGCACACCTTTTGAACCTCCCGCAAGTGTGGAAACATCTCTGTTATATATATCAAATCTATGACCATGTTCAACCCATAGATTACCCTCACAATAATAGGGAAATATTAATTTTCTTTTTTCATCAATGTCGTATTTATCTGTTAATTGGATTGGGCCAAAAGGAAATGGAGCAGCTTTGTAGACTAACTTTGCAAAAGGAAGGGAATCATGATTGCCGGGGATATAAATTATCTTTTTTCCTGTTTCTTTTAATTTAAGTAAAACTTTCCATAAATCAACATACATTTGTAGAATTTTTTCAACTTTACATTGCCATAGTTCAAATAAATCGCCTGCTATAATTATCTTTTCCATTTCCTCATCTTTTTCAATATATTCAAGAAAGGCTATAAATTTTTCAAAATTACCGGAGGTATAAAAATCATCAGCATCAGACATGTCACCGATGTGTAAATCGCTCACAATAACCGATTTACTCATCCCTATCCCCCCATAAAAAATAACCTCAGCTTAATACTATCACAAATACGTTTTGAAAGTCAAGTTCTCATAACCTTAATTTCACACATTATTAACTAATATTTTCTTAAGATTATTCATATTTGCTTATATACAAAAATTAAAAAGAAAAAGTATTAATTTTCTATAAAAGAGTAACCTTTGCAAATACTAACAAGGAAAAATTTACAAGAGAAGAGTCATGGAAGAATATAAAATATTAGAAAGACGACAAATTTTACAAGTTACAATAATACAAAAGGTAATACAATTACAGAAAAAATACTTCAGAATATACAAAAAAATAGGGTAACAAAGAAATAACATATTCAAAACTTGTGATAAAAATAGAAAAATACAAGCTATTTCATATCGGAGGTTATCTAAGTCCCACATTTTTTAAATAATTAAAAATCATTCTAAATATGCTTTTAATGTAGTCAATATTAAAAAGTATAAACAATATTATTGACAAAACTTGGATATAAATTCCATAGCTCTCAATATAATTTGAAAAAAGACTTACTACAACCAACAATATGTTGATATTCAAAACTTTCCAATTAACTTTTATTTTAAAATACCTTCTTGTTTGCCTCAATCTTAAAACCCACATTACAAAAAATGCTACCATCGTTGAAATTGCCGCTGCTTGTGCACCTATCATTGGTATAAAAGCTATGTTAATTCCAATATTTGTAAGTGCTCCATATACGGATGTTGTAAATGCTCCTTTTGATTCTTTGCTTGCAATATATCCAACCCCATAAAATGATGAAAATGATGAAAATAATGCTCCAAGCATCAAAAATGGTAAAAACATCCATGCTTTTTCAAATTCATTTCCTACCATTATTTTTACAAAAGGTCTCATAATTATTGAAAATAGCAATAATACTATTATCAAACTCGAACTTAAATAATAAAAGACTGTAGAATAAAATTTATCTCTATCATCTTTGTCATACTGCTTTACTGCAGATACCTGCCAGGCTTGATAAAATATTCCATTTAAAACACTTAACAATGCCATAAATTTGTACGATACTGCATACAACCCAGATGCAGCAAAACCTAGAAAATAAATTAGCAAATATCTGTCTGAAACATTCATTATCCACCATGATAAATCGTTTGGTACAAATGGCAAAGAATATTTTATCATTTCTTTCAGCATACTTTTTGATACATATTTAAAAGAAATTTCTTTGTATAAATTCCCGGCTATTATCAAATAAATGTTTGTAATTAATTGGGCCAATAGATAAGCTTGTATATATCCTATTACATCTTTTTTATAAACTGCAACCAAAAGTATTCCAAATGTTGCAAAACTAAAAGTATTTATTATATCACTTGTTGCATATACAAGCATTTTTTCTTTTGCTCTTAAGTAATTTTTATTAATTACACTTAATATTGAAAAAACTATTGAAAAAAATAGGTAATATTTTGTTTGTTGAAAAAAGCTGTTTATTCTTTCAAGCAGTGGAAATAGTAAAAGAAAAAATATGGCTGAAAAAAATACCACCGAATAAGCGGAGGTAAGTATTTTTTTATTCTTTTCTAAATTAGATTCTGCAGCAAATCTAAAAACTGCTGCTGCGATTTCAAATGAAAGAAATATCGTTAGCAAGCTAATCGTAGTAGAAAAAAAATCTATCTTTCCATACGAAGTTTTATTTAAAACTCTTGTAAAGATTGGAAGCAAAAAAAATGATATTGTTTTTGAACCAAATGTACCTAATGATATCCATAACGTGTTTTTGGCAAGATGTTTGTATTTATTATTCATTCAATCACCTTTTATTAGACAAATAAATATAGAAAATAAATCCTCTTATTTTTATTAATAGCTTTTTTATAAACTTATTTTTAGGCAACATTCTATAGAAAAACTTTAATAATCTTATTCTTTTATTAAAAATTTCTCGATTAGAATACTTTAAGCCATATCCTATAGGTTGTGATTTAACTAAATCTTCTATTTTTGCTTCTTTAAAAAGAATATCTTTTTTAATATCACTAAACATTTCTAATCCTTTTTGTGAATTAATAGAAACTATAGCAATTTTATTTTCAGATTTTACTCCCCAATTGTCCCCAACTGAAATATCAGAATACTCAATTCCAAATAGTTTTTTACAATTTAAACATCCTTCTGGAACAAAAAAATAATCATTTTCGAAAAAAAAGTTGTTTGCATCTAACTCTATACTCTCAACATTATTTTTAATTTTGATAACGCCAGGCCTTTTTTCCCCGTATCTAGATCTATAACTTACAATATTATCAATTACAAAGTGTGGATATTTTCTATTTATAAAATCTATTAAACCATTTTTCATTCTTCCAATAGTACAAACTAGAGAAATTGATAAATATATATTTTCCAAGTTATATTTTTTTATAAATTTTTTCAAAGCAACATTATGACATGGAAGTCCAACAAAAGCAACAGATTTAAACTTTTTTATTCTATCAATATTTACAAGCATTCTAGAAGTTTGGTAATAAGAACCAGAATGAAGTAGAATTTCATTCTTAGATGTTATAAAATCACCATAAACATTCAAGTTTTTATCAAAATGAGCTACTAGCGCGGCGTCAATTTTAGAATTTTCAAATAAACTATAGAGAATTGTTGATACAATTCCTCCACTAGAAGAGTTCATTAATATATTTTTATTTTTTGATGAAGCAATTATGACTTTTTTTACTAAATTTAAATTCTCACTCTTAGCGATTTCATTAGTTGGACATGTATCCAAGCAAGCACCACAATTGACACAAAGCTTTTCATCAACCTTTGGAATTATACCAATATTTGATTTTTCAGTAATATTTATGCATTTCTTAGGACACACATTTTCGCATAAGCCACAACCAATACAATTTATTCCTATTTTATCCATAACATTATTTTTCATCTTTTGCACCCTCTTTGTTAATCGCATTTAATATAAAGCTTTTTGAACGACCAATCAAAGTTTCGATCTTTTTGCTATTTCCAGTTATATTCATCTGAATTTTGTTCAATTTAAAGTATTCATGATATTTATCATAAATAATGTTATTTTCTAAATTATAAAATTTTAGAATATTTTCAATTCTCAAATTGTATTTTGAATGTGCAAAAGTCAAAAAGGGTCTTTCAAAAATTAAAGAAAAAGAAGTTCCATGAAAAGAATTCGTTAAAACATATGAAGCATTCGAAAATAATTTAACAAAATCTTCAGGACCAGCATTATTAATATTAATGAATTTGTTTTTATCTTTATAAACTCTAAAAAAAGGAATTTCAATAGAATAAACCGGAAGTTTTGTTCGCTTTGATAAATTTAAAGCAAATTGAACTAGATTTTCATTATATTCTAACATGTAAATCAAAATATAGTTTTTATGTTTTGTTTCAAACTTAGATTGATCTGCAACTTCTAACCATTCATTTTTTGAAAGTAAAAAAACCGGATCTAAAACAACATAAATATCATTCCTTTTGGAAATATTGCTTAAGAGTTCTTTACTTTTCTCTTCTCTTAAAGAAATTGCATCAAACTTTGGTACTGCATTTTCGAATAAATTAATTACTTCTCCTGGAACTTCGTTTTTCCCCAAACTAGCAGCATAAGATATTTTTATCAAATTTGGAATATCAAAATTTAATAAATAATCATTCAAATATTCACCTACTATATAATAATTCCAAACTTGATCACTCCCAACAATAACAATATCAAAATTATAGAGTTCTTTTATTAATTCAGATGTATTTTTTAATTCTTTTGTTAATTTAAAATTGTTGTTTATAAAATCACTAAATTTCAACACAACTTCTTTTTTAGATATTAAAGTGAGAAAATTTCTTATAATGGATTTAGGATGAAGAGAACCTTTAAAAATTTTTAATTCATAAATTTTTTTTAACTTATCAGGTACATAATTAATAATACTTACATCAGAATTAGAATGTTTTTTTATAAATGTGTATTCTGCAAACATTTGAAGTATAGCTCCATAATTAACAGCCCAATTAAAAGTTAAAATCCCAATTTTTTTCATAAAATTATACCTCCAAAAGCTTTTTATAAACATTAAGTATTCTATCTACATGTGTTGCCATATCAAAATTAAAATTCATCTTTAAAATATTATTATGAATATTTTCTAAAATATTTGGATTTTCCAAAATCCTAATTATTTGATCTTTTAAGTATTTATCATCTTTAGTATCTTTCACAATAAATCCATTATAATTATGTATTATAATATCTTTTAACCCAACCTTGTCAGATATTAATACTGGAATTCCGTAAGAAATACCTTCTAATCCAACAAAGCCAAACGTTTCGTGAGATTTGCTTGGTAATAATACAATGCTGGAGTTCAACATAATATTCATTAAATCCTCATGAGTATACGTACCTTTAAACTTAATATTTTCATTATTAATTTCTAATTTTTCATTAGTTCCATAAACGTGTAGTTCCCAATTATTATACTTTTTTCTAATTTCATTAAAAACGTTAATTAAACTATAAAAACCTTTTATTTTGCTCTTTCCACCTAAAAAGGAAAATATCACTTTCCCATTAATTAACGGTCTATAATTAAATAAATTTCTGTTGTCTTTAATAGAATTATTTGAAACATTAATAACTTCATAGCTTTTAAATTTTAAATCAATAAATTTAGAATATACTTCTTTAGTATTATTACTATTAAATATTATATAATCAAATTCTTCAATAATATCTTTTTCATAATTTTGCCAGTCAACATATTTGGCTATGTTACGGTCAAATTTTGATGTATCAAGTATACTAACAAAAACATCCCTAACACTATTTTCGTAAGATTTTTTAAAAAACATTTTTACCTTTTTGATTGGATAATAAAGAGATTTTAAGACATTTATATATTTAAAATGCAAAAAATTTCTAAAAAAAATTTTTTTGATTACCGAACTAGTTTGAGAATTACAAAAAATACAGTTTTTTATTGAATAATCTTCAAGACAATCTACACCATCTATTCTGTAAAAATTAATTTTTGGGCATAAGCCATAATAGTCATGAGTAGTATAAATTACTTTGATTCCGGCTTTTTTAGCATTTTCAACTATTTCGTATGGTAACCCTATTAGACTATGAATATGTAAAATATCAATATTAATATTTTTGAAAAAATCAAAATAATTATTCTTTACTCTCTTTTCCATAAAATATTCTGGTTCTTTAAAACCATTAAAAGAAACAGGTAAGGGGTTTTTAATATAATAAACTGGAATACCATTAACTTGCTTATATAGATTAACATAGCTTCTCTTGCTATATAAACTATATTTACCCGGCATTAATAGAGAAATATCAATTCCTTTTTCTTTAAGATTGAATGATAAATCTTTAACATAAACCATTAGGCCTCCTCTATGCAAAGGAGGAAATCCTAAAAAATAGTGCATAACTTTCATAAATTCCCCTCTTTCTGTTTCTTTATACTTAATAATTCTTCCGTTCTTTGATTTTTTCAATAAAATACAGATATGACAATCTTTTCTAATTATCTGATTTTAAATCTTATCTTTTGATATAATTTCTCTCATACCACTTCAAATACTCACCACTTTTTACAGATTCTAACCAATCTTTATTTTCTAAATACCACTTTATTGTCTTTCTTATCCCTTCTTCAAATTCAACTTCTGGTTCCCATCCTAATTCTTTCTTTATCTTGCTTGCATCTATTGCATACCTTCTATCATGTCCAGGTCTGTCTTTAACATGTTTTATCAAATTTTCATTTATTTGTTCATCACCTGTTATTTCTCTTAGTACTTCAATTATCTTTCTTACAATAAATATGTTTTCTCTTTCATTATTTCCGCCTATATTGTAAACTTCTCCTATCTTTCCATTTTCAAACACCATATCTATAGCTCTACAATGATCTTCTACATACAACCAATCTCTTATTTGTTTCCCATCACCATACACTGGAAGTTCTTTGTGCTCTAATGCATTTGTTATCATTAATGGTATTAATTTCTCTGGAAACTGATATGGTCCATAGTTATTAGAACATCTTGTAATATTAATAGGCATTTTGTATGTATCATGGTAAGCTTTTACTAACAAATCAGCCGAAGCTTTACTTGCTGAATATGGACTGTGTGGATCAAGTGGTGTTTCTTCTGTAAAATACCCAGTTGGACCTAATGAACCATATACCTCATCTGTTGATACTTGTAAAAATTTCTTTCCTTCTTTCCATCTCTTTCCATCAAACCAATGTTTTCTAGCAACATTAAGTAAAACTTGTGTACCAAGAATGTTTGTTTTAACAAATATCTGTGGATCAAGTATTGATCTATCCACATGACTTTCTGCTGCAAAATTTATTACTCCATCTATATCATATTCTTCAAATATGTATTCTACCAATTCTGAATTATTTATATCACCTTTAATGAATTTAAACCTTTGTTTTTGCTCATCTGTTAATTTTTCAAGATTTTTTAAATTTCCAGCATATGTCAATTTATCTAATCCTATTATTTCCCTATCTTTGTATTTCTCCAAGTAATAATATACAAAATTACTTCCTATAAATCCTGCACATCCTGTAACAAGAATTCTCATTTTATATTTCACCCCTCATTTTAAGGAATTTTATATATTCTCTTGTTGCTTCTTTCCAATCACGCATTGTTTTTCCTACTGTTTCATAATATCCAAAGTTATCAAGCACTGAATAGGTAGGTCTTTTTGCTGGCAGGCTAAAATCTTCTTGCTTTGCTTTCAATAATTTACCATTCCATCCAATTTCTTTAAGAATAAATTCAGCCCATTCATATCTTGAGCAAGATGTATTTGTTATATGATACAACCCATATGCTTTAAGCTTAATTAGTTCATATGTTGCTTTTGCAAGGTCTGGAGCGTACGTTGGAGCACTTACTTCGTCATCTACTATTCTTAATTCATTTGTTTTTTTACTCCATTCAATGACTTTCTTTACAAAATTAACTGGTCCATCCCCGAATACCCAACTTGTTCTAATTAGATACCACTTCTCAGCTATTGTAGTAAGAAATCTTTCGCCTAAAACTTTGCTTTGACCATATTTATTTATTGGGTCTGGAGTATCATATATAGTATATGGCTCCCCTTTATTTCCTGAAAAAACATAATCAGTTGAATAATGAACTATTTCAGCATTTATTTCATTTGCAGCTATTGCAAGATTTCTTACAGCTAGACCATTAACTAGGTATGCACTTTTCCAATCTTGTTCAGCTTTATCAACCTGATTATATGCTGCACAATTGATTATATGAGTAATATCTTTAAATTGCTTTACAAACAACAAAACTTGTTCTAAATTTGTTATATCTAATTCTTTTACATCAGTTGCTATATATTTTACATTTTCATTTTTAAATAACTCTTGAAAAGCTTTTCCAAGCTGACCACTTGCACCTGTCAATAAAATTTTCATATTTTTATCCCACCTGTTATTAAAAATTCATTATATATACCAGATATTTGAATTAACAAATTCCTTAAATGTTTTCAACTTTCTATCTTTTTCAGAAATTATTAATTTGTTTTCATTAAGTCCGTATGTTTCTAATTGCCAATTTATATTTAATGTTTCATCATTCCAAATTATTCCACTATCTGATTTTGGATCATAGTATTCATCTACTTTGTACATTACTTCCGCTTCTTCTGAAACCACTAAAAAGCCATGTGCAAAATATTTTGGAATAAAGAACATTAATTTGTTTTCTTCGGATAGCTCTATTAAAAAATACTTTCCAAATGTCGGAGAATTTCTTCTTAAATCAACAGCTACATCAAGTATTTTTCCACGAATACATCTAACAAGCTTTGATTGTACATGTTCAATTTGAAAATGAAGACCTCTTAAAACTCCTTTCTTACTTTTCGAATGATTATCTTGTACAAAATTACAATGTATTCCTATTTCTTCAAAGTCTTTTTTATTCCAACTTTCCATGAAAAATCCTCTTGAATCTCCAAACACTGTTGGTTCTATTATATATAATCCTTGAATTGGTGTATCTATTCTTTTGAATTTTCCCATATTTATCACTCCTGGTTCCTTGAATAAATAATTTTTCCCTCAGCAACCTTTCTTAAATATTGTCCATATTGAGATTTTCCATACTTATCTATCGCCTTATAAAGTTGATCAGTTGTTATCCAACCATTTAAATATGCTACTTCTTCAGGCGAAGCAATTATTATTCCCTGCCTTCTTTCTATCGCCCTTACAAATTCTGTTGCTTCAAAAAGTGACTCAATTGTTCCAGTGTCAAACCAAGCATATCCTCTTCCCATTACCTTAACATCCAACAAACCTTTTTCAAGGTATATTTTATTTAAATCCGTAATTTCAAGCTCATTTCTCCAGGAAGGTCTCAATGATTTTGCATATTCTGAAACTCCTGCAGGATAAAAATATAAACCAGTTACTGCATAATTAGATTTCGGAGTCTTTGGTTTTTCCTCTAATGAAACTGCTCTAAAATTTTTATCAAATTCCACAACTCCATACCTTTCAGGATCATCAACATAATATGCAAAAACAGTCGCATGTTCTGTATTTTCATTTGCATCTTTGAGAAGCTTAGTTAAATTGTGACCGTAGAATATATTATCACCAAGTATCATAGCAGATGGAACTGTGCCTATAAATTTTTCTCCAATAATAAAGGCTTCGGCAAGACCATTTGGTTGGGATTGCTCTGCATACTCAAAAGATACACCAAATTGAGAACCATTTCCAAGTAGTTCTTTGAACTTTGGTAAATCATGAGGGGTAGAGATTATAAGAATTTCTCGGATTCCAGCAAGCATAAGTATACTTAGTGGATAAAATATCATAGGTTTATCGTATACAGGTAATAATTGTTTGCTTGTCACAAGTGTCATTGGATAAAGCCTTGTTCCCGAACCACCTGCAAGAATTATTCCTTTGCGCATAGTCAACACCCTCCAAGTTTTTAATAATTATTATCTATTTCTTCAAGAAAATCTTTCCTTTCTTCAAAATAGTTATCTACAAGCTTCTTATAAGCTTTAAGAGACTTTATAACATTTTTTAAAATAAATCTTCTTTTTTTGAAACTTTTTTTTATAACAAAATCTGTACTTCTATCTTCTTTATGTAAAACCTTTATTTTTGGACTATAAAATGATAAAAGTCCTTCTTTTTTCAATATATAAAATAAAATATCTTCTTCTAAATACAAAAACGTTTTGCTATACAATCCTTTGAATCTCTTAATAAATGTTGGTGAAAAAATTAGACATGAACCATGCAATTTTATATTTTGAAACTCTTTACGATAATTGTAATTCTCTGGTAACGACTTATCATACCTTTTAATTTTTAAAAAATTTTTTAATCTCCTATAAAAAAATCTTACAGTATCCTCTAAAAAAATATAATTTAAAAATAATGTCAAATAATTCTTTAACAACATAAAATAATATGTTTCATCCCTTTCAAGAGTAACAAATATTTTTTGAGGGTTCTGATGCTCATTAGACAAATTAATTATATCAGGACCTAATACTGCAAAATTAACTTTATTGTATAATTCTACAATTTTTGACAAAAAATCTTTCTGCTCAATAACGACATCATTATTAAGTAAAATTATAAAATCACTTTTCAATTTGCTTTTAGCAAACTCATAACCTAAATTCATTCCTCTAGCAAATCCCAAATTTCTTTCCGAACGCAAAAAGTAAATATTTTTAAACATTTTAAAAGATTCTATTAAATTTTTAAAAGAATCATTTGTTGAGCCATTATCAACAAGTACTATGTTAAAATTATCATACTCTATGTTTTTTATTATTGACTCAATACATTCATATGTATCATCAAAAGTCATATAGTGCAATATAACAAAAGCAAATTTATAACTCATCTTATATCCTCCAAAAAATATGATAAACTATAAAACAAATCATTGTGCACAAAAAATTAACACTTAATTATTATTCAAATTTTCTAATCTCTCTCAAACAAATCTCTCGTATATACTTTATTTTTAATATTTTTTAGCTCACTATATAATCTATTTGCAACTATTAAATCACTTTCATTTATAAATCTATCAAAATCCTTTTCTACTTTTATACCTTTAAAACTATCTTCTTTTATTATGGGTTCATATATTATCATATTCATTCCTCTTTCTTTCAAATAATCAATAATATCCAATATCGATGAATGCCTGAAATTATCCGAATCTTTTTTCATAGCTAATCTATATATTCCAACTAGCTTTGGATTCTTTCTTTCAATCATTTCTGCAATGTGTCTTTTTCTTATTGTATTTGATTCGACTATTGCTCTTATTAAAATATGAGGAACTCCATTCCCTAAGTAATCTGCTAATATCTGTTTTGTATCTTTTGGCAAACAATAACCTCCATAACCAAATGATGGATTATTATAGAAATCACCAATTCTTGGATCAGCACATACTCCTTTTATTATCTCAAGTGTGTTTAACCCTTTTATTTCAGCAAATGTATCTAATTCATTAAAAAATGCTACTCTCATAGCTAGATATGTATTTGCAAACAATTTAACAGCTTCTGCTTCTGTAGCCCCCATTAAAAAGACAGGTACATCTTTCTTTATAGCTCCTTCAAGTAAAAGTTTTGCTATTTTTTCTCCTTTTTCCGTTTTATCTCCAACAACTATTCTTGAAGGATATAAATTATCATATAATGCTTTTCCTTCTCTTAAAAATTCTGGAGAAAATATTACTCTATCTGTATTAAATTCTTTTCTTTTTCTTTCTGTATAACCTATTGGTATTGTTGATTTAATCACAATTAAAGCTTTTTTATTTATTTTCAAAACATCTTTTATCACTTCATCAACCGAAGAAGTATCAAAATAATTCGTTTCAGGATTATAATCCGTAGGTGTTGCTACAAAAACTATTTCCGCGTTTTTATAAGCTTTTTCTTTGTCAGTTGTGGCCATAAGATTTAAGTTTTTATGTTTTAAATAATCTATTATTTCATTATCTTTTATTGGAGAAATCTTGTTGTTTATTTTTTCAACTTTATCTTTTGATATATCCAAACCTATTACTTCGTGATTTTGAGATAATAAAACTGCTATTGATAAACCTACGTATCCCAACCCAACTATTGTTATTCTCATATAAACCCTCCTCAAATTTTTATAAATACTCCTTTTTCATTATCAAAATAATATTTAATAACAATTTTTCTTGGACCATCTTATCTTTTATATATAACCAATTTATATAGCTCTTCCCATTGATTTATCCATTTTTTATAATCTAAGAATTTTTTAGCACTTTGCTTTATAGATTCATATTTGCTTCTCCATTCTAAAATTCTTTTTTCAAAAATCAACATTTTTTCTTCTAAATCTCCTTCTTTAAAAGGATCAAAAATCATTCCATTTACATCTGCGGTAATCATTTCTGGAATTCCACCAATGTTACTACCTATTACAGGAGTTCCAAAAGCAAAAGACTCTACAACAACCATTCCTAAAGGTTCATACCAAACACTAGGAACAATTGTAACATCCACTCTGCTAAAAAATTTTTTTGGATCCACTCGCCCCATGAAAACTATTGAATCATCTTTATATCTTGAATGAAGATATTGAACATAATCTTTTTTTCCTGACCCAGCTACAAACAATTTGTAATGTTTCTTCTTGACTTTATGGAAAGACTTTAAAAGAAGCTCAATCCCTTTACTTGGCGACAATGTTCCTATAAATCCAAAATTTATATATTTGGGATCTACTTTTTTCTCTAAACTAATATTTTCAATATTCCTAGAATTATAAATTACTTTTTTTATAGGAACACCTTTGAAATATCCAAGACTAATATATTTATTAAGAATAAAATTACTTACACCAACTACAGCTTCTAGTTTCCTTGATTTTAATTTCCAAGGAAATCTCGCTACTTTACAAGTAAAGCATTGTCTATCACAAACTTCTCCATTCTTAAACATATTTCGAGGACATAAAATATATAAGTCATGAAGTACTTGAACTGCTGGAATATCAAACTCATCTACAACTTCCCAAACAGAACTAGACCAACCATAAAGATTATGAAACGAAATAATGTCAGGATTAAATTTTTTCACTTGTTCTGATACAATCTTCTTCGATTTAGGATTATAAATATCAAAAAAGTGCCATAAAAGCTTTTTTTTAAATGAAATTTCAAATTCTCCATAAGGCAAATAAAGATTAGGAATTTTGGCCCTATATAACGAAATTTTGTTGATTAAATCTTCACTATCTTTTTTATCCCAAAAACTTAAAACTTTTACTTCATGCCCTAAATCACGAATACCTGTAACCAAATGTTTTATAGTAATTTCTGCTCCACCACCTATAAATGGTTCATACAAAGTATTAATGTATAGTATCTTCATTCTAATATCTCCCCTTCTTTATTATAAAAGTCACGACTTTACTCCTGTAGATTATTTATTAAAATTAAATAAGCTTTATCTTATTTTTAATTATCTTTTGAAAACATTACAAATTTTTCAAATTAGTTCTTGTTAAGAATTATATATCTCCAACTATCAAAGATACTAAAAATGATAAATATATGAACTGCCACAATGTAGGATTTGTTATATCTGGATAAGCTACCAATTGAGCTACTAATGCTGCTGGAATAAAAAAGAAATATGAAAAATACTCTGTACCCCGTAATGATCTATAACAAAAAATAAGTATTTTTGTAATAAAAATCCCAAATAGAATTGTACCTATGATTCCGAGTTGAGATAATAAATATGGAAGAAAACTCGAACTTCTATTACTTCCCAAACCAACTCCCAGTCCAAATGTTTTAGCAAAAATTTCCAAGGCATGTAAATCAGATGCTATTCGAATCTTAAAACTTCCACTTTCAGGTTTATTGAGAAAATACAAATTAATTAAGGTTAAAAAATTCTGAAAGCCTATAATAAAGTATACTACAATAATAAACGAAAAAAACACCACAAAAATACCTATTGATAATGAAAAAAAATTTTTTTTATTTAATTTCATATTATAAGTAGATAATTTTATAGAGCTTAAATTCATTACTACTAAAAAAGTCATAATCATCAAAGAAATATATGCTGTAGTGCTTGCAGACAATATTATGAAAATAAAAATAACCAAAGTTAAAAAAATATCTATAAAATTATTTTTTCTCAATGAATTGTACAAATAAAACGAATAAAATCCTGTCAAGAATGGTGCTAAATTAGATGGCTCAACAAATGTCCCTTGTATTCTAGGTATAGGGAGAAATCCACCAATACTTACATACTTGAATTTTCTAACTACTATAGTCCAAAAATATTTTGTAATATCTAATGTTCCAAAAATAGGACTTAAAATTTGGGAAAATGACGTAACAATAACTAACAACAAAGATATAAATATAATTTTCTTTATTAATTTATATTCTTTTTTGGTCCACGTAAATATTGATATGTAAATTAAAGTAAAAAAATATAAAATAATAAAAATATTAAAGATTATATTATAAACTGAAAAATGCAGAAAACTTATACCAACTTCGAGAGCTCGGGAACTCGGATGATATACAGGATAATTATCAAATAAATTTGGAGCTATAATAGACCATGAAAATGAAAATAAAATAAACAACATACCATATATAAAAATCTCTTTTAAATATGCATTTTTAAATTTCAAAGTACCCCCTGAAACCATATAAAGTATAAATCTAAGTGCTATAAGCAAAATCAAAAATTTATAAATTTGGATAGAATTTTCCCAAATATTAATTAAAGAAGTAATTTGTAAAGTCAGGGATATAATTAAAAAGTAAATCAAAACACGGGGTCTCAAAAAAAATAAGATCATAAATATTGGAATAAGAGCATAAGCATAAATTGTTAATTCCATGTTTAGTCCTCCAAAAGGGAAATTATTAAAAAATATATTTTTATAGTTATTAAATCTATTAATTCTATCTAAATATTTTGATTCTTTTATATCCTAGCTTGGCAAGTATATGGTTGTTAACATAATCCCTCTCCTTATCAAAAAACCAGCCCCATTTATTAAAATACTTTATAGCGCTATCAATATGATAGCGAAGAAGTTTAAAGTTTTTATATGATCCTTTTTTATATTCATGATAAACATAAACATAAGGGAAATAAATAGTTCTAGCAACTTTGTGAATCCTTCTTGATAAATCAGTATCTTCAAGGTACATAAAAAATCTCTCATCAAATAACCCTGTTTTCTTTAAATATTTCACATTTAAAAACATACAGCATCCTGATAAATTAGGAACTTCCATCACTTTATCATAATTTGTAAACCTTAGTTCATAAATTTCATTTCTTTTTTCAACAATCTTTTTGAATGGATCAAAATTAAAAAATCTTCTACCAATCAAATCTATAGGCGTTGGAAGAAGTTTACACAAATACTGTATTTTCCCATCTGGATATAAAACTTTCGGCATTATTAATCCAATATCATCATTTTTTTTCATAAAAGTGTATAACTCTTCTAGCACAAATTCTTCAAAAAACACATCAGGATTTAAAACTAAATGATATGGAACACTTTCTTCAATAGACTTTTTTAAAGCTACATTATGAGCTCTTCCAAAGCCAAAATTAGCATTGTTAAATATATATTCAATTCTCCTATTATCTATACTAATTAAATTTCTTAAATTATCATGACAAGAATTATCAATTAGAATAACCTTTAAATCTAATTTGGATTTAAGAATACTGAAAATTGTTCTTTTTACCTGTTCTTCGCTATTATTATACAACACTATTGATATTACAACATCAACCATCCTGTACCACCTTATCTAGTACATTTAAAAATTTCTTCGCAGAATTAATCCATTTATACTTCTTTACATTTTCTCTACCTTTTTGAATAAGTATTTCTCTTAAATCCTCATTATATAATATCTCCTCAATTTTACTTGCAATATCATCTGGGTTTAAAGGATCAAAATATAGAGCAGAATCTCCATAAATCTCATAAAAAACAGGAATATTAGACAAAAGAACCGGGCATCCACATGACTGAGCTTCTAGAGGTGGAATTCCGAATCCCTCGTACAGTGAAGGAAAAACAAAACAAAGAGCATTTGAATACAACTCAATTAGTTTATCATCAGTCACTCTTCCAAAAAGTCTAACATTCTCATTATTTCTTAGATTATTAAAAATTTTTATACTTTCTTTACCAAATACTTTTTCATTTATTCCCCCTACAATATAAAGCTTAACATCTTTGGTATTTAATTTTAGAAATGCTTCTGCTAAACTAATAAAATTTTTATGTTGGGCTATCGAAGAAACACCTAAAATATATTTTTCCTTATTTTTTATTTTTTTAGGTTTAAATTTTTCATTAACTCCATTATAAATTACCTCTATTTTATTTTTGTCAATCCCAAAATAAGAAGATATTTCTTCTTTGGAAAATTCACTTACAGTTATAATTCTTTTAGAATGACTAAGCATTATAGGAAGAACTAACTCGTAATATTTTCTATATCTCCTACTAACAGGATACTTCAAGTTTATAACATCATGAATGGTAACTATTTTGTTCTCATAAAAAATAGGTAAAGTATTTGAAAAATTTACCACTAAAGGGTCCCCTTTACTTTTCAAAAATTTTAACAAAGAAATTTGATCCCATAAATGACCTCTTAAATTCCCTATTTTTTTAACATTTAAATATTTGGCAACATCATCATGAATTATATTATAGGGGGCTATAAAATCTATATTATACCTATTATTTAATTTTTTTATAGCTTTACTAAGTTCAATACCATATCTCTGAACACCTGTTACGGGCTGCGTCAAATAACGCGCAGCAATATAAATTTCTCGGTTCACTTTACAATCTCCCTTTTAAAAATTTTTTATATTAAATTGTGATAAATATCTTAAAGTATATTACAAACTTAAAATTAAAATAAACATACCTTATAAAATTTTAAAAATCTTATTTCTAAACCTAAAAAAATAACTATCTAGCCCCTCTTTTCCAAATAATAGCCTCAAGTGTTTGTAAAATAATTTGCAAATCAAGGAAAATATTCCTATTCTTTACATAGTACAAATCATACTCTGTCTTTATTTTATATTCTTCTAACGTAGAAGAATGCTTATAATTAAGTTGCGCCCATCCAGTAAGTCCAGGTTTAAGTAAAAGTCTATACGTATAAAATGGTATATTACCTTTCATCATCCCATGATATTCAACCATTTCAGGTCTTGGACCTACCAGACTCATCTCTCCTTTTAAAACAAGCCAGAATTGAAGTGTCTCATCTATTCTTGTTTTTCTAATTATTTTTCCTATTTTCAATACTCTCTTTTCTATATCTTTATTAGGTGAATTTTTATCTATTTTTGTATTTTTTAAAGATCTTAACTTTATAAACTCAAATAAATTTTCGTTCTTCCCCACTCTCTTTTGCCTAAACACAACAGGCCTACCATCTTCAATAAGTATAGCTATAGCAGTTATAAGCATAAAAGGAGAAAAAACTATTAACCCTACAATAGATCCAAATATATCTAATACTCTTTTCGCAGGAGATTCACTTACATTTCTAAAAGATATTTTATAATACTCTTCAAATTTTTCAATTACCTTAATTGGTATCCTCTTTAACACCTTTTCAACCAAATTTGGCAAATATTCCACTTTATAGGTATTACTCAAAATTTCTAGATCATCCTTTACATATTCTTCAAGTTCTAAATCACATACTAATACTCTATCTGCTGCTTTTACTTTTTCTTTAAGTAAAGCAGGCGTTGGATTGATAAAATCAACAAATTCTATCTTGCCTTTTGATTTTTCCTCTATTTCACTTAAAATATCATAAAATTCTTCTTTTTTACCAATAACAAGATATCTTTTCACTGGCGTTTTTACAAGTGCAAACTTGTAAATTGCAAAGTGAACAATTGGAAGTAAAGTTATAGCCAAAAGAAATGAGTAAATGTAGAAAAATTTGGAGATATGAAAATCAAAGGGTAGATTTAGGATTAAAATAATTGCGATACCAAAAAAGTATGAAACTATTATTCTTAGAAAATGATCATTTTTTACCTCAACATTTTCATATGTTCTAAATGCAAACAAAGATAATACAAGAAAGAGAGAAGAAAACATTGAAAATACCAGTGAGTTTGTAGCTAAAAATGAAACTATGAAAAAACTTATAAAATCTATAGCAAATAGCAAACGCGACATATTCATAATATTCCTCACTTTCTACCTTATGATATATCTTCAAGCATCAATTTTTAAAAATTCACAAGCTTTTTCCTTATTACAAGCTCCCTATTTTTAGCCGGAAAAGTGTAATTATCAACATTTCTTAACACATTAATCTCTTTTGATTGCAAATTATATTATAACACACAAAAAATTATCTAAACAATATATTTTCAAAAAATTCACATTGTTGCATAAATTTAAATGATTCTATTTTTTAACAAATCAAAAATTATCAAACAAAAAATTATTTAAATCATATTTGCGCCAATATTTTCAAATAAATCCTTGAGATTGTTAAAATCTTTTGGGTTCACATATTTTAGCACTATATTTTTATTCTTACAGGCATCTTCAATTTTGTGCTTTTTTTCTATATCAACTATTATAATTTGTTTATTTTTCTGCTTGTTATAATACTTTTCAATAAAAAATTTTCGGATAATATCTTCTATGTATAAATCATTTTTTAAAGATTGTCCCCAGATTATAAGATTTTTTGCTTTTCTCAATTCTTCTTTAAATAGTTCAAAATACTTACTTAATATTAAAGACCCTTTTATTTGATCTTCTTTTAATTTTGGCGCATTAAAAACTATAACAGGAGTAAGATCTGTTTTATTTTGATAGTAAAAATCCCAGCGACGCTTTTTCATCTTTATAAATTTACCAGAAAATGAAAAGTATTTATAGGAACCATGTAAATGTATTAATTTTGATTTTTCATAATCTCTAAAGTAATTATCAATTGCAAAAATATTATAATCATTTTCCCCTCCTCCAAACATATCACGTAGTTTTATCCTTGTATTACCTTTGTTACCGTTTTTATCATAGCCAACTATCATTTCGGCAATTCCATCATAGTTTGTAGTATATACCGAAATATTATTATTCTTTACAAATTCGTAAATGTTATAATTTGTATGTTGATAATAAAAAGTTACTAAATATTGATGCAGCCCCTTTTTTTCTGCTTCAATGAATTTCTCAACAATTTTTAAAAGTTCATTATTAATTTTCACAAAAAATTCTTTTTTAAATTTTTGAAGACATCCTTTTAAATCTTCATCCTTTACAAGCGGTAATTTTCCAAGTATTTCTAAAGAATGATTTATAATATCTATAATATTTTCATCTGTTAAATCTTTGTACTTTTCAATTTTTCTTATTTCAGAAAAAAATTGCTCAAACCTACTCCAAAGACTTATTATACCTTTTATTCTCTCCTTTAAACCATCATCTACAAACTCTAATATACTGTAATTAAAACCGTTTCCAATCAAGAATACATTTTCAATCATCTAAAATCACTCCTTTACAAATTATACATGTAAATATTTACTTGTTTACTTTTTGTAGTATTTACTTTTTTTCAACTTTTTTATCAAATACTCTTCAACACTCTTTCTAGACATTTCATCAACATAATTGTTAAATCTATCATTTTTGTGAGCTTTTACTTTTACAAAGCTCACATCTAACTGTTGATAAAGCTTTCTTAATTTTTTTGCATATGAATTAATATACGGATTTTTTGTATTCCTATAAAAGGATGCAAGCATTGGAATTTCGTTATAATCATGTATTATAGTAACTTCTTTTACTCCAAGGTTATTACAATACTCCAATGCTTTAATAACCCCTAATAATTCTGCAATAATGGAATTTCCCCTATTTATTACCATCGCGCCCTTGTATGTAAACTTTATTTCCTCATCTTTAACTACACAAAATGCAAAACCTGCAATGTTTAAATTATCGTAGTAGGATCCATCTACATATATTCTCATGCACTTCCCCCTTTTCATCACACTTACCTTTTATTTAACGAATCTAAATATTAAAATCTGACATTTTAAAATTAGTACCCCAAATCATCTAAATATTGTCCAAGTTCATTTTCATCCTCGAAATCCGTTCCAAGTTCTGAATTCCAAAATTCTAACATATCTGGATAATCTTCCACTGGTTCATCATCCTCTTCATAATATTCATAGCTATCGTATTCATAGTAATCTTCATCATCTTCGCCAATTTCCCTTTCCCAATAAAAATACCAACCACAATCAAAGCAAATCTTAGCATAATCTGGTATATATTTTCCACACCTTGGACACCTCTTATTATAAAAAACCCATCCACATTCAGGACAATAACCTTCATCATTTTTTACTTCAATTCCACACCTAGGACATTCTTTCCATCCTTGGTACATAATAACTCCTCCTTTCTACAAATCGAAAAAATTATATCATATAATGTTTAATTTAAAATTTAAGAAACTATTTTTTATTGTAAATTTAAACTAAATTTACAATATAAATCTTTAAATTACGTATTTCCAAGAAAAGTCTCAATAACGCTCACACATAAATACTATATTTTCGATATTCTTTTATCTTTAAGCAACATTAACAAAAGAACAACCATAAAAATTTTCTATCTTCCTATATAAATCCTTGACAGTCTGTATATACGTGTTACAATTTATATACATATGTATACATTTAGTAAATTACCACCTCCTCACGTAGATATATATAAGTGAAGGCGGCCGCCTGGAAATGAAAAACAAAAACTTTGAAGGGGGTTAAAACATGAAAAAGCTATCTATAAAATGGAACGTTGGAACTGATGAAAACGGTGAACCTATGCTAAAGACTCAGTCATTAACTGTACAAGATAGTGTTGACACTCAAAAAGCACTTTTAATCGCTCAAACAATAGAAAAGTACACAAATTATTCACTCTATTTCGCACAATTAGTTACATATACACCAGTAATGTAAGTAAAATAAAAATTTTAAGGGGGTAGGGGAATATGAAAAGACTTACACTTGTTTTTAGAAATCAAGAAGATGGTAAAGCATTCAGAGTAAATGTTCAAAATCCTGTCGAAAATATAGATACAGCTGCTCTTCAAACAGACGCACAAGTCTTAATAGACAACGGGCTTGTTCCTGAAGGATATGTATTCGATGAGGCAAGAGTTCTCGAATCAAATACAAACATATTAATAGACATATTAAAGTAAGGTGAACCATATGATATGGTCAATTGTAAAACTCTTTATGGATCTTGTTGAGCGACCCGGTGAAGGTGAAAAAAAGAAAAAAGAAGTAATAGAACTTGTAGATAGTATCTTTGATTATTTACACATAGATATAGACAGAGAAGATTTAGAACTAGTGCTTTCACCTGCAATAGATTATCTTACAAACATTCTGTTTAAGTAACTTTTCGAGGGGAAGGCACAGGCCTTCTCCTCTTTATTTTTATCTATTATGTATACATTTGTAAATTTTATATGTAAGGGGGAATCTATCTTGGATATATACAAAACATACAAAGATGATGTCAAAAATATTGCTGGAAGGTATTATAAAGCATACAAATACAAAATTTTATCTTTCGAAGATTTAGAACAAACCATCTGGTACATATTAATGTGCGCGCTTTCAAAATTTGATGGTCGTGGAGAGCAAAGAAATTTTGTACTTTTGTTTATAAAACAAAAGCTCATATCAATACTTAAAAACAATCGAAGACCACCGTATTGTACTGACACACCATTTACGTGTCTGTACTTTGACTACCTTTCCGCAGACGATGAAAACACAAAATACTACAGAGAGATGCACGGAGAGTATGAATAATAATGGTATAATTAAAAATGATAAAAAAGCAAAGGGAGGAAAAAGTATGAAAAACTGTGCCCTTATAATGGCGGGAGGAAAAGGAGAAAGATTTTGGCCGTATTCAACCGATGAAAAACCAAAACAATTTTTAAACCTCTTCGATGAAAAAACTATGATCCAGTTAACAGTTGAAAGGCTCAAAGGTATTATACCAATTGAAAATACCTTTGTTGTCACAGGACAAATCTATGTTGATTTGGTAAAAGAGCAGCTTCCAACCCTTCCTGAAGAAAATATAATAATCGAGCCTGCTGGAAGAAATACGGCACCTTGTATTGCACTCTCTGCATTTTATATAAAAGAAAAACTCGGCGATGTAAATCTTGCAGTTCTTCCTGCAGACCACCTTGTAGAAGATGTAGAAAATTTTCAAAAAGCACTAACCAATGCATTTGAATTTATAAACAAAAATAAAAATGCTATAGTAACACTTGGTATAAAACCAGATAGGCCAGAAACGGGGTATGGCTACATTAAATACCAAAGCGAAGATAATTTAACCATAAACGAATCTGTATTAAAAGTTGAACGATTTGTTGAAAAACCAAGCCTTGAAGTTGCAAAAAAATACTTAAGTGAGGGAAACTACCTTTGGAATGCAGGAATATTTGTCTGGAACACAGAAACTATCCTTGAAAACACAAAAAAGTTTCTTCCAAATACGTATAACATCCTAGAAGAAATTTTTAAATATTCTGGAAAAGAATATTTGAAAATACTAAAAGAGTTATATCCAAAGGTAGACAAAATTTCCGTTGACTATGGAATAATGGAACATGCAAAAGATATCTATGTTATTCCATCTGAATTTGGATGGGATGATGTAGGAAGTTGGACTTCTGTTGAAAGACACAGCAAAAAAGATGAAAATGGAAATGTAGTAGATGAAAACACATATTATTTTGATTCAAAAGCAAATATTGTAAAAAGTAAAAAGATAACTATTTTAAACGATGTTGAAAATCTTGTTGTTATCGAAACAGACGATTACCTTATAATCTCAAGCAAAGAAAATATCCAAAAAATAAGAGAAATAAAAAATAAAATAACTAAAAAGTAGACTCTGGCGGCTTTGAATTTTTCAAAGCCGCATTTTTTTAGTGATATAATCTAAATGATATGAAGAATATAACTTTTAAAGAGTTATTAAATCTAAAAAGCAAGAAAATTCTTCATACAACTCATGTAAAATCAGATTGCGATGGAATTGCCTCCATCTACTGGGGATTATCCATTTTTGGAGGAAGCTACTACATTCCCCCATACGAGCTTAGAAGCGCTGCAGGATTAATTGAAATGCTCAATTTAAAAAGCAGTACTGACAATATAGATGATTTTGACATCATCTTTATATACGACACAGAAAAAAGGCAAGACCTTCCTTTTAAGATTAATAAACCATACGTTATATTCGACCATCACCACAAAAGGGATGGAGATTTTGTAGAAAATGCACTTTTCTGTCATATCGAGCATTCCAGTGCAAACGTTATCAACCTTTACAATCTTTCAAAAAAAGAAAACCTACCACTTAATGATGAGATCCTCTTTTCGTTTGCTGTTGCACTCTATACAGATACAGCAATGTTTAGAACTGCAAGGGAAGGTGAGTTTTTCTACTTTTCAAAGTTTTTAAAAAATAGACGTTTTGAAGATATCTTAGATGTGGTATACTACAAAGATATAGACAAAAGGTCTTTTTTAAAAACAATTAAAAATGCAAAGTTTTACAATATAAAGGGGTTAAATATCTGTGTGTTAAAATTTAAAGACAACGACCAATTCTATAGCTTCGTAGATGGCCTTTTTAATGTCTTAAACTTAGATGTCCTCATTGGCATACTAAAAGAAGGCATAAAAATACACGTAAAAAAGAGCCATGTTCAAAAAATATATCACATGCTTTTTGTACCGATACAAAAAAAGCTAAATATACAAAGAGTTCAGGGAATATGGATGAATTTTTTTGACTACAAAATTCTTTTAAAAGCACTTGAAGATTACAAAGGAGGATGAATTGCTTGATAGTAGACTTTCACATGCACTCAACTGCATCAGATGGAACGTTAAATCCAAAAGAGCTTGTAGCATTAGTAAAAGAAAGAAAAATTGAGTATTTCTCGCTAACCGACCATGATACTATAGATGGAGTAAAACAGATAAAAGAAAAAAACTTTATCCCCGGTGTTGAGATAAGTGTGGAACACCCTACAACACTTCATATTCTAGGATATGGTTTTGATATAAACAACGAAAAATTAAATAAAGTTCTTGATCAGTTAAAGCAATACAGATACGAAAGAAACGTAAAGATGGTTGAAAAAGCAAGGGCACTTGGATTTGACATAACCCTTGAAGAGTTATTAGAAGAGGCAAACGGTACTCTCATTGGACGTCCACACTTTGCATCACTCTTGTTAAAAAAAGGATACGTTGAAGATAGAAAAGAGGCATTTGAAAAATATCTCAAACGCGGTATGCCACTGTATGAAGATAAAAAAAGATTAGACCTTGAAAGTGCAATTGAAATAATTACTCAGGCAGATGGAATTGCTGTATTTGCACACCCATATCAAACAAGTAAAGATACAGATGAAATTGAAAAGCTACTTAAAAAAATGGTGGAGTTAGGACTAAAAGGTATAGAAGTGTATTATTCAAAGCATACAAAAGATATGATCGAAACATATAAAAAACTGGCTAAAAGATACAATCTTGTAAAAACAGCAGGCTCAGACTTTCATGGTCAAAATACACCGGATATAGAACCGGGAATAGAAATAGATAAGGAAAAGATAGAAGGATTCCTATCACTTTTTTAATTTTACTAACCTAAAATATTGAATTTTTTAATGTTTTGTTATATAATTTTTAAAAAGAACCCTTTTAAAAGGGAGTGATTTATTTTTGAAGATCAAGGATATTTTAAGAGAATTAAATTCTTTAATTCTTAAGGTAAACTGCGATGAAAACCTCGAATTTAATTATATCTCTTCAAACTCGAAAGATATTCAAAAAAACACCCTTTTTATTTGCAGAAAAGGGACGAGTTTTGATTCGCATAATATTGTAGATGACCTCTACAGGATGGGAGCCAACGTTTTTATTGTAGAAAGAGAGATAAGAAAATACCCTTACATACAGGTTGTTGATTCAAGAATTGCCGAATCAATAATTGCAAGTATGTTTTACAACAAACCATATGAAAAACTTATCACATTTGGTGTTACAGGAACCAACGGAAAAACAACTTCAGTGCACTTATTCCATCACATTATGCACAACTTTGGAATAAAGGGAAGTATAAGCGGCACAGTGGTAAATGATATAATGGGAGATAAATTTTACCATCCAAACACCACACCGAGTGCTATTGAAGTAATGAGAAATATGTATAAAACCCTTGAAAACGGCGGAAAGTACTATGGAATGGAAGTTTCATCCCATGCTCTTTCGCAGTATAGAGTGGAAAGTATAAAGTATGATATTGTAGGTATAACAAATATAACAAGGGATCACCTTGATTTTCATGAAACTTTTGAAAACTACAAAAAGGCAAAATTTCATATCTTGAATCTTCTAAAACCAAATGGAATTGCAATAGTAAATCATGAGCTTTTGCAAGAAGTTAAAAATAAAAACAAAAATATAAAACTTATTAGCTTTGGAGTAGACAGTTCATCGGATTACGTCATACGTGAAATCACAACCAATTGGTCTGGTACATTCTTTAAGTTAGACACCCCATATGGTGAAAAGAAAGTTGCATCACAATTAATTGGAGAGTACAATGCATTTAATATTACATTGGTGGTAGCCGCCCTTGCCGAAATAGGCTACGATATAGATGATGTAATTGCATCTGTTGCAACCTTCCGTGGAGTTGACGGTAGATTTGAAATCATACCTGAGGCAAAGAAACTTGGAATAGAAATAGTTGTTGATTTTGCACATACCCCCGATGCACTTGAAAAGGTAATACTCTCGCTTAGAAAACTCACCAAAGGAAGGCTTATTACCGTCTTTGGTGCTGGAGGCCAATCAGATATAGGAAAACGACCCATGATGGGAGAAGTAGTATCAAAATACTCAGATATAACCATTATTACAACTGATGACCCAAGGGGTGAAGATCCTTTAAAGATAATTAAAGATGTTGAGGCTGGTCTTGTTCCTGGAAGCTTGAGTCTTTCCATTGAAGATAGAAAAGAGGCTATTGATACTGCAATCACACTTGCAAATCGTGGAGATGTAATATTAATTGCAGGAAGAGGGCATGAACCATATCAAGTATTTGATGAAAATCACAAAGTACCATTTAAAGATAGGGATGTTGCAATAGATATTATCTTTCAAAAAATAAATAAAGGAGAAAAAACGTTCAAATGATTACATTTGAAAAGATAAACATAGAACTTCTTAAAAGATTTTTAGGAGATTCAATAAATTTAAATGTTTCCCAAAAGGGAAACAAATTTTTTTGTGATAGTAGCAAAACATGTAATATAGTCAAAAAAGATGATGCTATAGAAATCGAGTTTGAAGGAGAAAAATATCTTATCTCAAAAACTTCTGGAAACTACTACCTTTTAGATTATAAATCTGCCGATAATTTTCATAGGTACATTTTCAATTTAGATGGTGAGAAAGCTTTATTTGTATTTAAAAAAGCACTAGATGAGGAAGAAATTCTACACCTTCTTTTGTCTATATTTTTCATAGAAAAAATTATTTAAGGAGCTGGTGGCGTGTATATACTAAACTTTATAATCACAGCTATACTAATATACTACTACATAAAACTTATGAAAAAAATTAGAGTCGGCCAATACATCAGAGAAGAAGGACCAGACCTTCATAACTACAAGAGTGGAACACCTACTGCGGCTGGCATTGTATTTATATCGACTGCAAGTATCTTTTTGCTGATTTCCAAAGCACCTATTATTTTTGTTCTTTCCCTAATCCTTTTTGGATTTATTGGCTTTATAGATGATATTTCAAGTATACTTAAAAAGAATGCTCTAGGCCTTAGGGCATATCAAAAATTTTTGCTTCAAATCATTTTTTCCCTGCTTTTAATCTCCTTTACAAATGTAAGACCAATATTTGGAATTGAAGTTTCAAAGACTACGTATTACATTTTTTGGACATTTGTAATAGTTGGAGCCTCTAACGCGGTAAATTTAACAGATGGACTTGACGGTCTTGCAGGATGGGTTTGGATAACTTCGATGGTTCCACTCATGTTTTTTACCAAAGACTATAGCGTGCTTATCATAATATCCTCTGTTCTTGCGTTTTTACTCTTTAACTCGCGACCTGCATCCATATTTATGGGCGATACAGGCTCACTTGCGCTCGGTGCATTTCTTGCAGTATTTGCAATGCATTACAATATAGAAACACAACTTGTATTTTCCTCATCTATCTTTATAGTCGAAACACTCAGTGTCATAATTCAGGTATTTTCTTTCAAAGTATTCAAAAAGAGGGTATTTAAAATGTCGCCCATACATCACCACTTTGAACTTTTGGGCTGGAAAGAAGAAAAAATTGTTGGGGTCTTTTCGGCAATTAATCTTTTAATTTCTTTATCTATACTAAGATGGTGAAAATTTGAAACTACTTGCATATTTTCTTATAACACTCGTAATATACTTCTTTTCAAAAAAATATAATATATTACTTGACTATCCCACAGAAAGGAAAAACCATCACAAGCCAACACCTCAAATAGGTGGGGTTATATTATTTACAATACTTCTTTTCTTTTTCGATTATCCCTTTTTAATACTTTTTTCGCTCCTGCTTTTTGGAATACTAGATGATATGTTCAAGCTTTCATACAAACAAAAGTTTGTATTTGAAATAATAATAGCATTGTATATTGTATTTAAATACAATATAACACTATTTGGAATGCGCAATATATTTACAAACATTTTTGCAATATTTTGGATCATTGCATTTTTAAATGGGCTTAATATGATAGATGGACTTAATGGCCTATCCACCGGTGTATCAATAATATATCTTTCAATGCTTTCTCAATTTGAACTTGCACTTTCTTACTTTCCAATATACATCTTCAACTTTTTTGGAAAACTTTTCATGGGAGAAAGTGGGATATTAATTACGGGATTTATACTTCTTTCTTCGGCTTTATTAATAGAAAATGATATGGTGTACCTAACCATCTTTTTTGGATATCCATTCTATGAAGTAGTAGCAAGCTTTATTAGAAGAGTCATTTCAAAAGAAAATCCTTTTCTTGCAGACAGAAAACATCTTCACCACATACTTTCCAAAAAAATGGGTAATCTCTTTTTACCATTTTCCTATCTGCTCACCTTTCTATTTGCAAGTCTTCCTAAAAGTTATATGAGCATATTCTACTATCTATCAATCTCCATTATTCTCTTTTTAATCCACTTTGGCCTCATTAAAAAACTGAATAATTAAGTGATATAATTATCTTGAATAGTTAAAAATTGTTGAGGTGAAAATGTGAAAGGTCTACCCATTGGTCTTCAGGACTTTTCCGATATTGTGAGCAACAATATGATTTATGTTGATAAAACTAAGTTTATATATGACCTTGCTTCTTCTGGCAATAAATACTTCTTTGTCTCTAGACCAAGAAGGTTTGGTAAAAGTCTTACTCTCAGTGTTTTTGAAAATCTTTTTAAAGGCAACAAAGAATTATTCAAAGATACTTGGATTTACAATAAATGGGACTTTAGTCAAACTTTTCCTGTTGTTAGAATCAATCTTGTTGGTCTTAACTGTGAAAATCTTGAAAAAGTTCAATTAGGGCTTTACATGCAAATTTCTACTATTGCTAAAAAGTTTAACTTAAATCTAAAGTTTCTTGAGAAAGATATCTCATACGGTTTCAAAGAACTTATTCAATCTCTTTCTGAAAAGACAAATTCCAGAGTTGTTGTACTAGTTGATGAGTATGAAAAACCCGTCTTGGATAATATACACAAAAAAGAAAAAGCTCAAAAAATGAGGGAATTTTTGAGAAATTTTTATTCAATTTTAAAAGAAGAAGATTCAAACCTACGCTTTGTCTTTATTACTGGCATTACCAAATTTACTAAAATGGGTGTATTTAGCTCTCTAAACAACCTCGAAGATATTTCCTTCGATGATAAATTCTCAACCATGTTTGGATATACACAAGAAGAACTTGAAAGCTACTTTGACGAGTATATAGCTGCTACCTCAAAAGAGTTAAATATAGAAAAAAGTATATTACTAGATGAAATTAAAAAGTACTATAACGGTTTTTCATTCGATGGAGATAAATTTGTGTATAATCCCTTTTCTATACTTCAATTTTTTCAAAAAAAAGAGTTTAAAAATTCCTGGTTTGAAAGCGGCTCTCCATTTTTTCTGTATCAATACCTAAAAGAAAAAAAGGTCACATACAAAGATTTAACAAGTTATCCTGTAAGCGAACTTGATTTTTCAAGTCATGAAATTGAAGATGCACCTCCTAACATCTTTTTTGCACAAGCTGGGTACTTAACCTTTAAAAAAAGAATATACTATGGCCTTGAATATGAATATATACTCGACTTTCCAAATCTAGAAGTCAAAAATGGATTTTCAAAATTACTTCTTGAAGCAAGCTATAATATCCCTAGAAATTACATAAAAAAAGCTGACAGAAATATATATCTAGCATTTTCAAACAACAATATTGATGCAGCATTTGATGAAATAAAAAGTATCATATCATCTGTGCCATACAACTTACACAAAAAAGAAGAAAGTTACTATCATTCTCTAATATACACGATACTTGCCTCAAGTGGTTTGAACGTAAAAGCAGAAGAGGCAAGTAGCACTGGCAAAAGTGATATTGTAATAGAATTTAATGATAGGGTATACATAATAGAGATTAAAACGGATAAATCTGCAAAAAGTGCATTAAATCAAATCAAAGAAAGAAACTACTCTAACAAGTATAATCAAAAAAAATGTATTTTGATTGGTGTAAACATAAGCTTGGAAAAGAGAAACATCGATGAGTTATTTACAAGAAACTGTGGAACTTTGGAAAGATCTTGTATTCAAGGATATGGATGGAACGAAAAAGTGAAAAATAAATCTTTCCAAAGATTTTTAATAGAGAATAAGAATATCTTGGGAAAGTATGGAAAGATAATAAAAGTAAAAAAAAATGATATATTACATTCTACAATTGAAGAATTAAAACAAGTTAGTATCATCATAGAAGGTAAGTTGAAGGTGGTAAAATATACCTCTGAAGGTTATGAACAGGTATTAAAATATTTAGGTAAAAATGAAAGTTTTGGAGAAGGATTAATTTTTTCCGGAGCTAATTATCCTTCATATATAATAGCAGAAGAAGATTCAAAAATTTTAGAAATATCAAGAGAAGGAATCCTTGAGTTATTTAGTAAAAACGTAGATTTTCTTGTATTGTATCTAAACGAAATATCAAAAAAGTTATTGAACCTATCAAATGTTGTAGATATTTTGATTATAAAATCCATAAAGGAGAGAATAATAAAGTACTTTTCATCTTTATATAAGCAGCAAAAATCAAATGTTGTTTACTTTAAATCAAAACAAAAAATTGCAAACGATATAGGAAGTGTAAGAGAAGTCGTTTCAAGAAAAATTAAAGAACTCATAGATGAAAATATAATTGAAGAGATTGATAAAAACCATATAAAATTGATCAATCTAAAAATATTTGAATAATCTGAAAAACAAAACCGTGAGTAAAATCACGGTTTTGTTTTTTATTATACTTTATAATTATAATAAAGAAAAAAGAAAAAAGGAGGTCGATTTATGAATACAGCAATTCTAATTGGTATTGCTTTGATATTTTTAATTTGGTCATTTTTCAAAAACAAAGAAAAAACAAAAGAAAGCTTAAAATTATCCAAGAATTTACTTGTAAAAACATTTGTTGAAATCATAGGAGTTATGGCATTAGTAGGGTTAGTTCTTGCTGTATTACCACCAGAGTTGATAAAACAACTACTTGGTAATTCAAATGAATTTTTAAGTACGGTATATGGAGCAATTATTGGTGCTTTAACAATTATTCCAGCATTTATAGCTTTTCCTTTATCAAAATCTCTTTATCAAAGTGGAGCAAACCTAACTGCAATAGCAGCTTTTATTACTACACTAACTATGGTTGGTTTTGCGACAATGCCTATAGAAATAAAATACTTTGGTAAAAAATTTACATTACATAGATTATGGATAAGCTTTGTAGCTGCGATTTTAATTGCTTCAGGAATGGCGGTGATCTTATGACTAAACTTACAAAACTAATAAAAAACTATAAATTAATATTTATAAGTATAGTTCTGTATTCAATTGCTTTTTTTACAAAACCAGAAATATTTTTTAGAGGATTAGAAATGACTAAAGGATTCTTAATTGAAATGCTCGAAGTTATGCCCCCCATACTAATAATATCATCATTAATTACAGTTTGGGTGCCTTCTGAAGTAATAATGAGAAACTTTGGTAAAGAATCTGGTATAAAAGGAAAACTTTTATCAATTTTTACAGGTGCAATTTCTGCAGGACCAATATATGCAGCATTCCCCGTAGCGCAAGCTTTGTTCTTGAAAGGAGCAAGTATTGGAAATTTAGTTATAATAATTAGCTCCTGGGCAGTAGTAAAAATCGTTATGTTTATGGTTGAATCCAGTTTCTTAGGATTATCATTTGCTACTACAAGGTATGTTTTGACAATTCCAGCAATTTTAATTATGGGATATATAATGGAAAAATTGGTAAGTAGAGAAGATATAATTGATGAAATAGAAGATAAAGATATAGTATATGAAAATGAAAAAGAGGTTTTAAGAGATTTACCAAATATGAATTGTGGAGCATGCGGGTATTCTAATTGTAAAGCATTTGCTGAAGGTGTTATAAAAGGTGAAGTTACAATAGATGATTGTGTAATTAGAAGCAAAGCCAAAGAATATGCATAAAAAGATGCCAGCCATAACGGTTGGCATCTTGTTTTAATAATAATTTGTACTACACCTTTTTAAATCTAAAAAACACCTTACCGTTGTAGTGATACTTTTCTATACTTGGATCCTCTAATAACTTTTCGATAATCCTTTCGCTATCTTTAAAATTCCTTTTTACATCGTCCATCATCAGAGGATGCCTTTTCAAGATATTTACAACAGAGGTATAATCATCATGTAAAGTTAAAAAATTACCTTCTGCCATTTTTTCGATTGAGCAAGCTTTCAAAACTCTTTTTGCATATTCAATATTTTCTTTCTCAGGTATTTTAACCCACGGCTCTGCAGGTGGTCTTACTGGAACATTTACATAAATCCTATCTGGTCTTATCTTTTCAATCTTTTCTTTTAATTTTAAAACCTCCTCATACGAATCATTTATCCCTTTAACAAGCATTACCTCAAGCCATATTTGTCTTTTAAACTCTTTTCTTAACTTTAAAAGACCATCGTACATCATCTCATATGTGATTTTTCCATATGGCCGATTTATTTTTTTAAAAACTTCCTCACTAGCCGCATCAAATGTAGGCATTATAATATCACAGTTTAAGACTTCTTTTCTTACATCTTCCCTATAAAAAAGTGAACCATTTGTTATTAAAACTACCTGTCTAGAAGTCATTTTCTTTATACCATCTATTAATTCATCTAGTGGGGTAAACAAAAGAGGTTCTCCTTCACTGACAATAGTAACTACATCAAAAACATCCTCACCATATACCTTGATATACTCCTTTAATTCACCTAAAATAACATTTACATCAAAAAATGTTTTTCTTTCATTTGTCATATTAAATGTTCTTCCAAGCTGGCAATACACACATGAGTAATTACAAACTTTAAAAGGTATAGGAGAAATTCCAAGTGATCTACCTAGTCTCCTAGATGGTACAATACCATATACAAAGCTCATTTTTTCACCCCTAAATAAAAAATTGGACATACCATTTGGTATGTCCAATTATTTTTTTGTATTTGGAATCTGATTGTACACCTTTCCACCTAGTGATCTATACACACTCATACTTAAATCCTTCAGATCATTTTTTGCAGCCATCTTAGAATACTCATACAACATATTTTCCCTAAACCATTTTTCGCCAAAACTTTCCGGAATCAAAGACGATTTTGGAATAGTATCGTACATCTTTCTAAAGATTTGAAAGAAAAAATTTGCTACAAATTCTTCTGAAACCTTTTTTAATTTGTCAACATTTATTTGATTTACAGTATTTTGTGAGACCTTTGAAACATCCATGCACATTCACCCCACATATCACATAACCTTTACCTCTGCATAAATTGCCCCTGCTTTGTGAAGCTCCTCAATGATACCTATTATATCCTGCGGTGTAGCACCTAATGCCTTTAACGCGGAAATTAGGTTTGAAATTGTAGCTTCCTGCCCATCAATTTCCCCATTTTTTATACTCACAACAAAGTTTCCATAGCTGAGGGTAAAATCAGAGATCTTTATATTGCCACCAAAAATTACCGTGCCCGTTCTTTCATTTATGACAACCTTTGCAGCTTGGTCAGGTATAACCTCAAGTTCCTCTATTATGGACAAAAAGGTAATAATATCATCTGAAAATGCATCGGGTATCTGTACTCTAACAGATGCGGGATCAACTGCTTTTGCAAGTTTTACAGAAAACTTTTCATTTATTGCCGTTGCAACTCTTGCAGAAGTAGTGATATCTGGATTTTGAAGAAGTATAGTTACACTGTTATCTGAAACAATATTTGCTGGAATTTCTTTTTCTATAAGTGCACCGTTTGGAATGTAACCTGTAACCTTGAATCTGCTTTGGAGATTAACTGAAGACTTTACTTCAGAGCCACCGACTGAAACGGGTCCCTGTGCTACTGCATATATATTGCCATCTGCACCATAAAGTGGTGTTTGAAGAAGCACGCCGTTTTCAAGACTCTTTGCACTACCAAGCGATGCAACTATAACATCAAGCCTCATTCCTTCTTTGTAAAAAGGTGGAATATCAGCAACAACCATAACAAGAGCCGTATTATTTGACTTTATATCTTCCTCAGAGATAGGTATCCCAAAATTTTTAAACATATTTGCAAGAAGTGGAGAATTTAGCGTTCCTCCATCTCCAGTTCCATTTAATCCAACAACTATTCCAACACCGAATAGTTGGTTATCACGTGCACCTCTAAACTTTGCAATATCCTTTATCCTAACAACCGCTGAAAGTGAAAATACTGCTACAACTAACAAGGCAATGATTATTTTCTTCTTCATACATTTTCACCTCATCTAAAGAGTTCTGCAAGAGATGATAAAATAAGTCCGAGCCAACTTCCTTCATTTGGATCATCTTCAAATATAATTTTCCCATTTTCCCAGATTTGTGCATCCATCAAATCTGTTGAATTAACGGTATTTTTTGCTGAAATCATATCGGGATTGACCCATCCTGTAATAATAATCTCTCTTAAATCATTACCAACTTTTATATTCTTACGACCCTCAACGTATAAATTACCGTACTCATCTACCTTTTTAACAACCGCAGTTATCTGCAAAATAACACTTGTTTGACTTTTATTAGAACTTTTCACTTTATCTGAATCCTTTATCGGTAAAAATCCTGAAAGATCACTTCCAAGTATTTTTGATCCACTACTTATTGCACCAAGAATTGTATTCTTAAAAGAATCTACCTCAGAACTTGTCGAAAATCTCGGAGACTCATACACCAGTATATTTACAACATCTCCTACCTTTGATGCACGTGGACTTGCAATTATATTAGAAAATTTGCTATTAGGGTTATATATAGAATTAGCAAAAATAAAAAATGCAAAAAACACCAAAAATACTGTTAAAATCTTTTTCATTTCGACACCTCCACGACCTTTAACATAGGTCCTTTCACTATAACTCCGTACACTATCTTTCCACTTTCTATATTTCTTGCCTTAATCACGTCTCCTACGTTTCCACTCTCAAGCGCCCTAAGCATTGTTTTTACGATAACACCAGGCAATTCTACATATCCCACTATAACCTGACCAACCACCACATCTGGAACTCTTTCAAAATACTCTTCAAACAGAGGTTCACCAACTTTAAAATACTTTCTAGAAATCATTGGAAGCTTCGATACATCAAGCGGTGTTCCCCTTAAAGAAAATATATTTACATCTGCAAAGGCTACATCGTCCATATTAACCTGCTCTCCGTAATTAATATTTCTCGCAGCTACGGGAATTTTCCTAATACATTTTCCTATTAGGTTAACGTTAAAATATCCTCTGGTTCTACCATCTTTCTTTAGAGCAAATCTTACCAAAAAACTCCCGCCAACAGATTGAATTACATCGTAATCAAAACTATTGTGATCGACAATCTCGCCATACGTTGAAGTAACTTCTACAGTTGAATTTGCTGGAAGCATTGAGAGTGCAACCTCTGTTGCAATTTTTAGTGCCTCCTCAACAGTTAGAGTAGACATACTACTTTCATTAGTTACAAGATTTGGAAATACAACCCTTACAGTACCAACAGTAGGGGTGGCCTCGATTTGAGTTGCCACCCTTGAAAGTCTTTGAAGTATGTACTTTATATTAATATCGGTTGAAGAATTCTCAGGAAGATATGCTAAAACAATATTTTGAAGGCTTGTCGCATCGATTTGAGTATAAGTTGCCGCCACATCAAATACTGTAACTTCATTTCTTGTAACCGTTGCAACATCCAAAAACTGTATGTACATGGAAAGAGATAGAATAGGTAGCAACAAAATAAACAAAATACCTTTTCTCACTTATACATCTATCTCCTTTACAGAAAGTGCGTGTCTGAATATAAATTCCTTTCTGCTCTCAGTATCGCTACCCATAAGCATTTCAAACAACTCATCTGCGGTTTCCGCATCTTCAATTGAAACTTTTAACAATTTTCTTGTGTTTGGATCCATAGTAGTCTCCCAAAGTTGCTCTGGATTCATTTCACCAAGACCTTTGTAACGCTGTATTTCATATTTTTTATCTCCTAATGTCTTTCTAAAATCTTCCAATTCCTCGTCGCTGTAGAAATAATAATGATTCTTTCCAACAGTTAATTTGTAAAGAGGGGGCTGTGCTATATATATTCTTCCCTCATCGATTAATTCTTTCATGTACCTGTAAAAAAGTGTCAAAAGAAGCGTTCTAATGTGTGCACCATCAACATCAGCATCGGTCATTATTATTATCTTCCCATACCTTAACTTTTTAATATCAAAATCGTCACCAATACCAACACCCAATGCGGTTATAATATCCCTTACCTGCTCATTCTTTAAAAGCTTAAGCCAACTACTCTTTTCCACATTCAAAATCTTTCCGCGAAGTGGTAAAATTGCCTGGAAATTTCTATCTCTTGCCTGTTTTGCTGAACCACCTGCAGAATCACCCTCGACTATAAAAAGTTCAGATTCTTCAAGCTTTTTAGTAATACAATCTGCAAGCTTTCCAGGGAGCGAAGAGCTTCCAAAAGCACTCTTTCTCTTCACCATTTCACGAGCATGTTTTGCGGCTTCTCTTGCTTTCTTTGCTTCCAGTGCTTTTTGTATAATTATCTTAAGCGTATTTTCATTCGTCTCAAAAAATTCAAGAAGCTTTTCTCTCACTACTTTTGCTACAGCTTCTTGGACTTCTTCGTTACCCAACTTTGATTTTGTCTGTCCTTCAAACTCTGGAGTGCTGCTCATTAAAACACTTATAACAGCAACCATTCCTTCTCTTATATCATCTCCACGTAATGAATCTTTCTTTAACTGTCCTGTTTTTTTACCTAATTCATTAACGACTCTTGTAAAGGCAGATTTAAAACCAGTAACATGTGTTCCTCCATCAACAGTCCTTATATTATTTACAAATGAATAAATCTTTTCAAAATCTGAATCTGTATACTGGAAAGAAACTTCAACTTTAACCTTTTCGTATTCTCCGTTAATATATACTGGTTCATGCAAGGATTTGCTTCCCTTGCTCAAATGTGAGACAAATTCTTTAATACCGCCTGTATAATGAAACGTTCTTTCTGTATTGTTTCTTTCGTCTTTAAAATGAATAGTAATATTTGGATTCAAAAATGCAAGCTCTCTAAGTCTCATTAAAATTGTATCCGTATCAAAATCCGTCGTTGAAAAAACTAGTGGATCAGGTTTAAATCTAACTATTGTTCCACGTTTTTCAGTCTCACCTATTATCTTTACCTCACAGGTTGGTGTTCCTCTTTCATACCTTTGATAGTATACCTTTCCATCCCTGTGTACTTCCACTTCAAGCCACTGAGAAAGTGCATTAACAACCGATGCACCAACGCCATGAAGACCACCACTTACCTTGTATGAATCCTTCGAAAATTTTCCACCAGCGTGCAGGGTAGTCATAACAACTTCAAGTGCGCTCTTTCCTGTTTCAGGATGAATATCAACTGGAATACCTCTACCGTTATCTTCTACCTCAACACTTCCATCCTTGAAAATTGTAACCTTTATAGTATCGCAATATCCCTGCAGTGATTCATCTATACTATTATCAACAATTTCATATACAAGATGGTGCAGACCTGCCTTTCCAGTAGAACCTATGTACATTCCAGGTCTTTGTCTTACCGGTTCAAGTCCCTTTAATACCTTTATATTCTGTGCACTATAGTCCATTTATTGCCCTCCTCTTCTTTCTTATTACTACTTTCCTTATAACATATATCCCCAATCTATCATTCAACTTTTCACGAATTTTTTCCCTAAAAAAATTAAGTTCAGTTACAAAAAGTTGATCATCACATTCAATATAAATAATCCCATCTTTAAACATAATCACTTTACAATGCTCATTAAAAGGCTTTCCAATAACATCTTCAAAATACTCTCTTGAAAGTGTTGAAACATAAAGATTTTTTATAAACAAATTCTTCTTTGCAAGCTCCCGTAAAACTTCACCCAATCTTTGCATGAAGATACTCCTCAAACATCATTGAAAGTTTTTCAGAAAGTTCTGTTTTTAAGGAAAACTTTCCAAGATAGTTTACAGGAACTATACCCATGCTCGTATGTGTAAGAAAAATCTCATCTGCATAGAACAGTTCCTTTACCTCGACTATTTTTTCCTCTACTGTATAACCATTTTCTTTTAGCATGTCTATAACAAACGTTCTTGTAATACCTTCTAAAATCCCACTTTCAAGTGAAGGAGTGATTAATTTACCATCTTTAACTAAAAAAACATTGGAAAAACTTCCCTCACATACCTGCCCCTTTTGACCTAACAGTATCACATCGTAGTTATCACCCTTGTTCTGCCTTGCAAGAAAAACATCTGCTCTTGAAAGTGATTTAAAATTAGGTGGTATTGACGATGGATCGGCATGTCTTACATTTGAAATATCTATTTTGACACTTTCTACCCTTTTAGTTAATATATTTTCGCCAACAGAATAAAGCTCCACCTTATCACTCACAATTGCATATACCTTTACCCTGTCAAAGGAAATATTTCTCTCAATTTCTTTTTCAAAATCATCTAAACTTACTTCATCTTCTCTTCCAAGATACGATAAAGAATTAATTAGCCTTTTGTAATGCTCTCTAATCGCAAAAGGTTTTCCATCATATATACGAACAGTTTCATATACAACTATTCCGTTAAGTATCTTATCTATTAGAGACCTTTCGTTCATACTTTTTAGAAATCACTCCCTCGTCGGTTACCGCCTGTATTGTTACATTTTCTATCTTACCGAATTCTCCGTGGGAAGTTTCATGTAACACGTAGTATTCATCGTATCCTGAATATATCTTGTTTTTATAACTTTCAATTAAAACTTTTGCTTTTCTTCCAACAAGTCTTTTTCTATAGTCCTTTGCAACTGATGTGCTTACTTTTTCTAAAACTTCAACTCTTTCTTTTTTTACATTTCCAGGCACTTTTTTAGACATCTTTGAAGCAAGTGTGTTAGGTCTATCAGAATATCTAAAGGCATGAACCTTTGAAAATAAAACTTCTCTAACAACTTTCAAAGTTTCTTCAAAGTCTTTTTCGCTTTCTCCAGGAAATCCAACCATTATATCTGTTGTAATCGAAAAATTAGGATCAATTTTTCTTATACTACCAACAACTCTTAAATAATCATCTTGAGTATAATTTCTTCTCATATTTTTCAATACATCTGTACTTCCACTTTGAAGAGGAATGTGAAGATGATTACAAATCTTTTCTTCTGTTCCTATCAAATTTATTAACTCTTCATCTAAATCTTCAGGATTTATCGAACTCAATCTAATTCTAAAATCACCCTTTATTTTAACAAGACTTCTTAACAGCTCATGCAAAGAAGAATCAATATCTTTACCAAATTTTCCAAGATTCAATCCTGTGATTACAATTTCTTTGTAATCCTTATTTACAAGCCTTAAAACCTCACTTACAACCAACTCAACCGGTTTACTTCTAATTCTGTTTCCCCTTGCAAACCTTATTGCACAATAACTACATGTATTGGTACAACCATCCTGGACTTTAATAAATGCACGTGTTCTCTCTGCAAGGGATGAAAAAACAAATTCATCTTCCAAAGTATTCCTATTCCAGTACGCCTTATCTACAAAAACACCAGATTCTCTTAAATATTTATCAATATATTTTTTTTCATTATTTCCCAGTACAAGATCAACGCCTTCTTTTTCTAATTCTTCAAATCCAAGTTGAGAATAACACCCTGTTACTACTACCTTTGCTCCTGGAAATTTCCTCTTTAGTCTTCTTATCTGTTGCTTTATCTTTCTTGTCGCCTCGTTTGTAACAACACAACTATTTATTACAAAAATATCCGATTCTACTTCCTCGTTTACCACTATATATCCTTCATTTTCAAGCTTTTCGGCCATAAGTTCTGATTCATATTGATTCAATTTACAACCGTATGTAAGAACGCTGACTCTCATTCAAATTAGTCCTCCCTGCTAACCGCTTCCAAAATCTTCATCCTTGTTATTACACCAAGCAATTTATCATCTTCGTCCACCACAGGTAAAATTTTTAAGCTATGTCTTATCATCAAATCAGCAGCATGTAAAAGTGGTGTCGATTCTTTTATAGTAATAGCAGGTTTCGTCATGATCTCAGAAACAGCTCTATTAGAAATTTTCTTCAGATTTCTAACAAACTGATTTAAATCAGGAATAAATGAAGCTGTTTGTAAAAGCGAAAAATAACTTGGAAGTGCTGCACGAATTATATCATTTTCACTTATAAATCCAACCACCTTGTAATCTTCATTTATAACTGGAACTCCAGTAACTTGTTGTCTAGAAAGAATTTTCAGCACCCTCGAAACACTTTCATCTTCTAAAACAGCGGTTATATCTCTTATATAAAAATCTTTAACTTTCATCTTACTCCACCCTCTCAATCTTAAATTTTTCAAAGGCTTCTTCTATGTCTTCAAGTTTAGGTGGAACCTTTGCTCTATACCACGTCTTTGCAAGTGCTGCAGCATAACCATACTTTGCTATATCAACTAAATTATCAGATTTAAAACATTTATACACCATAGCCGCCATGTACGTGTCCCCTGTTCCCAAAAGGTGTGAATGCTCTACATCAACAAGAGGCTTTAAAAACCACACACCATCTTGAGTAACCACTATATCGTAATCTATTTTATACGAGAGGACTACCATTTTTATTCCATACTTTATAAGCTCTTTTCCTGCATCAATGTAATCTTCCTGAGTTACCAATTCTTTTCCAAACAAAACCTTATCTTTTCTAAAATCAGGCCTTAAAATACAAGGTGCAGAAATCTTCAAAGATTCTTGGATTATTTCATCTTTTGTCTCCCAGAAAACCTTTTTTCCATGTTTAAGGGCGATCTTTGTTAAATCACCATATATTTGGTTTGGAACACCTTGAGGAAGACTTCCAGAGATAACAACTGCATCAGCACTAGAAACTATTAGAGAAAATCTTCTTAAAAAATGGTCAATGTCCTCTATTGGAACCCTGGGCCCTGCAGAATTTATCTCCGTAAAAGTGTGAGTTGTTTCATCTATAATAGCAATATTTTCCCTTGTTTCACCATCTATATGGACAAAATTTGTAGTTATCAAATCTGAAACTTTTCTAAGTTCAGTAAGTACTATATTTCCAATATAACCTCCAATAAAACCCGTAACTATCGTTTTAACACCGTAAGATGACAAATCTATAGCGACATTAATTGCCTTTCCACCAGGACTCATTTTGGACATTTCAAAAGAGAGTCTATGCAATTTATCGATCTTAAAATCATTAATATAAAACTCCCTGTCTAATGCAGGATTCATACAAACTGATAAAACAGCCAAAATATCACCTCGCAATCGTATACTCTCTTGGCTCTCCCCTAAATTCAATTTTACCATTTTTCATGGAAATAAACAAATCAGCAAGAGGCAAGAAGCGTTTAAAAAAACGCGTTGCAATTATTAGTGATTTTTCCTCTGAAACTACGCTTTTTCTTAAAATTTTGGAAATTTTATTCAAATGTTCATCATCAAGGTGATCAAGAATACAATCCAATATTATCACCTTGGATTTTTTTAGATAGGCTACAAAAAGGAGGGCAGAAATTTTTTCAAGTACATAAAATGTAGAAAGCTTTGTATTAAACTTATCACTTAATGCCTTTAAAATCCCAAAATCATCCAAAAGGGGTATGTAATCATCAAAAGAAAGCATTTCATTACCTGTAGCAAGCTCCAAAAATTCACCAAAGCTCAAGTAATCAAGAGCCTCAAAGAAATTAGTATCAACATACAAAACAAGGTTTCTAATTTCTTTGATGCTATAGGAAAATAAATCTTGTTGACAAACAAAAGCGCTACCCGTATATTTAATATCATCGTATACTTCCTCGTTCAAACGTGAAAAAGAGCGTAGAAGGGCAGATTTTGAAGAGCCACGTGGACCGTAAAGGACAAGAATTTCTCCTTCTTTTAACGAAAAAGTAATGTTTTCAAAAAGCGGAACATTATTGGAAAAACCTGAAAAATCAACAGCTTCAAGATTTACCTTTTTTGTGTTTTTCATCACTGTTCACCATATCTTTTAATCTTTTTTCAAGCTCTTTTTTTGCTTCAGAATTTCCGGAGGAGGTTAACTTTATTAGCTCAATTTGAGAGAGAATCTTAACGCTTTTTGCCACTTATTTCACCTCCATTTGCTATGTCTCATTTTTTATTGTACACTCTTTTTATTAATTTTACTTTTAATCAAATTTACATTTCATCAAAAAAAGTTACAAAATCCATTAAAAGCTAAAACTTTTAAAATCAAAAACACCATAAAAAACACCTTTTAGTTACATTATATTAAATAAAAATTACATAATTGATATTTAATTGATAAATAAATAATACCGCCCCATTTAGGAGCGGTATTATTGTAACTATAATATTTACTATTTTAAAACTACACTTTTTATTCTAACATCACCTTTTGCTCCGGTCTTAAAATAACCTGTCCCGATCGGTGAACTTTTCAAAATAGAAATAAGATAATTTGAAGCAATTATATTTTCATCTGAAGATATAATACTTTTTACACTGGTATTTTTTGCCCAACTTTCTTCAAGTAAATTATCAAGCCATATATTCAGTTTAGATTTGTTAACTTTATAGGTATAAACAATTATACTTCCATCTAGCTGTTTTTGAAGTTCAACAGTGTTTTTACTCAAATTCGATTTTTTAAACAAATTAATTTTAACTTTACCACCCTCAAGGTTATAGTTATAATTAAACATTTGCGTGTTTAAAGATAAACTTTTTATTTCAGAAATTTTTACCGAAACACCAGTTTGACCATCCTTTAGAATTATTGGATACCCATTTATTTTACCATCCACAAAAATTCTATTTCCATATTCATCATATATTTCAACATAAGTTTTAATACTTGAAACACTTGAATTAGATGTATTTAATAATCCACAACTGCTTAAAATTAATATCAAAACTAGATTTATAAAAATTATTATTTTCTTCTTCATAACAATCCCTCCCTTAATTTCCCGAATACTCAATATCAGTTGAAGGTGGTGTATAACCAAACATGACTAGGAAAACGTTTAAATCCATTTCATCTATTTTTCCATCCCTCTCTGAAAAACCAGGTATAAAACCTCTATTTGGTGGTGAAAAATCTTTACGTGGCCCTATATCATACTTTGGATCATACACTCCATTTTCTACATAATTTATCAATGCTGTCCTAAACATTACATAATCATCGTCGTCAACTACACCATCTAAATTGAAATCACCAGGTAAAGTCAAATATTTGTTAGCTATAAACTTATTCTTCGAATACAACTCTTTCTCAACAGGGTTATTTTTCAATTGTGTATACAATTCTATATTGAAAAGATCAAAGAATTTTGCTTCATTTTGGAAATAAAGCAGTGCTGGTTCATCAAATTTAAGCCAAAGAGATATCGTAGCAACTCTTGTATCTGTCGATATTCCTGTATGAGAGTTTTCAACAAAAACCATTTTTATATAATTTTCATCTAGTTTAGTTAATAGTTCTTCTTCACTAAAGTTTGGATCAACTTCAACTGATGTAACTGTAGAAAGTGTCATTGAAAGTTCAGGGCTTGTAAGTGTTGCATATAATGTGCTTGAAAGTGCTCCCTTTGCTGCATCTATTAAAATAAACGCTCTTGTCTCACTTTCTGCATACATAGGTACTACAAAAGTTACAGTCCCTGGAAGATCGGTATAGTAAATTTCAACGTATGTAGGAGCTCTCTTAGTATCATCCACACCTAAAGTTAACTTATCAATCGATTTATAATCATAAACACTATATCCTTGCAAATTATCATCCCATTGGTAAACTTTCCATTTATATGCAAAAGTTCCAGAAGGTATTGAAACTTTAGATGAATTATATGCATCAATCGTTTTAGATGTTTCATCCTTTCCAAATTCTAAAAGTTCTGTTGCATCACTACTTGGAAAATTATATTTAACAAGTATCGCAAATGTAGAATCAGCAAGAACCTCTGCTATTTTATCATCGTAACCAAAAATGATTGTAGCTTCCTTACTCTCAAGGTATGGTGCTTCATACCCTGGTATTCCTGAAGAAAATTGCCTAAAAGAATATGTAGCATCAACAATAGGTGCTGGAATTACATCATTTGTAATATTTTTAATAAAGCTATCGTTAAATAAAAGAGTTAAAGTTGTATCCGTAGAAAACTTTACAAGGAGTTTGTCAAGTCCTGCTCTACCACTTGGAATTTTATCATTAGCTTGTTGATCACTGTTATTTGTATTAGGATTGGTCACATATTCTTCGGTGGTATATGTTGATATATCTCCACTATCTGCTATGGAAACAACTGTTGCATCATAAACAAGACCATATTTTCCATTAGCATCGTTTAAATTTTCTTTTGAAAGCTCAAGTCCTGAAAATCTATCTTTTGTAACAAGAGTTATACTAGTCCTAAATGTAGGAGCATTAGAATCTACAAACCCTGTTCTATATGAGTTTTGACCCTCCATTGCCCAGAAACCATAAGGACCTTTTGCATCAACAAGATAGGCATAAATTCTATCATGTGTTGTAGAAAAAGCAATAATATAGTTTTCCTCATTTATAGAGGAAAGGGGCACCATTGCAGGCGAACCAATTAAAGGAAAAGTATCATCTATATCTTTTTCCCATTCTTTAGAAATCTCGTATGTATCATAATCCATGGAATATATAACAACTTTTCCTTTCTTTTCTGGATCATTGTTTAAAAGCACAAACATATAAATTTTATTTTCATCACTTTTTTTGAAAAGAAGCGGAGTAGTTGCAAATCTATATCCTTCAAAATCTGAAACAACTGAATAACTAGTTTGCTTCAACAAATCATCAGCAGCTTGTACAATATGAATTGTTCCTAGATCATCAAACACATAAATATAATTTTTGGAATCAACTAATACTCCCGCAGCCATACTTGAGCTTCCAAGTTTTATAAAATCAACATCAGAGTTTGTTCCCTCGGGAGGTATTCTATATAGTATACCTTCTCTACTAATGGCATATATAAAGCCTTCACTGTATGCCATCGGAGTTTCAAAAGTACCACCCAACTTTATAGCATTAACAGTTGTTGTATCAAAATCATATGAAGCGTCCAAAGCAATATTATAAAAATTCCCTTTTGAATCTAAAACGAAAAGTGAATCCTTTTTTGGTGATAAAATAGGTGCAATCTCTACAGGGCCTTCAGTTTGATAATTGTCATTGGTAGTAGTTACGGTACCAGCGGCAGTATCATAAACTATATGATAAACACCATTAAAAGTGCTGCTGCCAAGTCCCACATAAACATGGATGTTATTTCCATCTAAAAACGCTGTCAAAGAGCGCGAAATATTCCCGGATAATTCGTAATAATTTGAAGTTGTATTACTCCTAAAATAAATTCTACTTTTTCCATCATAGTCGGATGTAACATAAACTATATAGTTACTGCTTACAATAACAGGATAGCTAATGTGTTTCCATCCTCTTTCTTCAGGAGTTCCATATTTTCCTGTAATATTCCCCAATCTATTTATGACATAATAATATCCATCTTTTGTAATTATGTGAATATCTCCGGTTTGTTTTACAGCAATACCAGATCCTTGAACATAACCAGTCATGGGAAGCTCAATATAATCACTATCCCATAGAGTACTTATATTCAGTGAAAAAGCAAATATAGAAACCAAAAACAAAAGTAAAGTCAATTTTTTCATATAAAACACCTCCGCAAAAATTAATATCCTGTTATAACTGTAAATACATCCTCACCTTGGTATTCATTTCCTTCTTTATCTGAGACACCTTTGACAAAGAAATAAAAATAACCATATCCAATCGAAGTATTTATAGTAAATGTTGCTTCCTTTTCATCTGGAGAAATTTCTGAAAGCTTCATCTCCAAAATATCATAATAATCCGAGTAATGATCTTCTCTTATATAAAGAATAGGGGTAGCGTATTTTGAAATACCACCAGGATCCATAAAACAAGCACTTATAGAATTCATTCCCAATGGGATATTATTTGTCTTAGATATGTCAAGCTTTTCACCATTAACGCTCATTGATATCAATCTTGGTGCACTATTATCATTTACACTTATAAATCTTTCGTTAATACCTGCTCTTCCATTTTCGTCTTCCGCATAAACAGTGATATAATGCTCTCCTTCTTCAACAGTCCACTCAACAAATGTCTGAACATCCCCATCAAATCTCTTATATTCTTTTCCATCAATAAAATAAACTATCTTTTTGAAATTTATACCTTCTTCTGTCGGAACAACAGAAATGATAGTTGAATGACCGGGTATTAGGTTTGTTTCATTTGATATTGCTATTTCAAAATTAAGGTAAGTATCTCCTACAAGAATTCTCTTACCTGTCATCGTCTTTTTACCCAACCAATCTGTTGCCTTAACTATTAATGAGTGATCACCTGGACTTAATTTTCCAATTTGAACTGGTATATTTTTCATCTCTTCTTGATCAACCGTATCTTCTAACTTTAATTCACCATCTAAGTATATTTCATAACTAGATAACTTTACATCATCTGAGATGTCTACATATACCTGAATATTTGAATTTGTTGGATATGAAAATTTTGAATTAATAATAATCGTTGGGGGCTCCTTATCAATAGGATAAACTTTCAAATTAACTTTTGTGGCATACTCCATGCCAACAAGATTATCGACTTTTACAAAAAACTCTTTATCTCCGTCATCAGAAAAACTCCCCACATTCAAAAATATATCCCCTGGCTTTGTAGTCATTGAAATTTCTTCCTTTCCATATCTTGAAAGGCCAACTGTTTCAACCTTAACTTCCGGATTAGATGTATTTGCATATAAATGTAATATAACATCATCATCGGTGAAAATAGTACCCGGAACTATGGTTATCCCATCAACAAGAGGCTTTTCAGGATCATACACAAATATTTTCGGTTTGTAATCTACATACTCTTTTCCATCAATCAACGACAATGCTTTTGCCATAACGGAATATTTACCAGGTTTTTCAAAAATAACTTTCGTACTATCTGGAATCTTTTTCAATTGCAAAATGTTTTTTTCATTATATTCATTTGAAATTTCAACCACAACATTTTTGGCACCTATTATATCTCCATCAACGATTAAATCAACTTCTTTAGAAGCTTCCGCAACATCAGGTGCTTTTATATTAATATTAAATTTATCATTAGAATTACTTATTGCACAAGACATTAGCAAAAAAAACACGGAAATTATCCAAAAAATCTTTAGAGTTATTCGCTTCAAGGTACCACCTCCAAAAGCTTTTAGACTTCTTTTCTTATATATTTTTCTATACCCAATTTATTATCTCCTATACTGTCTAATAAAAAAGCTCCAAATCCCTTCTTTTAGGATTTGGAGCTTTACAAGATTTATAAATTATAATGCAAAACTTTTTGTTTCAAACCATTGTGTTTTTTAGTTTTAATTACACATTCAAGTAGTTCGTGCCATACTCTTATTTACATTTCACTGTAAAAAATCAATAATTATTTATCCTTTAACCCAACCATTAATTTTCCATCTTTTTTGAAAACTTCAAAATATCCATTTTCTCCACCAAATCCATCATCTACAAATGCAGGTGCGTTTTTATCAACAACCCATTCACTGCCATTTACAACAAATTTGTATTGGTATTGTCCCTCGTCAAGTTCAAGTACAGCTTCCCATAATCCATCATCGACTTCGTAGCATTCAATATCTTGTGCATCCCAGTTGTTAAAATTCCCCGCAATTGTTACATAATCTGCCTGTCCATCATATTTAAATCTAATTACAACATATCCTTCTTCATCAACAAACATCAATTCAGGATCAAAGTCTTCATTGATTCTAAGTTTTGGTTTTTCAACTTTTTCTTCTAAAACAACAAGTGTTCCATCTTTGTCAACCAAAGTAAATATACCATTTTTTCCTCCAAAACCATCATCTACATATCCTGGAGCTTCACTATCTTCTTTCCAATTTTTTCCTTCAATAACGTACTTGTATTGGTAAGTACCTGGTTCAAGTTCAAGAGAAACTTTCCAAACACCATCCACTTTTTCCATAGCAAGTGTATTAGGAGACCAATTGTTAAAAGTCCCAGCTAGATACACTACTTTTGCATCTAACGCTTCGTTAAATGTAAATACAACTTTTCCGTCTTCAACAAAAACTTTAGAAAACGAAATAAGAGAAAGTGCAAGAATTAAAATAATTAAAAATTTCTTCATAAGCATCCTCCTTCCATTTTGGAAATATTTCCAAAGAAAATTATACAAAATTTATCAAAAATAAAAAAGAAAAGATTGTGAAAAGTTCCAAATTAATCTTTTTCGATTTTCACAATGTCTGTTTTTCTCTTTTTCTCAACAACAAGCATGCTAATCATTAAAAGAAGTGAAAGAGTGGCAAAACCAATAACAATGGATGTAATAATAACTGCTTGTGGGAATGGATCGGCATAACTTTTAACGCCTTCGGTCTTTATAGGATAATATTCACCAGCTTTTGAAGCTATGATAACAAATAAATACACAACCCCAGTATTTAAAACATCCAACGCTATAATTTTGGAAATTATATGTCTTTTAAACAAAAGCCCGTATATAGAAAGTAAGATAATAACAAACGGTGGAATAAAATCTACCATATAACCCCTCCAAAGAGTGAAAAGATAGAAACAGAAAATGTCATCAAAGTTAATATAGTTTCAGTAGTAAATGATAAATCTAAATTTATATTTAACAAAACCCCAATCAACATTCCCAAAATTACAACAAACGACTTTAAGTTAAAATATGGGAAAATTAAAATAAGTGATGCTAAAAACAAATAAATAAATTTTTTTTCAAATCTAAAATCAATTTTTACTTTTAACATCTTGCCTGCATAAATGGAAGATAAAAACGAAATTAAATATGAAAACAATCCATGAATCATCTTACTTTTTACATAACCACCCAATGTTAGGGAAAAACCTGAAAGAGATAGCAAACAAATAAACATAGTTAAAAATAAAAGAATATTAACTTCTCTTTTTATTCTCAAATCCCTCTTTTGATATCTTGTTGTTAAAAACAGTATTGCTTTAGAAATCCCATGAGAAAGGGCATAAAGAGGTGCAAAAAATGGGTTTAAAAGCATCAATCCAATTTGAGACATTGAACTATAGGCAAGAACCTTCTTTAAATCTGAAGATATAATTGAAAAAAACACTCCAAAAAGAAATGTTATTATTCCAACAATAAAAAACTCATTTTCACTGGATATTCTAAGTAGTGGAAAAAGCGCGGATTGAGTATATATACTTGAAAGCATGGCAGAAACCTCAGGCTCAACATTGGAATGAACTTCAGGAAGCCACATTCCAAACAAAAAAATACCCGATTTTGAAAATAGAGCCGCCTTTATTAAAAAACCTGGAAAACCATTAACATCTAGTATATCAAAAGTACCATTGACATAATAATACATACCAACTCCAATAAGATAAAAACTCATTGCAAGAGAGCTTGCAAATATGTATTTTAATGCAGTAAGTTTATGCTCAAACTTTTCAGATGACAGTATTAAAAGGGTTATTAGCAAAGTTATTGTTTCAAGCAAAACGTAAATATTAAATAAATCGTGAGAAATAAAAAGTAGATTCAAAATAGGATGCAAAAGAGAAAAGAAAAAATATGTATTTTCATTTGCATATTTAAATATTTGAAAAGAAACCAAAATAGTAACCACAATATTGGTTAGAATAAAATAAAAAGAGGAAGAATCCATAACAAGATGGACTCCTCCATATCCATTTAAAACAATATCAAACCTTTGAAATAAAAGATATATAGAAGACAGCGGAATTATAAATAACGTATATCTTGTTTTTTTAATAAGGTAAAGTGTAAATACAAACAATATCTGAAAAATTGAAAATACAACAAAGGCTATTGTTGCTCTACCTCCTCAATTACCAAATAATCAGGAAGACCATTTTTAAATGGTGGGAAAAATTCTCCTTCAATTAACGGTTTTGCATACTCTATAAATTTATCAGTCACTTCAAATTCGTTATGAAAATCTTCTGGGAGATACTTTGTCTGTTCTGCAACCTTATTCAATTCTACAGTTTTAAATTCAACCTTGTATGGATCATTACTTATTCTTTCAATAGTTACCATTACTCCTGAGACACCAGAAAGTGCTAACCTTACTGCTTCTCTTCCAACACCTTCTGCTTCTTCAACATCCGTTTTACTTGCTATATGCCTTCCACTTCTTTGAAGATAATCAGGTATTGCAACGTGAGTCTTCAAAGAAAGCTCTGATCTTACCATACCTGCGATTGTAAATCCTACACCACCAAGTTGTCTATTTCCAAAACTATCCGTATATCCCATATCAGCAACAAAAAATCCATCTTCGTACTTTATACCCTCAGAAACCGCTACTGAACAATAGCCTTTTCTTCTAATTGTTTCATCTACCTTATCAAGAAATCTCTCTTTATTAAAAACAACTTCCGGGAAAAGAATAATATCTGGTCCTATACCGTTTAACCAGCCAAGTCCAGCAGCAGCCGCAAGCCAACCAGCATGCCTTCCCATTATTTCCATTACAAAAACACGTGTGGAATCAGCATACATGCTTTTCAAGTCAAGAGTAGCCTCCATCATTGCAGTTGCTATATACTTTGCAGCTGAACCATATCCTGGACAATGGTCAGTATAAGGCAAATCATTGTCAATAGTTTTTGGAACACCTATAACCTTGAGTGGAAAGTTTCTTTTTTGAGCTTCGCTATGCAACCTCCATGCTGTATCCATAGAATCATTTCCACCGTTATAAAAGAAATACTCTATTTCATGCTTTTCAAAAATTTCAAATAATTTATTGATATCCTCCTGATTTTTGAGTTTCCTCCTACAAGAACCAAAAGCTGCTGAAGGCGTATATTTAAGACCTTCTATATCAATGTCATTTATCCTTAAAAGATTTTCTCTTAAAACTCCAGAAATTCCATGAATACCAACATATACCTCAAGTCCAGCTTTTTTAGCTTCATCCAAAACTCCATATGCCGATGCATTGATAACACTGGTTACTCCACCTGATTGTGCGTATAAAACCTTCATTTAATAAATACCCCCTTTTAGAGTTATTATACCACACAATAGATTAAATAAAGGTTCCAGCGCTTGCTGGAACCTTAATATGCTATTTCTAATATCTTTTTAATATCATCTCTTTCAAGCTTTTTTAGTTTACCCATAGGAGCCATTTTTGATGCAATTTCGGTTAATTTTTCAATATCTTCTTCTTTAAAACCAAGTTCTTTCAAAGTTGTTGGTGCCCCTATTTTTTTATACCATTGACTTAGTGCATTAATTGCTTCTTCGGGTTTGCAATTTTTCAATCCAAAGATATTTTCACCAAATTGGGCAAATCTTTCTGGTACTTGATTATACACATATTTCATCCATGCAGGAAAGACTACAGCAAGTCCTGCACCATGAGCTACATTAGGATTTAGTGCACTAAGAGCGTGTTCTATAGCGTGAGATGACCAATCTCCACCTTTATGTCCAAGACCGGATACCCCATTTAAAGCAAGGGTAGTAGAAAGGGCAAAATTGGCCCTGGCATCGTAATTTTTGGGATCATCAAGTAAAACTTCTGTAGTCTGTATTATAGTCTTAATTATACCTTCATCAATTCTATCTGTTAAAGAAACTTCTTCACCATCAAAGTAATATTCCATAACATGTGATATAGCATCAACGGCGCCATTTACAAGTTGATTTTGTGGCAATGTATATTGCACTTCCGGGTCAACTACAGAGACTTTAGGATAAACGTGAATTGAACTAAAAGAAAATTTCTCAAGTGTTTCTTCGTTTGTTACAACAGAATTACCATTCATTTCAGTTCCAGTTGCAGAAAGAGTTAATATTGTATACAAAGGCATAGCTTCTTTTACCTTTGCTTTTCCGGAATAAAAGTCCCAAACATCTCCTTTGTATTTTACACCAGCTGCAACCGCTTTTGCACTATCTATTACACTACCACCACCAACCGCAAGTATTGCATCCACATTCTCATTTTTTGCAACAGAAATTGCTTCCTTTACCTTAGACAATACTGGATTAGGTCTTACTCCCCAAACTTCCACTTTTTCAACACCATTTTCCACAAGTGATCTTACTACCTTTTCATATACTCCATTCTTTTTAATAGAACCCCCACCTGCAAGAAGAAGAACCTTTTTAACGTTATCTTTTTTTAAATATTCTCCTATCTTTTCGACGGTATTTTTTCCAAAGACAAGTTTTGTTGGGTTATAAAACACAAAATTTTGCATATCCTTACACCTCCCCTTCAAGTTTTTCAATTAAACTATTCACCCATTTAAAAACTTCTTTTTTCTCTTCTAAATTTACCTTTCTTATCCATCCTTTAAACACGGCACTTTTAAACATTAGATTTTCTACTTTACTTTCAAGGACTTTTAGGTATTGCTTTTCAATATATACCTTACCTGCTTTTCCAAAAATCTGGGCCATGCATACTATGAACAAAGCTACATTTTTTGTACTAAATTTATCCGAATATTTTTGTAGAAAATCAGTTATGCTCTTTAAAGGTTTTTCGTAGTAAATAGGAGAGCCAACAATAAACAGATCATATGAAAAATCATTATTGAATTCATTAACTTTAAAAATATCTACAACTGCACCATTTTCTTGAAAAGCTTCTTTTATCCACTTAGCAAAAAGCTCCGTCGATCTTCTTTTAGTATCATATATTATACATACCCTCATATTTAATCCTTCAAATCATCCCTCATTCCAATTTCATTTAATATAATAAAGTCCTTATTACGCCAATCTTTTTTCACCTTTACATGTAAATCAAGAAAAACTTTACCACCAACAAGATATTCTATTTCTTTTCTTGCCTCCTGACCAATTGTTTTTATCATATTTCCTTTATGACCAATAATAATTCCCTTCTGACTATTTCTATCAACGTATATATTTGCACGTATGTACAACACCCCATTATCTCTTTCTTTTATTTCTTCTATTATGACAGCAACAGAATGTGGAACCTCTTCATATGTATGATGAAAAATCTTTTCCCTTATTATCTCAGATGCCATAAAAGATAGAGGTCTATCAGTTATCATATCTTCAGGATAGAACTGAGGTCCCTCTTCAAGGTTTTCAACAATTAGATCTAAAAGTTCTTTTATTCCCTCTCCCCTTACAGCAGAGGTCTTTACTATGTCCACACAATTTTCAAGACTATTCTTCATTTCATTATAAATTTGTTCAACCTTTTTAGCATCTACAAGATCAATTTTATTTATTACACCTATAGTCTTTGTCTTTGATTGATTTACATAATCAAAGACAAACCTTTCCGGTTTTCCAATTCCTTCTTTTGCATCCACAACGGTCAAGATTAAATCAACACCTTTTAGTGCACTTACTGCTGCCTTAACCATGTATTCTCCAAGCCTGTACAATGGCTTATGTATTCCAGGTGTATCTACGAAAATTATCTGAAAATCATCACTAGTATGTATAACATTTATTCTATTTCTCGTAGTTTGCGGTTTATCTGAAACAATTAAAATTTTCTTACCAACTATCGCATTAACAATAGAAGATTTTCCCACATTTGGCTTTCCAGCAAGTGCGACAAATCCTGATTTCATATCAGACCTCCTCAAATCTCAATTTCAATGGATATTTGTATATCAAATCTTTCTTGATCTTTTCCCAGATCTTATTTACTTCATCCTCATTTAATGTTTTATCTTCTGCTCTAAACACACAATAAACAGTCACACTCTTGTATCCTTCTTCTATTCCTTTTCCAGCATAAACATCAGATATCCCAGCTTCTTCAACGTATTTATACTTATAAAGACCTTCAATTACCTTTCCCATCAAAAAGTTATTTGGAACAAGAAGTGAAACATCACGTCTTACAGATGGAAATTGTGAACTTTCCCTGTATTCTGGAATCTCCACGTAATTTTCATACAAAGGTTGGGTTAATAATTCTAGCACGTAAACTTCATCTTTTACATCGTAGAATTTATCCACCATCTCATCATCGAGCATTCCCATAACACCTATTTCTTGACCATTTAAAAGAATCTTTGCACACCTTGTAGGAACAAATCCCTCAACTTCTGCTGGTTCAAATTCAAATTTTAGGTTGAACTCTTCGGCTAAATTTTCAACATAACCTTTAAAGGTATAAAAATCGATCATTCTTTGATCTGTATAATCTCTTTTATTAATTCTTCCCGTTGCAACAAACGCTAATTTTTCAACATCTTTAGGTTGGCCGTTTTCTTCAATAAATACCTTCCCAACTTCAAATAGCTTTACATCTCTATTTTGTCTTTTGTAATTATACGAAAGAGAATCAAGAAGCCCATACAGTAATGATGGTCTCATAACAGCCATCTCTTCATTAATTGGATTTGAAATTCTCACACTAAAACCGGTAAAGTTCCATTTGCCTACTATATCATTTGATACAAAAGACAAATTCATTGCCTCCAAAAAGCCTTCCGCTTTTAAAGCATCTTTTAATTTATATCTTAGCTTTTGATTTTTACTTCTTGAATTGCTATTTATCAATATCCTAAAAGGTTCACTTTCTATCTTTTCCATCCCGTATATTCTTGAAATTTCCTCTACAAGATCGATAGGTCTTGTAACATCAAAATACCTATACGTTGGAACAAATACTTTATTACCTTCTACCTCAAAACCCAATCTATTTAGAATCTTTCTTTGTACATCTTCTTCAATATTTTCTCCAACAACCTTGTTTGTAAAATTAAAATCAAAATCGATCTCAGTTCTATCAATTTTTCTTGGATAAAGATCTAGAATATCAGTAGGTGTTCCACCGGAAAGCTCTAAAATGAGCTCTGTAAGCCTATTTATAACATACATTGCATCGTTTGGATCTACACCTCTTTCAAATCTATAAGAAGAATCTGTTATAATTCCATGTGCTTTTGATGTTTTTCTTATCCTAACAGGATCAAACATAGCAACTTCAAGGAGAATGTCTTTTGTATCTTCCTTTACTCCTGATTCTTCTCCGCCCATTACTCCACCAAGTGCTAGTATCTTTTCACCGTCAGTAATCAATACTTCTCCACCCAAAAGCTTGTATTTGTTTTCATCCAAAAGTAGTATCTCTTCTCCACCTTTTGCATCTTTTACAACTATCTTTGGAACGTTTTTCAAGTCAAATGCATGCACCGGGTGCCCAGTTTCAAGCATTACATAATTTGTGATATCAACAATGTTGTTTATTGGTCTTAATCCAGCTGCAATCAGTCTTTTTTTAAGCCACATTGGGCTTTCTTTTACTGTAACATTTCTTATAACCCTTGCAGTATACCTATAGCAACCATCACTTTCAATTCTTATTTCAACTGGAAATTTTTCTTTTCCATCTATATTCTTATCTTTCAAATTTAAATCAACATCATAAATTGCAGAAACTTCCCTTGCAATACCTATAACGCTGAGACAATCAGGTCTATTTGGTGTAATTTCTATATCAAGTACTTTGTCTTTTAATCCAAAGTATTCAACTACATCCGTTCCCGGCTCTACTTCTTCTTTAAACTTATACACTCCACTTGATTTTTCTTCAAGACCTAACTCTTGAAGAGAACACATCATACCTTCAGACAATATTCCACGCATCTTTCTTGGAACAATCTTTAAATCAAAAAGTCTAGCACCTTCAAGTGCTACTGGCACTGTATCTCCCTTGGAAACACTGAGGTCTCCGGTTAAAATCGTTTTTATTTGATCACCAACGTCAACCTTACATACAATTAATTTATCTGCATTAGGATGTTTTTCAACATCTATTACCTTTCCAACAACTATTTTTCCTTCAACATCGAAAGGATTAATTATTTCTTCTACATTTGTTCCCGTTAAACTAAGCTTTTCAGCAATCTCTTCTGCACTCTTTTCAATATTTACAAAATCTTTTAGCCAATTAATTGAAAGTCTCAAAACAATTCACCTCCAAAAACTATTCTTTTTTCTTTTTAAAATTAATCACAAATCCTAATACTACAAGAATTAGAAAAATAACTATCGCTATAGAAGAAAATAATGGTTCATTCACTTTTGAAAAATTGCCCCTTAAAATAAAGCCAATTATAACTGCAGAAATAGTTCCAGCACCTACAAGAATAGATAAAATACCTATTACCTCTGCACTCTTTTTATAAGTTACAATTCCACCTAATATTCCAAGAACAATTGCAACACCTGCGTATAAATACAATGGCTCAAACGATAGTGTAATTCCAAAATAACCAATTATAAAGTTTGCTAAATAATATCCAAGAGCTCCAACTATTAAAAATCCAAAAATAAATGTTATAGATTTATATATTGCATACAAAACCGCAGCAGCAATAACACCAAAAACAACCATTGAAATTTGGTAATACGTTGGATTCGAAAGCCATTCCTTAATTTGCGGAACTCTCGCAACTATTGCTGGAAATAACATGTTAATACCAATTATAAACCCAAATATTGCAACAGATAACTTTTCAACAAATTTCGCAGCAAAAAGAAGAAAAATACCAGCAATCAATGAATAATACCAATAATCATATAAAGGTCGAAGGTAGTGCTCTAATTCAGCCATGGTTTCACCCCTCAATATATTTTAAAACTTCCTGGCGAACTTTTTCATCCTTCATTCGCTCTTGTGCCTTTCTATTATTTCCAGTTGCAAGATAACATAGTGCTAGTTGCACATTAAGCTCAAAATCCCTAAATCCCAACTTTTCAGCCTTTTCAAAGTTAAATATTGCAAGAGAATAATTATCTATTTCCATGAACGCACAGCCCATGTTAAAATAACACTCTGCAAAATCCGGCTTTATCTGTAACGCTTGCTTGTAGTACTCTATTGCCTTTGCAATTAAACCTCTTCTTCTATATATATTTCCAAGGTTATTATACGCTTCAGGTACATTTTCTTTTATAAGTTCTCTGTAAATTTTTTCGGCCTCATCAAATTTTCCTTGCTTTGACAATTCAATCGCCTTTATTAGCTTCTCCACCATTTACAACTTCCTCCGTATACACAAATATATCAGTAAATTTTTCATCTGCAACTTCAAATTTCACAGATACCTTTACAAGCGGTAAAGGAAATATTTTTGCATAGTTGTATGTAATCTTCCATTTAAATTTCCCTCTCTTTTCAAACTCAATTGGAGCTCCTCCCGTAAATTTCCACCTATCATTTTTTACAATTACTTTTCCAAGAAATCTATCAGTTAAAAGACTTTTTGAAATTTCAGTTGTTGGATATATTGTGTCTTGTTCTCCTTCAATTTGTGCAAATTCTCTGACATCTTCCTCATATATATTTAAAAAATCTTTAGCAAGGTATATATCGTCACCAAAATAATCCTCAAGGCATACATGTGCAGTTAATGTGGCATCACTTGTTTCAAAACTTTCTACTTTAACAAAAATAGGAAGATCATCTTTTAATAAATACCAATTTATCATATCACTCTTCCAATCAATCACAAAAAGGTGTGGATAAGAATATTCAATAAACATCGGAGATGAATTAATTTTAAATTCACTTTCTCCTGCAATTATCTTATTTCCGTCAAAATATATTAATTGGCCTGCAGGAGTTACTTCAAAACTCCAAATTTTATCTTTTAACTTTATTTTATCCTTTAGCTCAAGTGTATAAAGATTATACACTAATATCTGATTTGAAAATGCATCTAGTATATACAAATTTTCATAATTAATATCACAATCTAGTGCAATTGTTGGAAGCGGAAGATTTTTTTCAATCACACCATCTGAAAAGATATAAATCTTTGAAGCATCAACAACAACTAATCTATTAGCTCTGTCAACTCCGGCGATTATAGGACTTTTTAAACCTGTGTAGATTGGTTTCTGATCTTCTAGGGTATATATAGAATCCTCAGATGAAATAAACACTTTCCCAAAAGAATCTACAGCTATACTCCTTGGATTATATGGAAGTTTAATTATATTCGAAATTTTAAAATCGTCTAAAACAATAAGCCTTTTATTTTTTTTGTCGATCACATAAACTTTTTCACCGTATACAGCAAGGCCTACAGGGGAATAAAAATACTCTGTAAGACCTTCTTTCCCAGAAACACTATTTACAAATTTTAGTTTATAATCTTTCACCTCGAAATTTTCAGGGGAGTTAAAAACCTCTATTTTTTTATACAGCTCCATTATTTCTGGAATATTAGTAATAGTTAAAAGTGTTTTCAAATTCTCACGTGCTGCATCAACTTGATCGTTATAAATATCTATCTTTGCTTTAACATACCAAAACCAAGGTATTTCCCTTGCAGAAATACTTCCAGTCATTGCATCATCCATTTTTAAACTTGCCTCTGCATATTTTCCTTCACTCCAAAGCTTTATAGCCTCACTTAAAAAAGCCCTGCTTTGCTCTTCAGTTAAAATAGAAAATGATATAACGGAAATTAACAAAAATATCAGAGGAAGGATTTTTCTCAATTTTTTTTCCCCTTTCCAAAAAAGTATTTAACAACATCCGTCTTTCTTTCATTTCCATTTAAAAGCCTTTTTATATTTTCCTTATGCCTGAGCATTGAAAAGAGGGAAAGTGCAAGAAAAATCACCCAATAATCTTTTCCAATAAAAAATGTAAAAATTGACGCACCTAAAAGCCCTATTATAGAACCAAGGGAAACATACTTTGTAAAAATTACTATTAAAAGCCAAATGAGAAAAAATACCAACCCACTCCATGGATTTATTGCAAGAAAAACACCAAATGTTGTAGCAACACCTTTACCACCTTTAAATTTTAAATATATAGGAAAACAATGCCCAAAAACTGCAAAACTTCCAGAAAGTAGCATTGCATTAATTCCAAGGCTACTTACAAAAATGACAGCTAAATACCCCTTTAAAATATCAAGAAAAAAGGCAAGTGCTCCGTAAAATGCACCTGCACTTCTTAAGACATTTGTTCCACCAACATTTCCACTTCCAACTTTCCTTATATCAATACCTCTCAATTTCCCAATCAGAAAACTAAAAGGAATTGCTCCCAAAAAGTAACCAATTAATATCGCATAAATATGATGTTCCACGTTATTCCCCCTTTAAAATAAATGCATAAATATACTCTTTGTTTCTCACATATAAAAGTCTGTATTTTCCATCTTCAAGATTTGCATTTTTTACGATCTTTCCAATTTCAATATCACCTTTTATAAATACCTTCTTGTTTTTCACTTCAAATATAACAACTTTTCCATTTTTTCTAGCAAATTCAAACTTTTCCTTGTAGCGAGCAATATCGTCTACTCTTTCAATTTTTATAACTCTACCTTTTTTTACATCGTATACAACAAAGTATAATTGCATACTTTGTTGCTGTTTTTTACTAACACTTTCGATCAAATCAGGATCATAAAACACAAGAACGTGATACTCAAAAAATCCTTTTTTCACGGGGACTTTCCATTTTGCAATAACCTTTGAACTTACAACAAAATTATTAACAACCACATTCACATCTTGTTCATATCCAAAAGCTGATCTTACTCCAAAAATTTTTTCATTTAAAGAACTATCAGATGTTATCTTAGTACCTAAAAATGCTGCAAGTTCTTGCCTTGCCTTATTTGCAGCCTGCTGCCAAGCTTTATTTTCATCTCTTTGAGGTAATGTCACACTACCTTCAAAAACGAAAAGATTACCTTCTTCATATAACTTTTTGATCCTCTCTGCTACAGCAAGATCTTTCTCAACAATTATAGAATTTTTCGGGATTTCTCTTACTACAACCCCGGAAAATTCTATAACACTTGTTTTTGAAAACATTAAGAATAAAAGGCCTGCTATTAAAATTGCAGAAACTCCAATTAAAACATACATCCTCTCCATACCTTCTCACCACCCGTAAATGATTATATCACAGCAGATAGTATTTTTTCCGATGCCTTTCCATCACCAAATGGATTATCAAATTTCAATTCTTTATCAAGACCTTCAATTAAACTTTTATAGACTGAATCTTCTTCAGTACCAGCAAGAACTCCATATCCACTTTCTATTAGTTCCGGCCTTTCCGTTGTATTTCTGCAGACAACCACAAATTTTCCAAAACTTGGAGCTTCTTCCTGGATTCCACCACTGTCAGAAGCTACTATTTTTGCTCCAGAGAGTAAACTCAAAAATTCAACATAACCTACTGGATCTAACAATTTTGCATTTTTAAAATCTCCCAGTTCTTGATTAACTACTTTCCTAACCTTTGGATTCAAATGAATAGGAAACACTATTGGTATATTTTTCTCAACTGAAAACCTCTTTATACCTCTCAATATTTTTTTCATCTTCTCTCCCCAATTCTCTCTTCTATGAAGCGTTACAAGAACATAGTCTTTAACATCAATCAAACTTTTTCTAATTTTTTCAAGATCAAACCTGTTCTTTACATAGCATAGTGCATCAACAACGGTATTACCTGTTATTTTTATTCTTTCATCATCGTATCCTTCCCTTTTCAAATTTTCATATGCATTTTTTGTAGGAGCAAACATTAGGTCTGATACTTGATCAATAACTCTTCTATTCATCTCTTCAGGAAATGGATCTTTCAAATTGTTACTTCTTAGGCCTGCCTCTATATGTCCAACCTTTACTCCTCTGTTAAATGCCGCAATGGCACTTGTCATTGCAGTTGTAGTATCTCCTTGAACAAAGAGCCAGTCAAATTTTTCTCTCTCAAAAATTTTATCAATTCTAGAAAATATACGAGATGAAATCAAATTAAGTGTTTGATTTTCAATCATTATGTTTAAATCATAATCTGGATTGATGGAAAATACATTAAGCATCATATCCATCATCTGTCTATGCTGTGCGGTTGCAATTAATTTTACATCAAGCCCCATCTCTTTCGTCTTTAAATAAACTGGTGCAACCTTAATAACCTCTGGCCTCGTTCCACAAACTATTGCAAGTTTCATTCTTCACTCCTTAATCTCGTAGATTTTTTTGAAGTAAAAATACAACTGCCAAACCAATTATTGGTACCACAAACATTGCTCTTATACTAAATTTTGAAATGTATCCCATAATGGAAATGAAAAGAAGTGACCCTATACCGGTTGCCGAATAAGTAATACCATTTAAAAAGCCAACTTCACTCTTATCCAATTTTATATTAGCATTTCTTTGTATCAATGGAAAAATTGCTCCCATTGATAGACCAAAAAGATAAAACAAAAAGGGCATTTTTAAGACAATTAATAAAGATAGAAAGATAAAAGATAAAGAAGTTATCGTTAAAACATATAACCTGAAATTAACAAATTTAAGGAGAAAATCCATTAAAAAACGCGAAAAAGTAAACACTCCCCAAAAAATACTTAAAAATAATGCAGCTTGTTGTTTTGTAAACCCAAATTCTAAAAACAAATTAGATGCCCACGTAATGGCGCTTATTTCACTAGCGGAATAAAAAAATAAAGAAAGTACGGTTATATAAAAGAGTGGCTTTAAGTATGGTTTAGATTTTGAAAAAGAATTTTCATTAATCTTTATATCAGGAAATTTCATATTTATATTCCAGACAAGGAGAAAAACTCCCAAAAAAAGATAAACCAAATAAAGATACTTATAAGATATTCGGCTTTTTAAAAAGAAGGAAACAAACATCGGTGATAATATTCCTCCAAGTCCAAAAAAACCATGAAATACTCCAAATTTTGGATCTTTAAAGTGACTAAGAAAAGTTGTAGAAGATGTAAAAATAATAGAAAGTCCTGCTCCCATTAAAAAAACTCCAATTAATATAAAATTCAAGCTTTCAAAGAAAGAAAGTATTAATAAGGAAAATAACAAAAATGTATAACCAATGAAATAAGTTCTTTTTAAACCTAATTTATTAATAAAAAATGAAATAATAAACGAAAATATTGTAGTACCAGCTGTATTAACTACTGGTATGAAAGAAGAAAACGCAACAGTTGCATTTAATTTTTCCTGAAAAGTAGGCATAAGCGGTGCTATTGAATTTGCAAGAAGTGCTCCAAGAAAAATATTTAAAAAGATAAAAAGCAACCTATTCACCTCTCTTAAAGAGATTTTAGCATATTTTTATCCAATATAAAATAAGAAAAATTATACTTTATTTTCTCTTGTTTATTATTTTTATTTTGAAAATTCAGTCCGTTTCTTATTTTTTCTCTGAAAATCTACTCAAAAATATTTTCATACAAATATGTTAAAATAAGTTTAACCAAAAAAACGGGGAGGTGAAAGTGATGAAAAAGATTCTTATAATAACCATTGCAATAATCTTATCACTTAGTATCTTTGCTACAGAAAACGCTTTAGAAATATTTAGTTGGTGGACAGGTGGCGGTGAAGAAGAAGGTTTACTTGCATTATTTAATCTCTTCAACAAATACTATCCAGATATTCATATTATCAATGCAGCAGTTGCTGGTGGTGCAGGAACTAATGCAAAGGCAGTGTTAAAAACCAGAATGCTTGGAGGAAATCCTCCAGATTCATTCCAAGTTCACGCTGGAATGGAACTTACAGATACTTATGTAATTCCAGGACTTATGGAACCAATTACTTGGATTTTGAAAGAAATAGGAGCATATGACAAGTTTCCAAAAGACCTTATAGAAATCGTTAGCTACAAAGGTGAAGTTTATTCTGTTCCCGTGAATGTTCATAGAGCAAATGTTGTTTTCTACAACAAAAAAATTGCAAAAGAAATTGGAATGACAAAAGAACCAACAACATGGCCCGAATTTTTGACATATCTTGATAAGGCTAAAAAAATGGGATACGTTGGTATAGCACTTGGTGATAAAAACAAATGGACATCACTTCATCTTTTTGAAAGCATAATGCTTGCAGAACTTGGACCAGAAAAATACAACAAATTGTGGAAAGGTGAAGCATCATTTAATGATCCAGCTATAAAACAAGCTCTTTCAATTTTAAAAGACATTCTTGCATATGTAAATTCAGACCATTCCGCTCTAACTTGGCAAGATGCAACAAGAATGGTTTTTGAAGGAAAAGCATTCTGTAACATGATGGGCGACTGGGCAGAAGGATATTTAAAGACACTTGGATGGAAACCTGGAATTGACTTTGGATGGTTTGCACTTCCAGGTACTCAAGATGCATTCATGCTCGTTTCAGACACCTTCGGATTGCCAAAAAATGCTCCTCATAGAGAAAATGCTATAAAGTGGTTAAAATTCCTTGCAACAGTTGAGGCTCAAGACACATTTAATCCAATTAAAGGATCAATACCTGCAAGAATTGATGCAGATAAGTCAAAATACGATGTATATCTAAAATGGTCAATGAATGACTTTTCTACAAAAGCAATCTGTCCTTCCATAATACATGGTTCAGCTGCTCCAGAATCATTTGCCACAGCTCTCATGGATGCAATAAATATATTTGTCACAGAGCAAAATGTAAATCAAACATTCAAAGAAATACTCTGGATCGCAGAAGATAATGGATACCTAACAGATTAAAACAAACGGGGCATCTTGCCCCGTTATTTTGAGGTGAGAGTGTGAGAAAAAAGAACCTTTTTATTGGACTCTTAGTTATTACACCTTCCATAATTGCGATTGCCATATTTGTTTATGGATTTATAGGCTGGACCGTTAGAACGTCTTTTTCAAATTGGAATAGTTTTTCTGCACTTTTAAGGGGACAATACAAATTCGTTGGTCTAAGAAATTACATTAGGCTTTTTCAAGACAGCAGATTTCAAACGGATCTTTGGAATACTTTCTTTTTTACACTGCTCTTTCTACTTGGAACAATTGCACTTGGTATAATCATGGCAATTCTTGTAGATAAAGGCTTAAAAGGTTCCAGATTTTTCCAAAACCTCTTTCTATTTCCAATGGCAATTTCTTTTGTGGTAACTGGAACTGTATGGAGCTGGATTTTTGCACCAGGTAATATACCTCAAAATCCACAAGGGTTAAATCTTTTGCTTTCAAAACTTGGACTTGAAAAACTCATGTGGGGTTGGTACACAAGTACACATTCAATTGGAAAATTCAATGTTGCACTAATACCAGTCATTATAGCTGCTATCTGGCAACTTTCAGGTTATACAATGGCAATGTATCTTGCAGGACTAAGAGGTATTTCTGAAGATATCATAGAAGCTGCAAGAGTTGACGGAGCATCAGAATGGAAAATTTTTTGGAAGATTAAAATGCCACTTTTAACACCAATTACCTTGAGTGCAATGATTATTCTTGGACATATATCTTTGAAGATTTTCGATTTGGTATTTTCAATGACAGGTAGTGGACCAAACTTTGTTACTGATGTTCCAGCTATCTACATGTTTGAATTAACCTTTAGAAGCAATAGATACGCAATGGGCTCAGCAATTGCTATAATTATGTTATGTTTTGTTGCAGTAGTTATTATTCCATATCTTGCAACAAACTTGAGAGGTGAAAGAAGATGAAAAAGTTCTTTTCGTATTTTTTTCTAATAATAATAGCAATATATATTATTACCCCTCTTTATGTACTGCTTGCAACAAGTTTTAAACCTTTAAGCGAAATTGGAATTTCTGATATGTGGAAATTGCCAAAAAGCTGGTCTTTAAGCGGGCTTATAAAGGCATTTAATAAACTTTCTCCAAACCTTAAAAATAGTTTTTATTTAACAATCCCTGCTACAATTATTTCTGCCCTTCTTGGTTCATTAAACGGCTATGTATTATCAAAGGTAAAATTTAAAGGTGTGAATATAATCTTTGCAATTATCCTTTTTGGAATGTTTATTCCATACCAAAGTGTATTGTTTCCATTGATTCGTTTTCTTCAAAGAGTTAACCTTTATGGAACAATAACTGGATTAATTATTGTCCATGTTGTCTACGGTATACCTATAACATCTTTAATTTTTAGAAATTACTACAGTGAAGTTCCAAACGAACTTATAGAAGCAGCATATATGGATGGTGCAGGTTTTTTTAAAACCTACTCAAAAGTATTATTTCCTATCTCAATACCTGCCTTTGTTGTAGTTATAATATGGCAGTTTACAAACATATGGAATGAATTTTTATTTGCAGTAACTGTTACAAGCAATCCTGCAAAGCAGCCTATAACCGTAGCATTAGTAAACCTGGCAGGGAGCCAGGTTGTAGAATGGAATGTGCAAATGGCTGGTGCACTTATTACTGCCCTTCCAACACTTGTTGTTTACATTTTACTTGGAAAATTCTTTATAAGAGGACTTCTTTCTGGCTCTGTAAAGGGTTAAAAGGAAAGTTGTGCTTCTAAAAACTCCTTTTTTATCCTGCTTATTAATTCCTTTACAGAGATGATCTCTTTTACTTTGTACGCATTTTCACCAGCAAAGGCAAAACCTTCTTTTAAAAAACCAAGTTTTGCATTGGTAAGTGCTTTTGCAATGCAATAAGGAACTTTTCTAAAGTCGCATGTTTTTAAACATTTCCAAGAACATTTTATTGGCCTTTTTTCACCTTTTTCTACACTTTCTATAAATTCATTCTTTATAGCTCTCCCAGGAAGCCCCACTGGACTATCTATTATTACAATATCTTCTTTTCTACAATTTACATACATCTTTTTAAATTCATCTGATGCATCACATTCTTTTGTTGCAACAAATCTTGTTGCCATTTGAACACCATCTGCTCCCAATTTCAAAAATTTGTATATATCTCCTCCACTGTAAATTCCTCCTGCAGCAATTACTGGTATTTTTTTGCCGTATTCTTTTTCATATACATTAACTTGTTTTATAACATCTTTTAATATCTTTTCTAGTGAGTATTCAGGATCAAATATCTGTCCTCTTTTAAAACCAAGATGCCCACCAGCCTTTGGACCTTCAACAACAATTGCATCTGGCATCATATCATAATGTTTTTTCCAGTATTTTATAATTAAACTTGCAGCTCTTTTTGAAGACACAATAGGTACTATTTTTACACCAGATTCTTTTATTTCCTTTGCAGGTATGTCCAATGCAAGACCTGCACCCACAAAAATAATATCTATGTGTTCTTCAATTGAAGCCTTTATCAATTCAGAAAAATCCGATAATGCAACCATTATATTAACACCTATTATTCCGTCTGAAAGCTTTTTTGCTTTCCTTATTTCCTTTCTAAGTGCCCTAATGTTCGCCTCTCTGTAGTTCGTATTAAAATCATCCTCAAACATCCCTATACCAGCAGCTCCAATAACTCCTATCCCACCTTCGTTTGCAACAGCACTCGCGAGTCCTGAAAGTGAAATCCCAACACTCATACCACCTTGAATTATCGGAAGCTTTGATATTAAATTTCCAATTTTTAAAACTGGTAAATCCATTTTTTTACCCCCCACAGTTATCAATTATGACTCTTTCAATGAAAGACCTCAAAAAAATTATATCATTCTAACTTTTTTAAATCAAGTTAATTTTCGCAGAAAATTGCACAAAAAATTGCATTCATGATATAATTAAGTAAATTTAAATTGAGAAATGAAAGAGTGAAAGATTATGAAGAGTCTAAAAGGTCAATTTTTTTATATATTACTATTTCTCATTTTATTTTCCGCATTATCCTTTGGTTTAATTTTGACATACACACTATACAAAAGTGAAATAAAACAAGCAAAAGAATTAATCTACCAAAAAAACAAAGCTGTCTCATTTTTTGTGGAAAGTTATTTTAAAAAATTTTATATTACATTAGATTTCCTCAGTACATTAGACAATGTTATAAATGCCCAGAAATTAAATGAAAAAGAAAAAGAAAATACAATAAATTTCTACAAAAAAATTCAAGAAATCGATCCTGATATAAATTATTTGTATTCAGCCTATGAAAATGGCACCCTTTTGATATACAACTATACTCCACCAGAAGGATTTAATCCAAAGGTTAGACCTTGGTACAAAGCCGCTATTAAGTCTTATCCAAAAATATCAAACGGAATCCCATATAAAGAAATAAAAACAAAAGAATGGTTAGTTTCAATGGGGAAGGCTTTATACAATAAAGATGGTAATTTAACAGGGGTTGTAGCTATAGATACTTCTGTTAACAAAATAAATGAACTTATAAATAAAAAAGACAATAATTTTGATTCACTATATAGCTATATTCTCAACGAAAATCAAGAAGTAATTTTTCATCCAAAAAAACAATATATCTCAAAAAGTGTTAAAGAACTAGTAAATAAAAACTTCGATTTTTCAAGTAATGAGGGGTACTTTGAATATAAGTTAAATAAATATGATAAGATAGCATATTATACTAATCTAGATTTTTTAGGTTGGACTGTTGTTACTGTAGTAAACAAAGAAGAAATAATATCAAAAATCATTCATGGATTATTTTTTCCAATATCGATAGTAGTATTTATATCAATTTCAATAGGGATATGGCTCACTTTTTCTTTATATGGAAAAATAATTACACCAATTACAAAACTTAAAGAAAGGATCCAAAAGATTGCAAGCGGACATTTAATAAACAATGATTTTAAATATCCAGACAACGAAATTGGAATTATCGCACATGAAGTTGAAAAGTTTACAGAAAAAGAACTCTATAGAAAAAACATTGAATTATTAGAATTAAACAAAAAATTGAAATATTTGTCTGAAAGAGACCAATTAACTGACCTCTACAACAGACACAAAATGAACAAGGAAATAAGAAAACATTATTATAACTTCAAAAGATATGGTAGACCTTTTTCACTTTTAATGATTGACATTGACAAATTCAAAAACATAAATGATACATACGGACATATGGTTGGTGATGAGGTACTCAAAAAATTGGCAAAAATACTAGTTAAAAATGTTAGAAAATCAGATGTAGTATCAAGATGGGGCGGTGAAGAATTTTTAATTTTACTTTCTGAAACAAATTTAGAACAAGCAATAGAAGTAGCTGAAAAAATTAGGAAAATTATCGAAACCGAGATCTTCCCAAAAGATATAAAAATCACAGTTAGCATCGGTGTAGATTCTATAGAAAACTATGAACACATAAAAGATTTACTAATCGTAGTTGACGAAAAATTATACAAAGCCAAAGAAAATGGAAGAAATAGAGTAGAATATTAAAATAAGAACCTCCAAAATGGAGGTTCATTTTTCAATATAACTTATTATATTCGCAATATCTGAAGGCGTAACACCTGGAATTCTCATTGCCTGACCAATAGACCTAGGAGAGATTTTTTTCAATTTTTCCCTTGCTTCAGTTGAAAGATTTGGCACTTTATCAAAATTTATTTTAGAAATATCAACCGACTCATATTCCTCAAAAACTTTAACATCTTCAAGCATCTTTTCAATATATCCTTCATACTTTATTAATATCTCTATCTGTTCTAAAAGTTCTCTATCTTCGATAGGCTCATTATCAAACCCTTTCACCTCTTCATACCCAATTTCAGGCCTTTTTAATAGATTATACAACTTTGTTCCTTCTTTTAGAGGAGTTGATCCCAATTCTACAAGTCTATCATTTACAATATCTGATGCTGGAACTTTGACATTCTTAAGCCTTTCTATTTGATATTGGATCTGTTTTTCAAGATTAATTACCTTTTCATAGAACCACTTTGGAATCAAACCTACTCTATAGCCATACTTTGCAAGTCTTAAATGTGCGTTATCATGGCGCAGTAAAAGCCTATATTCTGCACGGGAGGTTAAAAGTCTATATGGCTCATCAACACCCTTTGTAGTTAGATCATCTATAAGTATTCCAATATAGCTTTCGGATCTTTTTAAAATCAATGGCTCTTCTCCTAAAATTTTCATTGCCGCATTAATTCCAGCGATTAAACCTTGACCTGCCGCTTCTTCATAACCGCTCGTTCCATTAATCTGACCTGCAAAATATAGGCCTTCCACTATTTTTGATTCAAGTGTCTGATACAATTGTGTCGGGTCAATGTAATCATATTCGATTGCGTATGCAGGCCTTACAATAACTACATTTTCAAGACCAGGTACAGTTCTAAGCATTTTTACCTGCGCTGCATATGGAAGACTGGTAGATAAGCCATTTAAATAAAATTCTTGAGAGTCTCTTCCTTCTGGCTCAACAAAAACTTGATGCGAATCCCTGTTAAACTTTACGACCTTATCCTCAATCGAAGGACAATACCTTGGCCCAACACTTTGAATTAATTTAACATCTCCATACAACGGCGAATAAACAAGATAGTCCCTTATTATCTTATGTGTTTGCTGATTTGTATGGGTAAGCCAACATGGATGATCCTTTGGTAAAACCTTAGGTTCACTAAAATATGAAAAAGCCCTAGGCTCATCATCTGTATCCTGGCGAACCATTTTTGAAAAATCAATGCTGCTTTTTAAAACTCTTGCTGGAGTGCCAGTTTTAAATCTTGAAAGCTTAAAACCAAGTTCTAACAAAGATTTACTCAAACCTTTTGCAGGAAGATCTCCCATTCTTCCTGCTTCCATAGTATCTCTACCAATAAATATTTTTCCGCGTAAAAATGTTCCTGTAGTAAGTATTACTGCCTTAGCGTAATAATCTATACCAAAAGAATCCACAACGCCCTTTACTTTTCCACTTTCCACCAATACCTTTTCTACAACTCCATATCTGAGTATTAAATTTTCTTGAGTTTGAAGCTTGTTTTTCATAAGTTTTGAGTACTCAAACTTATCAATTTGAGCCCTTAAGGCCCTTACTGCTGGTCCTTTACCAGTATTTAACATCCTAACATTTATCATAGTTTCATCTGTTGTCTTTGCCATTTCTCCACCAAGTGTGTCTATCTCACGTACAACAATACCCTTTGCAGGGCCTCCTATTGCAGGATTACATGGGGCCCAACCTACGTTATCAAGATTGGTAGTTAATAAAAGCGTTTTAAGACCAAGCCTTGCAGTTGAAAGTGCCGCTTCAATTCCAGCATGGCCAGCACCAACAACAATCACATCAAAGTTCTTATCATCATCAGGTCTTTCAAAAAACAAGAAAATACCTCCTTTAACTTTTTTCAGTATATTTTATTTAAGTATACCACACTATTTTTTCATATGTCTATATATTTTATATATATATGATAAAATAAATAAGTAGGAGGGATTGGTTTGAAAAATAAATTAACTCTTCAAAATCTCTTTAAAATATTTTCAAGTCAGACTAAACTTGAAATACTAATGACCATTTTTGACAACAATCTAACTGCTTCTGAAATAGCAAATAGATTGAACAAAGATCTCTCAACCATTTATAGACACCTTGTTCAATTAAAAAATATAGGAATTTTAAAATCAAAGAGAGTTAAGGGCATTGAGTACTTTGATTTTTCTTCAACCAAAGTATTTCAATTAATTGAAAATGCTATCGAGTTTTTAAACGAAATTAATGGTGAGCATGTTATTGATTGTTCCAACTTAAAAGAATGCTTTTTTGCAGAAAGCCCTAATAATCTAAATCCAGATTATGTTCTAGATGTAAGAGGAGAAATATGTCCGGTTCCAGATGTTAAAACCAGAAAAATGCTTGAAACATTAGAAGAAGGAAAAATATTACTAGTAATTGTGGATTACCCATTATCTGCTGAAAGGATCCCTATTTCCGTCTCAAAGATGGGGGCAAAAGTGCTTGCAAAAATTTCAGAAAAAGCAGGTGAAGTAAAAATCTTCATACAAAAATAAAGGCGCCCTTCTGTAAAAAAAGAGCGCCTTTATTTTAATTAATTCTACAATTTTTTATACTCTTCTTCTGTCATTAAATCTTCTAACTCACTTTCATCACTAATCTCTATTTTTGCAATCCAGCCTTCTTCTTCCGCAGAATCGCTTATTAATTCCGGATTTGTATCAAGCTTTTCATTAACTTCAATAATCTTTCCACTAACAGGTGCATATACGCTACTTGCAGCTTTTACAGACTCGATTGTACATAATTGTTCGCCTTTTTTTACAACTTTACCTACTTCAGGAAGTTCAACGTAAGTTACATCACCTAAATCTTCTGCTGCTCTCTTTGAAATACCAATTATTCCAATCCCATCATTTACCTTTATCCACTCATGAGTTTTTGAATATTTTTTCATATTCTATCCTCCCTCAACTCTTAATTTCGACAACCTCATATATGAATAGCCCAATTACCTTCAAAAGCGCCAAGGAGTGTTTCGGTTAGTGTTGGATGTGGATGTATTGCCTCTGCTATTTTTTCTGTAACCATTTCATATTTTACTCCCAATACTCCCTCCATTATCATATCTGTTGCGTTTGCTGAGACTATCGTTACTCCCAAGACCTTCCCTGTTTCTTTTTCTTCTATTACTTTTGCAAATCCTAATCTTTCTTCCATTGTTCTTGCCCTTCCATTTGCTGATACCGGAAATTTATATATGTTTACTTTTTCTCTATCCACTTCTTTTTCTCTTTTTCCTACACTTGCTACTTCTGGATTTGAAAAGATTATCGATGGTACTGCTCTATAGTCCATTTCCATTTCTTCTCCTGCTATATTGTGCGCTGCTACTATCCCTTCATACATTGCAACATGTGCTAGCATTATCTGCCCTCTTATATCTCCTATTGCATATATGTTATCTATATTTGTTCTCATACGTTTGTCTGTTTTTACTCCTCTTTCTATTTCTATGCCAAGTCCTTTTATATCTTCACTTATATTCGGTCTTCTTCCTACTGCAAGTAATACTTTTTCAACTTCTATTTCTTTTCCTGCAACCTTTGCAATGTATTTTTCGCCTTTCTTTTCCACTCCTTCTACCTTTTCTCCTTCTATTATTTTTACTTTGTTCTTCTTTAATGCCTTTTTTACTTCTTCTGCTACATCACTATCTTCGTTTGGTAAGATATGCTCTGCAAGTTCTACTATCGTTACATCTACTCCAAAGCTTGAAAAGAATGTCGCAAACTCTACTCCTATTACCCCTCCGCCTATTATCAATATCGACTCTGGCATCTTTTCCATCTTAAATACATCATCACTCGTCCATATACCTTCTATCTGATCAAATGGTGGAAATACAACTGGTACAGAACCATGTGCTAAAATTATGTTTTCTCCTTCTATTTCTTGTCCACTCTTTTCAAGTAAAATAGTATTTTTGTCTTTCAATATTGCTTTGTCTTTAAATACTTCAATCTTATTCTTTTTCATCAAAAACTCTATACCTTTTCTAGACATAGTAACAGACTTTTGCATGTGTTTCATGATTAGTGATAGATCATATGAAACATTATCAACTAAGATACCAAATTTTTTAGCCTTTTCATTTATCTCAGTAAAAAGGTGTGAGGCTGTAAGCATAGCTTTAGTAGGAATACAACCTTTATTGGTACAAGTGCCACCAAATTCTTCTTTTTCAACAATTGCAACTTTCTTACCAAGCTGTGAAAGCCTTATCGCTGCAACATATCCTCCAGGCCCTCCACCTATTACTATCGCTTCATACATTTCTTTTACCTCCTACCTAAAAAGACTAACGGGGAAAGTTCCCCGCTAGCCTATAAATTTTTCTTCTTTTTCTATTAGTTCTACAAAGCTATCATAGTCTATCAAACTATATTTTGCTTCATCTTCTTTGTATCCTCTTGCAAAAAAATCTTCTTTTAATATATAAACGTTTGCCTTTGTCAATGATGATAAATCTTGTAAATTCCAATATACTCCATCCTGAATTAATACTATTGAATCACCTTCTTTTGCGCTTTCAATCTTTAGTTTTTCAACAGGATGGTTTATACCATATTTAACTAAAACTAAAGCCATTAAAATCACCTCTCACATAAAAATAACCAAATCATATTGATGGAAGAAATCAGATAATTCATCTTTATTAATAAATTGCGCACCATACTCTTCGTCTACATTTTTAACATTGTACTTTTCTAAATCCTCTTTAACGGCATATACTGGGGTTTCGTACCTCTTTATAAATCTTTGAACTATCTTTATCGGAAGAAGTCCCAAAGATTCTGGTTTCGTATCCTTTGATAATGCAACTGTAGCAGCATCAATTAGCATTACAGCAGGTTCAATATCTTCACCGTACATTCCAAATGCTGTTCTAAATCCTTCATTTACCCATATTGAACCAACTGGAGATTGATATACAACAAATAAAACCTTTTTTTCCATTATTTTTCACCTCACGCCATAAGACTTATAAATCTATCGCTTGTGTAAATGAGTTCTGCAAGTTCTGGAAGTCCGCTTGGATTAGAACCTTCTATTATCATATCCGTCGTAATTCCCCTATAGTCCATACAAATTCCACAAATTTCTACTTTTGCACCTTTATCTATAAGTCCTTTTAAAAGTTGTGAAATATTTCTATCTCCTCTTACGGGTTTCATATGTTTATTAGATGCTATTGCAGAATCACAGAATAAGAAGATTGTAACTTCATGGCCTTTTTTCAAAGCTGCTTCTGCAATTTTTACAGCAGTATCTAAATCTTGATATGTATATGGTTGAACCATAACCTGAATTGTTATTTTCATATTATCTCCTCCTCAGTCCCTTCCAAACAAAATCCATGCCATTGTCCAATTTCCAAGGATAAAGAATAGTGAAGCTAGTAAAGAACCAATTGCCATTTGTGGAACACCGGTGAAGAAATGTCCGATATTACAACCACCTGCTGTAACAGCACCTAATCCCATTAAAACTCCACCGACCATTACTTGAAGATAAGTAATTGGATTCTTAGGCATTCTTAGTTTGAACTCTCCTGCAAGCTTTGCAGAAATCATTGCACCAATTATAATTCCTACGATTTCCCAACCTTCCCAACTCAATGGTTGTTTGTTTAAAAATCCTTTAAACAAGCTAATCCAACCACCTGTAATACCAAATCCGTAGTTTCTTCCAGAAGCTGCACTAGACATCCAAGCAAGGGGTGCTAATATTGCAAGGATTATTGCAGCCGTTTTGTAACCAAGTTTTGTACTTCTTTCCGTTGTTTTTGTTCCAAAAACGTACCACAAAAGAATTGCCACAAATATAATTCCTACAATCCATGGGTTCACATGAAAAACAGAAGATAGAGTTGGACCAGATTTAGCTGCATACAATCCTTCTGTGTGTTCAACCTTCACAGTGAATTTTGAAACCCATTTTAACCATCCAGAAAATACTCCTGCCTTTGTTGCATATGCTGTTAAGCCATAGAAAATCGCAGCAAACCACGCAGTTGTCATACCTTCACCTGATCTATATGTAACACCAGACGCACAACCTCCGGCAAGCACCATTCCCATTCCAAACAAATATCCACCAATTATATTCCCAACCCAGTTTAAAGGTTTAGGATTTAATGTAATCCAACCCATTTGTGCAAAAAATAGGAATGTGAGAACTTGAAGTGCTATTACTAAAGCTGCAAATTTCATAAGGTAATTATCTTTAAAAAGTCTTACATCTCTAAACGCTGAATTAAAACATATACGACCTCTTTGAAGAATAATACCAAATATAAGCCCAAATACTATTCCTAAATATGCCATTTTATGCACCCCCAGCTTAGCCGTTTACTTTAATATAAATCTTCCATTCACTTCCTCCAACTTCTTCTATCTCTAATACCTCATGCCCTAATTTCTTTACTGTTTCTGGAATTCTTTCTTTTGACATAGGATAATCAATTAAAACTTCCAAAATTTCACCTGGTTTCATCTTTTTTAATGCTCTCTTTGTTTCAACGTCAGGAACTGGACATACCTCTCCTCTTACATCAATAGTTTTTGTAACTTCATACTTTGCCATACTACCCACCTCCATTTTAAAGATATTTTTCACAAATTTCCCTGCTTAATATTGAGATTTTTTTCACATTTCACTTAAATTATAACTTATCATTTTAACCAATCAGTTTCTATAAAATTACAGTTTGGTTAACAATACAAGCAAATATAAAAAAACAAAAAACCTTTAAACCATACGTTTCTTCAAGTTATCAAAAAAATGTTTGTAACATATTGTTAACTAAATTAAAGTCTTATGATATTTTCTGCCATGTGCGTAAATTCTTCATCGTGTGTTATTATAAACACCTGCTTTACATCTTCAAATAACTTTTCAATATTTTCTGCAAGGAGTTTTTTTCTTTCTACATCAAGGTTAACGGTAGGCTCATCAAGTATATAAAAATCTGATTTTGAAAGGATCTTTGAAAGAGCGGCCCTAATGGCAATTGCAACACTTACCTGCTCCCCACCTGAGAGCATAGAAAATGTTCTCTCTATTGATTTTTCAACATTTCTTAGAATAACTTCATAATCATTTTCCGCGGAGAATTCTATCATTTCAACTTTTCCAGTCATTCTAATGTAATTTTCAGTTGAGAGATTAGAAATCTCATCTGAAATTCTGTGAGCTACCTTCATTCCCAAATCTCTTAATTTTTCTCTAAATTCTCTTGTCAGTTTTTGCTTTTTTTCTAAAAAATTTCTCTTAGATTCAAGCTCTCTTTTTTCATTTTCAAGCCTTTCCTTTCTTTCTCTTTCCTTAACAAGAAACTTTACATTTTCCTCTAATTTTCCTACTTGCTGTGAAAGCTCTGATAATTTTTCATTTCTTTTATCAATCTCTACAACTAAATTATTTTTTTCGCTTTCTATTTCTTCTATATTGTGAATTTTTTCTAATTCTTTTTCAAGAATACTAGATAATTTTTGATTTTCTTTTATCTTTTTCTTTGTATCTTTAACTTCTTTTAATATATCTTCTAGCATCTGAGCTTCCTTTTCAAATTTTTTATACAAGTCAAAATCTTTTCTTAACTTATCCATCTCTTTTTGTTTTTCTTCTATAGAGTTCATTGTACTTTCCATATCTTTCTCAATATCATTATACTTTACCAGAACTTTTCCAACTTGCGCTAATTCCTTTGAAGTTTTCTCAAAACTTTCGTTAAATAACGATATTTTTTCATTTATGCCCTTTAACTTTTCATCTTCATCTCCAATTTCTTTTAAATATTTTTCATGTTCTTTTTCAAGGCTGTTTTTTCTCTCTTTTGTGATTGAAATTTGCTTTACTAAGGATAAATTTTTTTCTTCATACTCTTTCTTTATTTTTTCCATATCTTCATAGTTTTGAGTTTTAAGAATATTTTCTATACTCTTTATACTTTCCTTTTCTCTTTCAATTTCCTCAAGCTTTAAATTTATATTAGAAAGCTGAATTTCTTTTTCTTTTATATTTTTTTCTAATTCTTCCTTTTCTTTTTTGAAAATTCTTAACTTTTTTAGACTTTTTTCAAGCTCAGATATTTTCTCCTCTATTTTTCTCTTTTCAACAATATATACCTCAAATCCTCCTTTTTCTTTTACATTTTTACATTCTTCCTTCAATATCGGACACATTCCACTAGATAATTCACGACTTACATTTTTTATATTTTCAAGTCTTGCACGCAAATTTGCAAGATCTTGTACTAATTGATCTTCATAGCTTATATTTTTCTCTAATTCTTCTTTTCGTCGCATTAACCTTGAAATCTCATCTTCAAGCAACTTTCTATTAAAAGAAAGTTGCTCTTCCTCTGAAATTTTTATGTGTTTATGCTGTAATTCTACTTTGAGTTTCCCTAGCTCTTCATATTTTTTATTAAACTCCTCTATTTCTGCAGAAAGTTTAGATTGATCATCCAAAAGACTTTTCAAATATTCATCTAACTTAAAAATCTCTTTTTTTAAATCACTAATTTTTTCATCCTTTTCAGCTATTCTTTTTTCAATTTCTACCTTTTTTTCTTTTAAACTACTAATTTTAGACTCTAATAAACTTTTATTTTTTTCTAATTCATTCCTTTTATCTTGAAGCGTTTCTTTCTCACGCTTTTTCTCTTGAAGTTCTTTTTGCTTGGCATTTAATCTTCTTACTTCTTTTTCAAGCTCTAAATACTTTTCATATCCTTTTTTTGTTTTTTCTACAATATCTTTAGCTTTAGTTGCATCCTCTAATCTTTTATTTAAATCATCCAATTTGCTATTTAAATGTTCTTTTTCTTTTTCCAGCACTTGTAAGTCTTTTTTTATTCTGTTATAACTTTCTATTATATCCTCTAAGCTTTTTTGTCTTTTCCTTAGATTTTGTATTTCTGCTCTTAGGCTCTCTATCTCATTTTTAACTTCTTCTAAATTTTTTTCATGTGATTTTATTCTTTCCTCTAAATTAGCAAAATCTTCACTTTCAAGTTCTAACTTTATCTTTTCTAACTCAACCTTATTAACTTCTAAATCTTTTTCATAACTTTGCTGAACTTTCGAAAGTTTGTCAGATATCTCTCTATACACATCTGTTTCAAATAATCTATCAAATAGCTGCTTTCTCTCAGCAGGTGTTTTTGAAAAAATATCCGTAAGTTGATTTTGGTAAGCATATATTACTTTATTAAACACCTCTTCGTTTATTCCAACAATGGTTTTAATGTATTCTGAAATATCTTCTTTCCCTTCATATTTCAAGCTTCCATCTTTTGAATAAAGACTTGATTTGCTTTGTCCTATACTTTTTTCCAAAACGTATTCTTTTCCATCGCTTCCAATAAATTCTACTTTTATTTGAGCTTTTTTACTTCCATCCTTTGAAATAATAGAATTTAACGTTCCACGTGGTGACTTTGAAAAAAATGCAACGCTCAACGCTTCAAATATTGAGCTTTTCCCCGTTCCATTTTTTCCAAGCAACAGGTTAATGCCTGGTTTAAATTCAAATTCTCTATCTTTATGCACCCTAAAATTTTTTAAACAAACCTTCTTAATTATCATCTTTTCCACCCTCAAGTAATTTGTTTAAAAATTCATCAAATATATCTATCAAATCCTCTTCTTTCTCAGTTTTCTTTAAAGTCGAGATAAGTTTTGATGTATTATCTGCATTTTTTGAAAAAATATTTTCCCATGATTTAATAATCTGTTTTTCAATTTCTTCTTTGCTAAGATTTTTAAGTTGCTTGCTATTAAATACTTGACCTTCAAAAATCACCTTTACATTTACCTTTAATGCTCCCCTTGATAGTAATTCTCCTTCAATCCAACCAACATTAGGATATCTGCCTGATGAAGAATTTATTTCAAGGTTTATTATCTCTCCTTTTTCAACATCCAAATTTGCCACAAAATCTTTGTAATTATCTATACTGATTCTATGTGTAGAAAGCTTTCTCTTTTTTGATGGATAAAAGGTGTATTCTCTTGAATCAGTATCAAAAATTATATAACCTTTCTGACCTTTTTCATTTAAATCCCAATATTCAGGAGCACCAGGTATAAAAAAGTATGGATTTGTTGATGGGTATTTATAGAAGGAATGAAAATGACCTGCGGCAATATACAAAACTTTATTGGAAAAAGCATCAATGACTTCTTTTGTCACACACCCCGGAAGCAGAGTATCAGATAAATCATTAACAATCGCCGTGTGTACAATAACTATATTTTTTCCTTTATCTAAAGATTGAGACAAATCTTGCAATGCCTTCTCATTTAGATTAGATTGATATGAAATTCCAAAAAATTTTATTCCATCAATTTCTACTGGTATAAATTTAAACCTTTCATTTTCTACAAAACATTTTGGAAATATTGCAAGTTCTTTTTTTTCAAGATACCATATCCAAGACTCTTTGTATGTAGAAACCTGATCATGGTTTCCTTCGATAGCTAGAACCTTAATTTTATTTTCCTTTAAAATATTTAAAAGTCTTTCTGCTTTATACAATGTTTCAGGAGAAATATCACTTTTATCAAACAAATCACCAGAGATAATTACCACATCAACTTTGTTTTTTACTGCTTCATTAACTATATACTCTGCCGATTTAAAATAGTCTTCATACCTTTCATTAGAATACAAACCGATACCTCCAGCAGGTCTCCTGCCAAGGTGCCAATCAGATGTATGTAAAATTTTCACAAAATCACCTCAAGCAAACCTTACACTTTTCTCTTATACAATATTATTTGAATTCTATCAGAAACATCTTCAGATGTATCTGATATATCCGCTATCCTATGAACCAAATCTTTCAACTGAATTTTTTCTGCAAGAGGGATATCAAGTGAAAAGATCTTTCTAATAGTACTTCTTTCTATCTCATCTGTTTCATGTTCAAACCTTTCTGTTTTTACAATCATCTGACTTGCCTTTTCAAAATCTTCGAACATTTCCTTTGCAGCTTCCTTTAAAGCTTTGTAAGTTTCAAGTGATTTTGATATTAAAGCTTTCAAGTTTTCATGTATTTCTTTTGGAATGATTAAATCTTGTAGATCTATCTCATCTGCAACACTTTCTGCTTTATTTGCTATCCTATCAAGTGCTTCAATTGTTCCAAGAAGATCCCCTCTAAAATTTGGTAAAAATGCACCTGAATACATTTCAAGTTCTGCTTTTCTTCTTATTTGATCGGCTGCTGTCTCTGCTTTTCTTACTTCTTCTGCTAATTCCTTTTGTTTTTCTTTGTCTTTCGAACAAATAAGATCTTGGAGCTTTAGTATTGTATCTTCAACCGCATCAAGATGCTGTCTAAAAAGCTCTATAACTACCTGCTCTTTTTTTCCGAAAAAAAGGCTCATATATTTTCTCCTCCTTTACTTTACAAATATATAAATTTGCCGTGGATTTATCGTCCAATTTGTATTTTGTAAAATCATTTTATCTTTTTCTCCAAATTCATAGTTATCGCCATCAAAAAATGCATACCAAACCCATTTATATCCTTCAGGAATTTCGTATGTATTTGAATATGTTGGATCAAGGTTAATCAATACAAGCACGTCTTGGAAGTTATACGATTTTTTCAAAACATACAAGTTTTTCCAATCCTTTTCAATCTTAGTATTCCCAAAAGCAAGTGCTGGGTACTCTTTTCTTAAATTGATAAATTCTTTAAAAAAGTTCAAAATAGAATATCCATTTTCTTGTTCTTCTACAGATACTCCATCATCTGGATCATCGTATATTGCTCCATCTTCTCTTGCATTACCCTTTGAAATTCCTCTGTAGAATTTCTTTGTCCAGTAAGTCTGACCACTTCCTTTTTGATCCTTATACCATTGCATAGGCTCACGCACAGGTATGTCCCACGGATATGAATGCCACTTCCATCCCCTAAGTCCTATTTCATCACCATAGTAAATAGTTGGCATACCCGTTAAAGAAAGTAGTAAAGCATTAACTAACAAATATTGTTTTGTGGCAGATATCACATCATTTTTATATTTTACATCCACAAGCTTAGACACAAACCTTACTAAATCGTGATTATCTATAAATGGAAAATGATAAACATTTAGAAAATATGAAGAAGATAAAGAATCAACCCAGCTAATAGAATCTTTAAGTAAATTGTCTCGCCCTTCGTAATAATCTCTTATATTGTACATAAAGCTAAAGTTAAAAACTGGCATAGGAGCAAACCTTGAAAGTATCTCTGGAGATCCTTCATATACTTCACTTACAATAACTGCATCGTCACCTATTTTGCTTCTAATATAACTTTCTAACTTCTTTGAAAGTTCTGCAGATTTATCAATTCCATCATTCCAATCAAAACCATAGTAGTGTTTTGCTGCATCTAATCTAAATCCATCTACTCCCATGTCTATCCAAAAATCTATAATTTTTTTTACTTCTTCAATTACCCGAGGATTATCATAATTTAGATCCGGCATTGAAGAGCTAAATAAACCAAAGTACCAAACTTTTTGTCCTTTAGAATTAAACTTGTAATGCCAATGATTAGTATTTCTTGGTTTATCTAAACTCATTATATAGTAGTCCCAATATGGAGAGTCTGTAGTATTTTCAAGAGCATCCAAAAACCATGGATGTGTGTCAGATGTGTGATTTAATACTAAATCCATAACAATTTTTATTCCATTTTCATTGAGAACTTTTATCATATTATCAAGGTCTTGCAGCGTTCCATAGTCTGGCTCTACATCATAATAATCTTCAATGTCATATCCATGATACGATTTACTTTTATTAAATGGCAAAAGCCAGACTGTATCAACTCCAAGAGATTTTAAATAATCTACCTTTTCAGCAACTCCATTAAAGTCTCCTATTCCATCATTATCTGTGTCATAAAAAGATCGAATAAATAATAAATACATTGTCGATGAAGTAAAAGGGACATTCAAAGAAACCTTTTTTATATCATCTCTTGATAATTCACTAATCTCACTTTTAAACCCATTAGCAACTACCCTTACTCCTATTCTTTCAACGTTCCAAAATTGAAAACCTGCTAAATCAGTTGTAAAGAATCTTTCTGATATTTGACTGACTAATTCATAATTAGCGTTGTTTCTTTCTTTCTTTAAAATTTCAAATTTTACATTCGAATATTTATAATCCCAACTTAAACTCAATTTATTGGTATCAACATTGTAAACCGCATGTATCTCTTTTATATCTTCAATATTTATTAATCGAATATCTTTCTTTTCAAGTATACATAGGTTACTTTCTTTTCCATTAAAGTAAGCCTTTATTGCAACTCCACTAATATTATCGTAATCTTCTTTGGTAAGATTGACCGTATAACTTTTTTCATTTGTCTTTGCTAAAAATTCATAAATATACTCTTCCTCAGTAATTTGAATTTCTTTGTATATATAAAAACACGCATTATTAATTGAATAATCCCAATTTAGAGTAAGTTTACCATTAATTTTTTCTATAGTTCCTTTTAAATTTACTATAGGATCCGCTTCTGGAATTACAACTTTTACTTTAGGTTTATCGTCACCTTTATCAAAATATACTCTAAACTTTATCATTTTTGTTTTTGCAGGAGCTAATTCTAAATTAAATTCACTTTCAAGACTTGGACTTTCTACTGAAAGATCACCATCTTTTAGCTTAAGTAAAATTTTAAACCTTATTATCCAAGTTGAAGGACAAACTTCTTTACTTACTTCCGTTAACATTTTAACTAAGTTTATATTCTTTTCTTCAATGCGTTTTTCTGTTTCTTCTTGGTATATAATCTTTGCTGAAGTAATATTATATCTTTCAAAAATATCCGGATCAACTTCGATAATTGTATCAATTATTCCACTTTTATAGAAAGTATCTATATAAATATTCGTATTTTCTTTGTCTATAAATTGATTTCTTTTTTCTCCTGAAAAGATCATTGTATCATTCTCATATCCTTCAACCTGGAACGTATAGGTTCCAGGCAAAAGTTCAATTTCAAAGAAAATGTTAGAAGTATCACTGCTTTCGAATAAGAATGATTCTTGGCTATTATTTTCTTTTACAACAAGAACAACTCTATTTAAATTATCAACAAAGTTACCATGTGATGGCATGTTTACATTTACCCTTACAAGAACTTTACCATTTAATTGAAAGTCAGCTGCACAACCTGATCCAAATATTGAAACAAAAATCATTAAAAAAAATATAAAAGTTAACTTTTTAACTTTCATTTTTACTTACACCTCACCTACCATGAAATTTCAATATTTTTTAAAACATCTTCACTATATAGTATATCAAAAATGTAATAGCTCCAGAAATAACAGGCGTGTTTACCCACGCACTTACTATTTTTAAGATAATTTTTTTACTTGAAAGTCTAGAACCTCTTGCATAACCTGCACCGATAACTGCCCCAACAATTGCCTGAGATGTAGAAACTGGAATTCCCAAAAGCGCATAAATCCAAACAGTGATCGACTCACCCAGTACAGCAATAGCAGAAGAATAATAATCAAGCTCAATTATTTGTGTACCAACAGTATACATCACCTTATAACTGTAGGTTAAAACTCCAAGTGCTATACTCACGCCTCCCAATAGCGCTGCGTTTTGTACACCAATTGTTTTAGCAAAAACACCAGTAATATTTGCAACATTATTTGCACCTAGAGAATATGAACCATATGCACCTATAACAAGAGTTCCGTAAAAAATTACCTTCTCTTTCACATAAATGGACTTTATCTTGTTAAAAGGTACCGCAAAAATTTTGTATGCCAAAAAGCTAAATATTATCCCACCAATAGGTGTACCTATCCAGGCTGCAAAAAGTTTTACAAGAACGCCCCACTTTACATTCCCTTCTATTAAAGAAGTAACAATTAGTGATCCAACAATTGCTTGAGAAGAAGAAACTGGAACTCCAAGGTATGTCATGGTAGTCATAGTTATTGCTGAAGCCAAAACAGAGATGGAGGCAAGCCCAATCTGACTTGATGAAATACTACTTATCGTCTCAATTCCTTTTGCACCATCAAGCATTGCCCCTAGAATGATAAATATCGCAGAAATAATTGTAGCAGTTCTATACTTAACTATCCTGTTACTTACAGCTGTTCCAAATATATTAGCTGCATCATTTGCACCAAGAGACCATCCGAAAAATATCGCTGGAAGGACGTACAAAAAAATAGCTACCACCCCCAAATAGAAGTGCATCTTTTTATACTACCACACGTCAATTATTTAAATCAAAAAAAGATTTTTGAAAAATAATAAACAATAATTGTAAATAATCCTGAAAAAAGAGGTGTAGCTACCCATGTTGTAATAATTTGAAAAATAATCTTTTTGTTTGTTAGCTTTGAACCTCTTGCAAGGCCAGTCCCAATTACTGCTCCCACTATCGCTTGAGACACAGAAACCGGTATTCCGATAACAGAATAGATCCATACGGTGATAGATTGGCCAAGGATAGAAATGGCAGAAGAAAAGTAATCAAGTTCTATAATTTTTTTACTGACTGTATACATTACTTTCTTATTACTAAAAAGTGCACCAACAGCCATGCTTAATCCTCCAACAAGAGCTGCCATCTTTATTCCTATTTGATTTGCAAATACTCCGGTAATATTTGCAACATTATTTGCACCTAAAGCGTATGATCCATACGCACCAACTAATAACGTAGAAATTACTATTACTTTCTCCCTAACCCAAAAAGATCTTATCTTATTGAACGGCACAGAAAGTATTCTATAAAGTAAAAAGCCAAAAATAATTCCCCCAACAGGTGTGGTAACCCATGCAATAACTAATTTAATTAAAATTTTCCAATTAACATTGTTATTTAATATACCTACAGCTAATATCGCTCCAACAATTGCTTGAGAAGATGAAGATGGAATACCAATTTTTGAAAGAATTAGCATAGTTAAAGCCGCTGAAAAAACAGATATTGCGGCAAAATAAAGTGACATGTTAGAAAAATTACTTATTGTTCTAATTCCTTTTTCTCCACCAATTAACGCTCCTAAAAACACACTCAATGCCGCTACTTTAGTAGCTATTTTATATCTTAAAACCCCATTTTCAACTGAGGGACCAAATATATTGGCAGAATCATTAGAACCAAGGAGTATACCAAAAAACACTGAAAATATTACATACAAAAATCTCCACCCCTTTCAAAAAAATATTGATATATTATTAAGAATATTAAATTTTTCTAAATTTGTCAAATTTGGACAAAAAAGTTAAAATTAGCAAAAAAAATATCGGGGAGGAATCTCCCCGATATCTTCACATATCTTCTATATACTTACTTTAAAAGCTCTTGCGCAGTTTTAATTCCCATATCAAAGGCTTTCATATTTAAATCAACTGCCTTTTTTGGAACACTAACCTTAATAACTTCTCTAATAGATTCAGGAGAAAGTGGAAAATCAGGAGTTTGAGTCAAAGCACCTATTAAAACAACATTTGTTGCTATTATATTTCCTGCATCTTTAGCTATACTTTCTGCATCAAAGCTTATATATTTTGCATTAAATTTATTCTCTACTATATCTTTTATCTGTTCATGAGATGGATAATTTGCAAGTCCCATTGCAACCTGGACTGGTTGTATTGGTCTAGAATTTGTAAATACAAGTCCTCCTTCTTTTAAATAATTTATGTATCTTAATGCTTCTACAGGTTCAAAAGAAAGGATAACATCTGCTTTTCCTTCAGGTACCATTGAACCGTATACATTCTCACCAAATCTAACATATGAAATAACACTACCAAATCTTTGACTCATACCATGGACTTCTCCAACTCTTACCTTGTATCCTTCGTTAAGAGCAGCCCATCCTAAAAGGTTTGCAGCAGTTAAAATTCCCTGGCCACCGACTCCAGTAATAACAATATTATATTCTTTAACTGCAACCATTATTCCGCCTCCTTTACCAATTCAAAAGCACCAAATGGACAAACTTGTGCACAGCTTCCACAACCCCAGCACATCGTTGGATCAATCTTTGCCTTGTTATTTTCTGCATCCCAGAAAATAGCTGGGCAACCAAATGTAGAAATACAAACCTTACATCCTGTACATTTATCTGTGTTTACTTTATACAGTGGCAATTTTTCTTTATTCCTCTTTGCCTTACCTACCCTGTAAAGTGCACAAACTTGTCTTGATACAACAACACTTACTCCTTCAACTTCAAGTGCTTTCTTTATAACTTCCGTCGTTTTCTTTATATCATATGGATTAACAACTTCCACAAAATCAGCACCCATAGCTTTTACAACATCTTCAATTGGTATTCTCTTTCCAACACCATGTGGAGTATCACCTGTTCCAGGATTTGGTTGGTCTCCAGTCATTGCAGTTATCTCGTTGTCTACTACAACAACCAAAATATTTGATCTGTTGTATATAGCATTTGCAATTGCTGGAAGACCTGTATGATAGAATGTAGAATCTCCTATTGTCGCAACTACAACTTGTTTCTTTTCATATGTCTCTTCATTTGTTGCGCCATTTAACGCCACACTTAATCCATGTGCAACTCCAATCGAACCACCCATTGCAACTGTTGTATCAACAGCGTTTAATGGTGGAAGTACTCCAAGTGTATAACAACCTATATCACTTGGGAATATTGCTTTCTTTCTTGTTGCTTTATTTATCGCAAAGAAAGAATTTCTATGTGGACATGCTGGACACAATGAAGGTGGTCTTGGAGGAAGAACACTACTAATTTCTTTATATTTTTCATCCAATTCTTCAAAGTTTATTGGAGTTTCAATACCCAAAAATTTCGAAATTGCAATAACTGCACGCTTTGTATCCATTTCATATATTCTTGGGACAATATTTTTCCCATATATTGGTATATTTAATCCTTTATCATACGCCCACATCTTTATTTGTTCCTCAACTACAGGTTCAAGTTCTTCAACAATCAATACTTTTTCAAGTCCTTTTAAGAACTCCTCAACTAATTTATATGGAACTGGGAAAGGTGTTGCAAGCTTTAAAATCTTTACATCATCAATATTCAACCAAGAAAGTGCTTCTTTTACATATGCATATGAAAGTCCCGGTGCAATAATTCCAACCTTTCCGTTTCCTTCAATCTTGTTAAATGGACAATTTGCAAATTCTTCGCGTATTTTTTCGATATTTTCAAGAATTTTTGGATGGAAATTTCTAGAATGTGCAGGAATATCAACAAACCTTGTTGGATCTTTTTCAAAATTTCCATGTCTTCTTACTTTATTTACTATCTCATCCGGAAGTTCTCCTAAGACAACATCTCCTCTCATATGAGAAGATCTCGTTGTTGTTCTAAGAATCACCATATGTTTGAACTTTTCACTAATCTCAAACGCATATTTTGTCAAGTCCTTTGCTTCTTGAACACTGCAAGGTTCAAGAACTGGAACATTAGCAAATTTTCCAAAGACTCTTGTATCCTGCTCATTTTGAGATGACCACATACTTGGATCATCTGCGACCATAACAACAAATCCGCCTTCAACACCCATTCCAACGGCACTCATAAATGTATCTGCAGCAACGTTTAAACCAACGTGTTTCATAGCTGTCATGGATCTAAGACCACTCCATGCAGCAGAAAGGGCTGTTTCAAAAGCAACCTTTTCATTTGTAGAATACTCCATGTAAACTCCTGCGTCTTTTGCAACTGCCGCCATAGTGTCTGTAAGCTCAGAACTTGGAGTACCTGGATATGCTGCAAAAATTGCTATGTTTGCTTCAAGTGCACCTCTTGCAATAGCATGGTTTCCAAGAAGCAAAATCTTCTCTCCAGGCTTGTTAAGTAATACCATATCAGTAACTTTTGCCATCTTATCACTCCCATACGTAAATTTTTTCATTACCCACATTTATAATTTTCCAATAAATAAGACAAAAACGCAAATATATTCAGAATATAAATCAATCAATTTTTTAGGTATATATACGATTTTTTAAGAATACCAGTTTTTTTAACAAGTTTTGAAAAGAATTTAACACACAAATTTATAATAGTTTTAACAAGAATGGTATATTTTAAGAGTTATAATAAAGAGTGTGGTCTAGATTATTATATTTTGGTTGCTAGAGGGGGTAGACTCGTGGAAAAAATATTTGCAATATTAATAGTAGTAATCGCATACGGTTATATCATCTTTGGAAAAAAATATAAAGCTCCAATTGTATTTGGTCTTGCACTCATAGTTGCTGCTTTTAAACTAGTAGAAGGTCTTGAACCAGAGAATATAAGCAGAGTAGTTGACTTTAACACCTTAGGACTTTTAGCTGGTATGACGGTGATTGTTGAATTTTTGAAAAAGACAGGCTTTTTCCAATTTCTTGCAATTAGAATTGTTAAAAAGGGCGGAAAGAGGTTCTTTTTAACAATTGTAGGATTGATGGCGCTGGTTGCACTTTCTTCTGCATTTTTAGATAATCTTGTAACAATCATCCTTATAGCCCCAATGATATTTTTAATTACCGATTCTCTTGGCCTTAACCCTATCCCATTTTTAATGCTAACCATAATAATAGATAATATAGGGGGTATGTCAACATTAATTGGAAGTCCTTTGAACCTAGTTCTTGGCTCGGTAAGTGGTTTAGGCTTTAATGATTTTATCAATAACATGTGGTTTATTACAATAATAAGCTTTTTAATATCCGTATTTATGTTTAAAAAATACACAAAAGTCGATAAGTCCGTTGAAGAAAAGTTAGAAAAGCTCTCTGGTATAGATGAAAGTAGAGCAATTACAGATAAAAAATCTTTAAAATTTACTCTAACTGTTTTCTTAATAGTCTTATCACTCTTTGGACTTCATCAAGTAATTGAAATTGATCTTTCATTTGTTGCACTCCTAGGTGCAATAGCAGTTATGTTGTTCCACAGAAAACAATTTAACGATATAAGTAATGAAATTGATTGGGATACTCTATTCTTTTATGCCGGGTTATACATACTTTCCTTTACACTAGAAGAAGTTGGTATTACAAACTTACTTGCAGGTTTATTTACTCCACTTTTAAACCACCAATTTTTATCAATCTTTGTAATATTCTTATTTGTTTCAATCTCAATTCCATGGCTCAGTGCTGTTCCAGGAACATTGATCATAGCACCTGTTATTAAACTTCTTGTAGCTTCAGGTTTTTCACCAGCATTTTGGTGGGTATATGCAATAAGTGCAAATCTTGCTACAAATTTAACCCCACTTGGTGCTGTTCAAAATATCGTTGGAGTAAATCTTTTATCAAAGCAAATTGGAAGAAACTTTTCATTTGGAGAATACATGAAATGGGCTTTTAAACCTTATTTTGTTACTTCATTAGTAGGATTTCTATACATATTACTTAGAATCTACATTGGAGGTTAAGTATGAAATGTAGAGGTTGTGGTGCAGAGCTTCAATACACAGATCCAACAAAACCAGGATATATCCCAAAAGAGATTTTGGAAAATGAACCTGATCCATTATGTCAAAGGTGCTATAGAATAATCCACTATGGAAAATTAACAGTACCTGTACAAGAAGAAATATTTTTACACCAAATCGATAAAGTTATTAAAAATTTTGAAAAAGTATTATACGTTATAGATATTACCGACTTTGAAGGCACGTATAGAAATGAAATAATGGAGAAATTACAAGGAAAAGATGTGTATTTTGCCATAACAAAGTTCGACCTTCTTCCAAGATCACTCTCCGCTATTGAAGCTCAAGAGTGGCTAAAAAAAAGATTAAATACAACTTCTGAAAAAATCTTCCTCACAAGTAGTAAAAATGGGTTTGGTTTGAAAAAACTTGAAAAATTCTTTAAAGATTCAAAAAAAGACATTTTAATCGTAGGAGTAACCAACGTTGGAAAATCTTCTCTTCTTTCAGCTTTTACAAAGGAACATCCAACAATATCTCCATTTCCTGGAACAACCCTTGGAATAGTAAAAAGGAAAGTTTTTAACACCTACATATACGACACTCCAGGAATTTTGACAAATGACAGAGTCATAGATCTTTTATCTCCTGAGTGTCAGGCCAAAATACTTAAAACAAATAATTTAACTAGAAAAACTTTTAAAATTGACCAGTCACGTGCCATCTTAGTTAGTGCTTTTTGCAAAATAGAGGTTGAATTTGATGGAGATAAAAAGCCGATTTTTCAAATATTTGCTCCTGAAAAAGTAACTTTTCATGAAACAAAGAGTGAAAGAGCAGATCAATTGATCTACGAAAGAGCAGGAGATTTTTTGCTGCCACCATGTAAAAAAACTGATATGTCAAAATATAACTTTAAAACAGAAAGAATATTAGTCGATCAAGAACAAGAAATTTCAATAAATGGTTTGTGCTTTATCAACATAAAAAGAGGACCATTTGTAGCCAAAATTACCGTTCCAGAAAATATTAACGTTGCTTTGAGAAATAGATTACTAAAACCAAAAAGAGGAGGTTAAAAAAATGAAAATCAAAGAACCTGGAATCATCGCTGGTGTAAGTAACAGACACGTTCACCTTTCAAGAGAAGATGTAGAAATTCTTTTTGGAAAAGACTACCAACTTACTCCAATAAAAGATTTAGGTCAACCTGGTCAATTCGCCTGTCAAGAAACTGTTATCATAGTTGGTCCAAAAGGTGCTATTGAAAAAGTAAGAGTTTTAGGTCCAGAAAGAAAAGAGACACAAATTGAAATATCCCTTACAGATGCATTTAAAATTGGGGTCAGACCTCCAGTAAGAGATTCAGGAGACCTTGATGGAACACCAGGAATAGTAATCGTTGGACCAAAAGGCAGTGTAATTAAAGATAAAGGTGTTATTATAGCAAAAAGACATATTCACATGCACACTTCTGATGCTGAAAAATATGGCGTAAAAGATAAAGATATAGTAAAAGTTTTGGTCGAAAAAGAAGGCAGAAGGCTCATATTCGACGACGTTTTAATAAGAGTTAGCGAAAAATACGCACTTGAATTCCACGTTGACACAGACGAGGCTAATGCTGCACTTTTAAAGACTGGTGATCTTGTCTATATAATTGATGAAGAATAATTAAAAAAATAATCTAGAAAAATCCCCTTCTTTTTCTTAGGAGGGGATTTTTCTTGTTTTTAATTTATCATGATATAATATTTTTGGATATTTCCAAAAAAAGATAAAGGAGGAGTTAAAGATGAAAGAATACATTGAAAGAGTCAACAAAGCTGTAGAGTTTTTAAAAGAACACATTGACAATATCCCAAAAATTGCTATTATACTAGGTTCTGGTCTCCATGGAATTGCAGAAAGTATTGAAAGCCCAAAGAAATTTTCCTACAAAGAAATCCCAGGTTTTCCAGTTTCCACAGCACCAGGCCACAAAGGAGAATTAATTTTTGGAAAATTAAACGGAAAAGATGTAATGTTGATGAATGGAAGATTCCATTACTATGAAGGCTACGATATGAAAACTGTTACGTTCCCAATTAGGGTAATGCAACTTCTTGGGGTTGAGATCTTAATTGTTACTAACGCAGCAGGTGGAATGAATCCAGAATTTGAAATTGGACATCCAATGTTCATTACCGATCATATCAATATGATGGGAGACAATCCTTTGATTGGACCTAACGTTGAAGAATGGGGACCAAGATTTCCAGATATGTCAAATGCATACGATAAAGAATTAAGGCAAAAAGCAACAGAAATTGCAAAAAAGTTAAATATACCATTCTATGAAGGTGTTTACGTTGCAGTTTCCGGCCCAAACTTTGAAACGCCAGCAGAATTAAAAATGCTCAGATGGATGGGAGCAGATGCAGTAGGTATGTCGACAGTTCCTGAAGTAATAGTCGCAAATCATGGTGGTTTAAAAGTACTAGGAGTTTCTGCAATTACCGACAAAGCTGTTCACGATGATCTCAAACCACTTACTGCAGAAGAAGTACTAGAAGTTGCAAACAAGACAGGAGGAATGATCGTAAAAATAATCTCCGAGCTTATAAAAGAACTATAAGGAGGCATCAAAATAAAATGTCTTTTAGGACAAAGATTTTGTTGTTTGCGATATTTTTGGTAACGATTCCAATGTTTTTGGTTACTTATGTCAATATATCAACTGTAAGTTCTCAATTAGACACTTTACAAGATGAAGTTAAAAATAATATAAACGAGAATGTTGTGAAAAGTTACGAAGATTATCTCCAAAAATTTCAAAATGAGATAATTGCACAATCAGAAGAATACACCAATGAACTTACAAAAACAGTCAAGGAGCAAGAACAACAAATTCAGAAAAAATTTGATGAAATATACTTAAAAACTCTTTCAACACAAGCCAATTTTACATTTCAAACTGTAATTAATTTAATAAAACAAGAAAATGAACAACTTCTTACTGGTGCAAGAATTGCTGCTTCTTTAAAAGAGGTTGTAGATGCAGCAAATGAAAAAAATTTATCCATCACGGAAAGAAAAGCTCTTTTATTTCCCTTTATAGAAAAATATAATTTTGAATATGCAGGGCTTTGGACTATTGATGAAAAAAAACCAAGAATAAAAAGCAAGCTTTATACTGATTTTGATAACAAATATGTTGTAGAATATGCAAAGGTTTCTTCAACCTCTGCAAATATTTCATTCTACAAAAAACCTCCATATAAGGAAGAACTTTCAAAGATATTCAAAGAACTTTTAAATTCTAAATCCGTATTCTATCGAACCTTTATCTTCCCATACATAGATTCACTATACTCGATTGCTGTAGTTCCCGTTATGCACCCAGTACTTGGAAATACAATAAACGGCTTTGTGGTATTTGTAAATAAATTAGACAACAGCTTTTTAGATAATATTAAATCAATTTCAAATTCTGAAATCACCTTGTATGTGAATAACAAAGCACTTATTACTACTAAAGTAGGAAAAGATGGAAAAAGATTAACGGGACAACCACTTTCACAAAGTAAAAATGACATAATCGAAATTCTTGGAAAATCTTACTTTGCAAAAAAAGGTAGTTTTACTTACCTTGGTAAAAAAATAGGTACCCTTGAAGTTGCAATTCCATTTGAAAAAATAGATACAAGATTTAACTTTCCAAAACCAAAACCATTTGTAATTCCTGAACTTGAAAAACCAAATGTAAACATTAACTTAAAAATCAATAATAAAGCAATCGTTCAAAAATCTGTAATTCTTGCACTAATCATTCTTATTATTAGTATCATTCTAATAGTTGTAATCACCAAACAACTTCTTAAATCTTTAGAACATTCAAAAACTGTAATTGAAAAACTATCTGAAGGCAAATTTGTAAACATTGAAAGTGACAAAGCATCTGGAGAATTCAAAATAATCTTGGATTCTTTGAAAAAACTTTCTGAAACATTTAAAGACTTTGCTAAAAAGCTCCTTACAAGCTCAAACCAACTCGTATCAGAAGTTGACAATCTTGAAGAGCTAAATAATATCTTGCAAAAAACCTCTCAAGATGTCTCTGAGGCCGTAAAGCTATTTTCTAACAACACATCTATTATTTTAGACGACTTTGATGAAATGAAATCAAGCACAGACAATGCAAAAGATGTTATTAATCAAGTTGTAACTACTCTTGAAAATCTTGTTGATGAAATACTCGAAGCAGAAGAAAAAATTGATGAAAACCAAAAATTTGTCAGAGAATTCGATGAAAGTATCAAAAATTCTCTGGAAACTATCGAAAAATTCAATAGCTATATAAACCAAACAATTGGACAATTTAACCAAGTAACCGAAGAAATCTCTAAAATTCAAAACGTTGCAAATCAAACCAACCTTCTTGCACTTAATGCGGCAATTGAAGCAGCACGGGCAGGAGAAGCTGGAAAAGGATTTGCAGTTGTTGCAGACGAGATAATGAAACTATCAGTCGAGATTAATGAAATCTCGAAAAAATTAATGAAAGATATGGAAAATTACACTGAAAATCTTGGGAGTTTAAATGCTGTATACGAAAATTCAAAGGAAAGCTTTAACGCTCTTTCAAAAACCAAAGAAGATTTCTCTGAAAGCTTTAAAATAATAACTCAACGTATTGAAAATCTTGTTGATACAACAAAGAATGTATCTTCTATTTTGGAACAAACAAAAGAGGTATTCAACCATATGGTAGAAATTTCTTCAAGGTCTGCTCAAAATGTTGGACAAACTGTCGACAAAATGACTACAATTGAAGTAAAAATGAAAAAGCTAGAAGAATTTTCTAAAAAACTAAACAAGATGGTCAAAGACATAGATTCAGTCTCTGAAAGGCTTAAACAAATAGCTAAATGGTTTAAGATAGGAGATTAATAAATAATGGAAATAATCGACTTTGTCGAAACACAATTTTTGAATTGGGCAATGCTCATTAGCAGATTAACTGGAATGTTCTTAATTACTCCCTTACTGTCAGCGGCATTCGTGCCAACGACAGTGAGGGCTTTTCTTGTTCTTGCACTCTCTTATATGTCACTACCACAGGTAGATACTATACCACTTGATACACCAGTTATCACTATCGTTCTTTCTCTTCTAAACAATTTCCTTATTGGCTTTGCCATAGGACTTCTTGCTTATTTTATATTTGGTGCATTTTCTATTGCAGGAGAGTTGTTAGGAATCGAATCTGGTTTTGGTCTTGCTACCGCTATGGATCCTACAATGGAAGAAACTCCAATTGTTGGACAATTAATATTTCTTCTTTCATTGTTTGTTTTTATATCCCTAAATGGCCACATGGTTGTATATCAAGGGGTTGTAGATTCTATAAAAATTTTTCCTTTATACCTGGATAAACTAGATTTTTCCTTAGTAAAGTTTATTGAAACAAAATTTATCGAAATGTTCTTTATTGCTTTAAAAATTGGGCTCCCGGTAATTGGATATATGTTTATAATAAACGTTCTACTTGGAATACTCTCAAGGCTTGTTCCACAGATGAACGTCTTTATGGTCGGAATTCCTCTAAAATCGCTTTTGGTATTCGTAATCTTTTTAGGGATGGTGCCGATATGGGCAGAGACTTCCGCAAAACTTCCTGTGCTTTTAGAGAAGGTAATTCAACAATTTCTCTCAGGATAGATCTACAATTATTTGCTGACCCTGATAAAACAGAAAAGGCAACGCCAAGAAGAAGACAAAAGGCAAGAGAAGAAGGACAAGTTCCGATATCCAGAGAGTTAACCTCTGGATTTACGTTTCTTGCTGCGGTACTTGGCTTTGCTTTCTTAGGTCGTGGAATTATAATTGGACTTCAATCTGCTGTTGCATTTTTTGCAAAACTGCCATCATATGATTCTTTAACTATACAAGATCTTGGCATCTATACAATAGAAGCTTTCAAAGGTGTTATAATAGACCTTATTATTTTTGTTGCGCTTGTAATGATGACTGGAATTGTTACTGGAAGTCTTCAAACAAAATTTTTAATAACTTTTAAAAGCATTAAACTTGATTTTTCAAAGATAAACCCAATTAGCGGTCTTAAAAGAATGTTTTCCCTTAGATCACTTTTTGAACTTCTTAAATCCATTCTAAAACTAGTGATTGTTGGCTATGTTGGATACCTTGTCGTAAAATCAAATTGGAACAAGCTCCTTCTTGCAACAGATACAAGTGTAAGTGAAGGTGCACTTCTTATCTGGGACATCACATTTGAGCTTTTAATTAAATGTGGTATCGCACTATTTATTGTCTCAATTGCTGATTACTTTTTTTCAAGATATGAATATGAAAAAAATATAAGAATGACAAAGCAAGAAGTAAAGGAAGAATTTAAAGAAGTGGAAGGAAATCCTGAAATTAAAAGGAAGCAGCGTCAAATCATGATGCAATATTCTATGCATAGAATGATGCAGGAAGTACCTGAAGCTACCGTTGTAGTAACAAACCCAACACACTTTGCTGTTGCAATTAAGTATGACTCAGATGAAATGGATGTTCCAATAGTTGTTGCAAAAGGTGCAGATAAACTCGCGCAAAAAATAAAGGAAATTGCAAGGAAAAACAACGTACCAATATTAAGAAATCCACCACTTGCAAGGGAATTGTATTTTAGCGTAGAAATAGGTGATGAAATACCCCAAAAACTATACAGAGCTGTTGCAGAGGTTCTTGCATACGTATACAGCTTAAAAGAGAGGTATTAGTTTTCGTATTACCTTGTCAACAGGCTTTTTAGGAAGTATAAATTTTCCAATATAGCTTTTTATAAGAATATAACCTTTGCCATCTTCAAATTCAATTTTTTCTTTAAAAGGACCAAAATAATTCCTACCATCACTTGCTTGTCTTTCAACAACACATTTTCCGTTATAATCCAAAATTTTGTATCTTACACTCTTAATAGCACCCGTCTTTATTCTTTCCTTAAAAGAAATACTCTGCGGTGAAATATATACAATTTCAGAAACGCCACGGGAATAAAAATCGTGCCTTATATAATTTACAATATAAAAGGCTTCAAGGCTTCTTAAATAGTCCCTTTTAATGGTAAAATACCAATTAAAAACAGAATTTAGCATCATACAACATGATGCTAAAACTATAACTGCTATTATTATTCCAACTAAAACCTCAGAAAAAGAAATATTTACCCCCCTATATTTTTCTTACATATCAAATTTTTCTTTAGGTGCTTCCCCCTTGGCTATTCTATCTAATACCCCATTAATGAATTTACCACTATTTTCAGTTCCATATGTCTTTCCAAGCTCTATCATTTCATCTAAAGTAACTTCTATAGGAACATCTTCGACGTATAAAAGTTCATACGTTCCAAGTCTTAAAATGTTTCTATCCGTCACAGAAAGCCTATCTAATGTCCAATTTTGAAGATACTTAGAAATAATTTCATCTAAAGATTCTATAGTTCTCTTAATCCCCTCTATATAACAATATGCTTGCTCTCTAAGCTTTTCATCTTCTAGCGAACTTATATGCTGCTTTGCTATTTCAGTCAAATCTTCATCTTTTTGAAAGTCCCATTGAAAAAGTGTTTTAAAAACACTTTCGCGCATTTTATGACGCCTTTTTATCAATTATTCTTCCTCCTCTGCTGGCTCTATTTTTTCAACTACATCAACTATAGAAACGTTAACTGCAGATACTTGAAGTTCCGTCATTCTTTGAATATTTTCTGAAATATTCTGCATAATTTTCTTTCCAAATTCAACTAAACTCTTTCCATATGGAGCCACGGTTTTAACACTTACTATTACGTTATCATCAGGTGTCCTTTCAATTTCAATATTTCTTTTTAACTTTTTTGCATCTTTATCATCTGCAGACAACTCAAGAACTTCTAAAAAACTTCTAAACGCTATTTCCTTTAAAACTTCATCACTAATATTTATACTTCCTTGTTCAAAATCCATGGGCTCCCCCTCCTTTTTATGCCCTTTCTATGTACTCACCTGTTCTTGTATCTACCCTTACTTTTTGACCTTTCTCAACAAAGAATGGGACAGTTATCTTCAATCCTGTTTCCAAAACAGCAGGTTTTCCTCCACCAGAAACGGTATCTCCTTTAAAACCTGGGTCTGTTTCTACAACTTCAAGAACAACGCTTGTTGGAAGTTGTATTCCAATAGGTTTACCTTCATGCATTATCAAATCCACTTCTGTATTTTCAACTAAATAATTTTTTTCTTCTTCTATATCACTTTCAGGAATACCATATTGTTCAAATGTCTCATTATCCATAAAGTAATAGCTTTCACCATCGTTATATATATAGGAAGCTTTTCTAAATGTAATTTCCGCTTCTTCTACTTTTTCACCACTATTGAAATTCACTTCCCTTACAAGTCCTGTAGATATATTTTTAAGTTTTGTCCTAATTAAGCCTGATCCTCTTGCCCTAAAATGCTTGTTTACATCAATTACCCTGTAAATTTCACCTTCATATTTTATGTACATTCCCTTACTTAAAGAACCTACATCTACCATCAATACACCTCCTAATTAAAATATTTAATAGCAAGTAAAGTCATATCATCGTGCTGCGGTGCACCCTGAGAAAATCTAAAAACATCATTCTCAACGTTATATATTATTTCCTTTGCAGATAAAAGATAAACTTTTTTTAAAATCCTCTCAAGGCGTTCAAAATCATATTCTTCTCCACTTAAATTCCTTGCTTCAGGAATTCCATCCGTATATGCAAAAATTAAATCACCACTAGAAAGTTTAAATGTTTGAACCTCAAAATCCATATCTTCAAACATTCCAAGAGGAGTATTTGTAGATTTAACTTTAGATATGGAAGAAGAATTTACTATATAAAGTGGATCATGCCCAGCATTTATTACTTCAAGAATACCATCTCTTGATATCTTAAAAGAAACACATGTTACAAATCTATCCTCGCCTACATCTACAGAAACCATATTATTTAGACTATTAAACGTCCTTTTTAAATCTCCATCAGTACTTTCTATCAAAGACTTAAAAGCACTTCTCATAGAAGACATAATTAAAGACGCAGGAAGACCTTTTCCAGATACATCAGCAACAATTCCAAATAAAAAATCATTTTTTACAAAGACATCAAAATAATCTCCTCCAACATGTATTGCTGGTGTGCTTTCACCAAAAGAATCAAAATTATCATCATGTGGAAACTTCTTTGGAAAGAAATTAAGTTGGATATTTCTTGCAATTTCTATCTGTTGGTTTAATCTTTCTCTTTCAATTTCTTCTTTCAATGCTATTTCTCTTTCAATACTCCCTGAAATCTGCTGAGCCGTAGATTCTACGATCTTTTTATCTCCCGCGGTAAAAATAGAACCACTTTCTTTTCCAACAAATAATAGATAACCGGCCTTTTCATCAGATGCAGTTGAGATATATTTAAAAATTATACTTTCATTATTTAATTTTTCACATCTTTCTTTAATAACTGTCTCCGAGGAAAATTCATCTACCTCCTCACTAACAAGCTGATTAATATTTTCTGGACATGTTCCAACTGTTTCCATAACCTTTCTCTCATAATTCAAAGAAATAATTCCACATTTAAATCCCATTGCCTTCTTCAATGTATAAAGTATAGGTTTTAAAATCTGCTTTGTCTCAATATTAGAAGCAATAATCTTACTAATTTCAAAAAGTGTAGAAATTTCTTCATACAACCTCGTTATCTCTTCAAGTTGACTTTCTATTAAAATGGTTGAAGACTCAAGTTCTTGCTTGTAAGCTAAAATTTCTGCATTTATTTTTTCTATTTCCTCTTCAATTGCATTCAACAGTTTTTCTTCTGATTCATAAACTTTTGGTTCTTTACCAGAAATTCTGCACAGCATTTCATAAACATCTTGTAATCTTTTAATCATTTCCAATCAACCTCTTAACTTCCTCAATTAGTTGTGAAGGACTAAACGGTTTGGTGATTACCATCTTTGCCCCGAGAGATTTTGCAAGCCTTTCATCTTCGCTACCACCTTTTGCAGTTAAGATTATAACCGGGATATCCTTAATTGATTCATCTTGACCTTTTTCCTTTAAAACTCCAAAACCGTCAAGCCTTGGCATCATAATATCTAGAATTATCAAATCTGGCATTATTTCTTTCATTTTCTCAAGACCATCAACACCATCAACTGCTTCATGAACTTCAAAACCGGCTTTCTTCAAATTAAAAGATGTAATCTTTCGCAGAACTTCAGAATCATCTACCACTAATATTTTTTTCATTTAAGCACCCCTTTCAAAAAGAAAAGAAAGAGCATTATCTTGAATATAAGCTTCTTTTCTTAACGCAAGAAAAACTTTATCTGATAGAAGATATGGATTAAAAGTATTTTCCTTTCTAATAATATAGTTTATCACAACATAATCCTTTTTTTCAAATTTTCTTACATTTTCAAGAACACCTAGGCTAATTTGACGTATCCCTCGTTTTGTTTTCTTTTCAATAACTTTAGTTGTATCAAAATCAAAAGGTTTTTTTACAAAAACTAAAAATTCATATTTTTCTATCTTTGATAAATTTACAAAATTCTTAGTTACATTATCTATTTTCAAATGAAGTGGCTGAACCGCTGCAATTTCGTTATAAACAACTTGGGGATCATAGTCTTCTTCAAGATTTATATTTACGTAAAATGCAAGATCGATAACACCTGTTGAAACCGGATCAATATATGAAAACTTAGGTTTTGGATGAAACCCTTCCGTAAAAGTTAATTTTAAATTTGTTCTTCTAAAAGTTCTCTCAATCATAGTAATTGTATCAAGCCCTGCTACAAATCTATATGGACCTAGTTTTTTAAACCTTACAAGATAGCTATAACTCATTTACTTTTCTCCTTTTTTACCTGAAATACATAAATTTTTCCATCTTTCATATCCGGAACATACAAATATCCATCCTTATAATACAGATCTGAAGGCGATGAAAAACCATTCTTTTCAAGTAGTTTATTCCATTCTTTGTCATATACAACTACATTCTTGGAGTTGTAACCTGAAACAAAAAATAAATCATCAGCAAAAAAGATTCCATCTCCACCTTTAACATCTGAAAGTGTAAAGCTTTCAACAACACCTTCTTTAGAACATTTATAAACCACTGCAGGATTTTCAAAAGAAATTACATACAAATATTTTCCGTCAGTTGTAATACCGTTTGGTCTTAAAATATTAAAGACAACATTTAATTTATCATTCTCTAAGATATAAACAGAGTTACCGTAAGTGTCAGTAACATAAATCTTTCCTTCATACATAGTAACATCATTTAAGTACCTTGGAAAAGTAGCAAAATAACTTTTGTATGTTTTACTACTTAGATCATATTTTATCAGCCTATCAAAATCAACAATCCACAAATCTTTCCCATTTAAATAGAGTCCTCTTGGATCAACAAGAGACAAGATATACTCATTCTTTTCTTTTGATTGATAGAGAACATTTCCATCTTTTACATGTAATTTCCCCATATTTGAAATAAAATATCCACCACTGTTATCTACAACAACACTTTCAGGTGCAAAAAGTCCCCAAATAGAAAAAATTAAACTCAAAATAATTTTCATAACTACCCCCCCAAATAAACTTCTTTTACAGTTTCATCGTTTAAAACTTCTTCTGGCTGTCCACTTGCAATTATATCACCTTTGTGTATTACATATAATCTGTCAACAATATCTTTTAATGCATCCACACTGTGATCCGTTATAATTATACCAAGTCCTCGCTCTTTTAATGATATAACCATCTTTTGAATTTCTTTAACCGTTTTTGGATCTATACCAACAAAAGGTTCATCAAGCAACAAAAACTTTGGAGAAAGGGTCATCATTCTTGCAAGTTCAAGTCGTCTTTTTTCACCGCCTGAAAGATAAAACGCATATTGTTCCTTTAACGAATCTATTCCAAATTCTTTTAATAGTTTTGGTATTTTTTTCACATCTTTATCATGATATTCAATAACAAGTTTTAAATTATCTTCAACGGATAATTGTCTAAAAACTGATGTTTCTTGTTGAAGATACGTTATACCAAGTTTCGCCCTTTTATGTATAGGAATTTTCGTAATATCTCTTTTACCTAAATAAATTTTTCCAGAGCTTGGGATAACAACACCAAGTATAATATTAAATAAAGTAGTCTTGCCGGAACCATTTGGCCCCAGCAAGCCTACCACTTCACCTGTTTTAACATTTAAATTTATACCATTTAAAACCTGTTTTCTACCGAATCTTTTTTTTACATCCTTACATACTATCTCCATATTACCTTTTATTGAGCCATACTTTTTAAATACTCAATAAATTGAGCGGTAATATCGTACTTTGAATTTCCATATGCCATCGTTTTGCTATTAAATACAAAATCATAACCCATTATCTCTGCATATTCTGCTATCTTTTGAAGTATTTCCTGCTCAAGCTCTGCAAACTTTTTCTGGTATTCGCTGTTTAACAAATCAGAGTATTGTTTTTGCTTTTGATTGTACTCTGCAATTTTTGCATTTATTAAATCCGCTGCTGTACCTTTTTCTTTCATATTGTTAATCTCAGCTGCAAGTTCATTTAACTTTTTTTGATAAAATTGAACATCTTCCTGATACTTTGCCTGAAGGTCAATCCATTTATCGTATGATTGTAAAACCTTTGTAGAATCAATGTAGGCAAGTTTTGGACCTTGAGCGCTATCCCCTCCTGCAAACAAGAGTACAAATGATAAAAGAATAAAAGATGCTAAAACTACCATACCAAGCTTCTTCACAAAATCCACCTCCTAGTTTCTCGCCCTTGCTTTTGACACTATTGATCTTCTTCCTCTCTTTTTAAAGACGGAAAGAATTATTTCAGCCTCTCTGTATGGAACGGTAATAAAGGAAAATTTATCCAATACCGTAATATCACTTATAACCTTACTTGATATCCCGGTATTTTTAACTATGTAATCAATCAACTGCTTTTTGTTAATTCCAGATTGCTTTCCAAGTGCAATAAATAATCTTACAACTTCTTCTTTCCTTGAGGAAATTTGAGAAATATTACTGTAACTTTCTGGGTTTAAAGATTTATAGCCCATACTAAGCAATGTTGCAACAACCTCTTCGGCAGGAAGTTCATTGAGGAGTTCTTTTGCAAGTTCATAATAAATATTATGTTTTTTAGAATTATTTTCAACAACTTGTTTTTTTATCTTTTTCGCCTTTGTCTTTATAATCTGATCTACAGATGGGACTTTTCCTTCCTTTATCTTAGCATTAGAAAACTTCTTTATTCTAAACAATTGTCTGTATTCCCTTGGAGTTACAAAAGTTATCGCAACACCTTCTTTTCCGGCTCTTCCCGTTCTTCCTATTCTGTGAACGTAATGTTCAGGATTTAAAGGAATTGAATAATTAATAACGTGTGTTAATCCTGTTATATCAATTCCACGTGCAGCAACATCGGTTGCAACAAGAATATTTACCTTTTTTTCTCTGAATTTTTTTAATACTCTTTCCCTTTGATATTGAGAAAAATCTCCATGAAGTGCTTCTGCATCATATCCTCTTTCAATTAATTTTGATGATACAGTATCAACCTCAACTTTTGTTCTGCAAAATACCATACCATAGAACTCTTCTTCCATGTCTATTATTCTACACAACGCCTCAAATTTATCACTTTCTCTTAGTTCAATATAAATCTGTTCTGTTAAATTTGTTGTCAACTGCTTATCCTGAATCTTTATAACCTCATAATTTTTTATATACTTTTTTGCAAGATCAATTATTCTCTTTGGAATTGTTGCAGAAAACATCAAGAAAAATTTATCATCAGATGTACTTTTTAATATCTTTTCAACATCATCAATAAATCCCATATCAAGCATTTCATCTGCTTCATCTAAAATAAAATATTCCACTTTTGAAAGGTCTATTGTTCCCCTTTCAAGATGATCCAATATTCTTCCTGGGGTTCCAACGACAATATCTACACCTTTTCTCAAATGATCAATCTGTCTTTGAATAGATTGACCACCATATATTGGAAGAATTTTTAATTTCTTTCTCTTTAAAGAATTAATCTCTTCAGAAACCTGGAGTGCAAGTTCCCTTGTTGGTGTTAAAATAATCGCTTGAACATACCCCTTGTTTTCTAGTAGTTCAATTAATGGTATTCCAAATGCTGCTGTCTTTCCTGTTCCAGTTTTTGCCTGTACTATTAAATTCTTCTCCTTTTTCAAGAGTATAGGTATTACCTTTTCCTGTACTGGCGTTGGACTTTCAAATCCTTTCTCATTGATTGCCCTTAACGTTTTTTCACTCAAGTTAAAATCTTCAAAATTCACTTTTTTTCCTCCATTCTCATCCTCATTATTTTAGAAAGCTCAGTAGAAAGTCGTCTTTTTACGCTAGTTGGCAGATGATCAATAAAGAGTATTCCATCTAAATGGTCCCTTTCGTGTTGAACAATCCTTGCACTATATCCCTCAAACAACTTTTCCTGAACTTTCCCATATTCATCTTGATATCTTAATTTTACCCATTTATACCTTTCAACATCTTCAAAAATACCTGGAAGACTTAAACAACCTTCTTCTCCAATTTCTTTTTCCTGAGAATGTTCTATTATCTCAGGATTTACAATAATTAGAGGACCACTGCCATCATCCATTGCAAAAAATCTTAAAGAGATACCAACCTGTGGTGCCGCAAGTCCAACACCATCTTCAAGGTACATTGTCTTTAACAAGTCTTCCTTTATTTGTTGAATATATTTAAAATCTTCCACTATTTTTGCCTTTTTTCTCAAGATTGGATCACCGTATAGTCTTATCTTCATACCTTTCCTCCAATCTTTTTAAATATTCTTCATTTGTTAAGAAAACACTTATTGGAGTCACTGAAACATAATTTTCAGCAATAGCCTTGTAATCAGCCTTTGGATCAGGATCATCTTCAATTATAGTTCCCATCATCCAATAGTAATTTCCTCCAGAAGGATCAACACGCTTTTCAAAGTAATCATCGTACATTCTCTTACTCTGTCGTGTCAACTTCCATCCCTTAATCTGATCATATGGAATTGAAGGTACATTTATATTAAGAGCGGTAAACCTTGGAATAGATCTTACATCAAATTCTTCAAGAAAATCTAGTATAAACTTTGCTGCTGTTTCATACATAGGATTTTCAAAGCTATAACTTGAAACTGCAATCGAAGGAACACCTGCTATAGCACCCTCAAGTGCTCCACTAACAGTTCCTGAATACACAACATCAGTTCCTAAATTATTTCCCCTATTTATTCCACTTATTAGTAAATCAGGTTTTTCCCCAAGTACAACATCTATTCCCATTTTTACACAATCAGCTGGTGTTCCTGATACAGAATATATCTCAAAGTTTTCATTTATGTCTAACTTTCTAAGCCACAGAGGAAGTCTTAATGTAATTGCATGTCCAACTGCACTTTGCTCAGTCTCTGGAGCAACAACTGTTACCTTGTATTTTCTACTTAGCGTTCTAGCAAGACATAGTATTCCATCAGCTGTTACACCATCATCGTTTGTTACCAAAATATTCATACACTTTCACCTCTTACTCCTTACTTATACAAATCAAGAATAAGTCCATTAATTTCCTCAACCTTTGCAGCATAATTGATTGTTCCGGCTTCACTTGAAATCAATTTCTCTGCAAGATTTTGAAGTTTTGAATCGATTTCTTCGACAATAACATGAAGACGCGGAGTATTAGTTGCATAATCCATTTTTCCACCAAGCTTGTACATCTTTTTCTCAATAAGCTTCAAAAACTTTTTTATCTTTTCTTTGTATTTTCTTAAAGAATCTGGAGTTGGGGAACGAACAAAATCGTTCCCCGCCTCCAGAATGTCATTTACTATTCTTTCAAGTTCTTGGTTTATTTGTTCTTCTTCCACATCAAGTAAAACATCGAAAAAACCGGGGGTTTCACTGGAAAAACTGACTTTGTGTTTTCCTTTTAAACCTTTTTTCTTCTTTATGTTTTCATTTTTTATCTTAGGATCCCCGGTTGGTTCGATTCTCATTTATTCCACCTCTACAGATTTTGCAACCTTTTCAGCAATCTTTCTAAATTCTTCTTCAACTTCACTCTCTCTCATATAAAGTGTAACCGGCTTTCCTTCATCTGCAAGTTTTGCAGCCTTTGGATCAAGAGGAATTTGTCCTAAAAGCTCTACATTGTATTCTTCTGCAAGAATTCTTCCTCCGCCACTTCCAAATATTTCAATTTTTTCTCCGCATTTTGGGCACCTTACAAATGACATATTTTCGACTATACCAATTAATTTTTTGTTCATCGAATGTACAAAATCAATTGCCCTTCTTACATCATCAAGGGCTACTTTTTGAGGTGTGGTTACCATAACTACTCCATCTAGATCATCGAGTGTTTGGAATAAACTCAACGCTTCATCGCCTGTTCCAGGTGGTAAATCAAAAATTAAAAAGTCAAGTTCACCCCATTTTGTATCTCCCAAAAACTGCTTTATAGCAGAATGTTTGAGTGGACCTCTCCATATGACTGCTTTTCCGCTTTCAACAAGCATACCTATAGAAAGGGCCTTTAAATTAGGTAAAATTTCAGCAGGAACTATCTCTTCACCATCAACAGATGGGTTTTTTTCACCAAGCATCCTTACTATGTTAGGACCGTGCATATCAAGGTCAAGAAGCCCTACCTTGTAACCGCTCTCTGCAAGTGCTGTTGCAAGGTTTACTGCAACTGTGGTCTTTCCAACTCCACCTTTTCCACTTAAAACTGCTATTTTGTGTTTTACATTTTTCATCTTTTCTTTAATTTTTGTGTTTTCATTATTCAAATTAAACTGTGGCTGCATTATCTCACCTCCATATTTCTTTTCATATCATTATAACACATATATATTAATGTTAATATGTATAAAAAATGAATTTTCTGTCAAGAATTAGAATTAATCAGTATTTTGTGATAAACTAACTATGAAAGGGGGTGGAAAACTATGAAAAAAAGTAATATTTTTAAATTTTTAAGTTACTTATTTTCGATCGTTTCAACTTTTCCAGTGGCCATCCCTGTATTGCTAACAATAATTGTCTTATTAAACAAAGGTAAATTCTTATACGATTTTATGATGCCCGCAGAATTAATTTTATTTACAATCCTTGCTTCCTTAGGCATTATTACTTTGCAAATTATAGATAAAAAAGCATTCTTTGAGTACAAAAAGCTAGCTATATACCTTTCACTATCTATTTCTAACTTCTTAGCTGCCAATATATATGCTTATCTTACCGGACTTGCCCACGAAGATGCAAAGTTAAACGGTATACATTTATTTTTCATAACAATCTTTGTAATTTTGTGGCATCTTTTTGCTATATTAATTTCAATAGAATGTTTCAAACTAACAAAAAAAATCAGCACGAGGTGATTTTGCTTTGATCATTCTAAATAATCTCACAATTTCATTTCCAGGAAAAACTCTGTTGTCGGATGTTAATTTAAATATATCCGATAAGGAAAGGGTTGCACTAATTGGTAAAAATGGTTCAGGAAAAACAACACTATTAAAGGCAATAGCTGGTATTTTTAACGACTACACAGGAAAGATAATCACTTCCGGTAAAATTTTGTATCTTGACCAATTTAGAACATTTGACGAAAAAACTCCATACGAATACTATATGAAAGTAGCTAACACTCCAGAAAAAGAAAGACTAGTTAGAAGCATACTCAAGGGTTTGGGATTTGAAGAAGAAGATTGGTACAGAGATATCTCCACTTTTAGTGGTGGAGAGAGAACAAGGCTTCAAATTGGAAGGCTTTTCATTGAAGATGCAGACTTTATTCTACTAGACGAACCAACAAATTATCTTGATATTTTAGGAATAAGATTTCTTAAAAACCTCCTAAAAAACTTTAACGGAGGTTACATTATAATCTCACACGATAGAAGTTTTTTAAGAGATACATGTGAAAGATTTTTAGAAATAAACAACGAAAAAATATGGGATTTTAAAATGAAATTTGACAATTACCTCGTCGAAAGAGAAAGACTTATACTCCACCAACAAAGAACAATGAAGAACAAGCAAAAGGAAATTGAAAGGTTAAAAAAGATAATTGAAAGATACAGAAAATGGGGAAGAGAAAAATTCATAAAACAAGCAAAAAGTAAAGAAAAAATGCTACAAAAGATGCTTGAAGAGCTTGAATCTGAAGTAACTTTCAACAAAGAAGAATTTGATAAAAAAATATCCCTTCCAACTCCTGAAATGCCAGGTCACGTAGTTTTAACCGTAAAACATTTAAAATTCTTGGATATCCTAAAAGATGTAAGCTTTACAATCCATTCGGGAGATAAAATGGCTCTGCTTGGTAAAAACGGTTCTGGAAAAAGTACTATCCTAAGATTAATTAAAGGAGATAAAAATGGCTCAGGAACAGTTGAATTTGGATACAATGTAAGAGTAGAATTTCTTGATCAATTTGTAGAAGAACTAGATGATGAAAGTACTGTGTTTGAAGAAATATCAAATGAAATGGAATTTGAACCAGATTATGTAATACGGGCGTACGCTGGAAGATTCGGTTTCAAGGGAGAAGAGGTATTTAAAGAAGTACACAACCTTAGTGGTGGTGAAAGACAAATCCTTGCACTTGCAAAGGTTCTCCTTAGAAAGCCAAATCTTTTAGTGCTTGATGAACCTACAAATCATATGGATCTAGACACGCTAGAGGCTCTCGAAAACGCTTTAAAAGAATTTAAAGGAAGCATTATACTTGTTTCGCACGATGAAGAGCTCATAAAGAACGTGTGTAACAAATTTTTTGTATTAGAAAATGGAATACTAAAAGAAATATATGACCTTAGTGAATACGTTCCAACTGAAGAAAAAGAAAGAAAAAAGAAAGAAAATATAGAATTTGAAGAGAAAAAGAAACTGAAGAACAAATTAAAAAGCCTAAAAGAACAATTGAAAAAGAAAAGAGAAGAAGAAGAAAAATTAATAAAAGAACTTGAAAGTGTTGAAGAAGAGCTCTTAAATGTTAATTCTGATTATGTAAAAGCAGAAAAGCTTGTAAATCAAAAAAATAAATTAGAAGAGAAGATATTTAATACAATGCATGAGATCGAAGAGTTTAAAAAACAAATCGAAGAACTTGAAAAAGCTCTATAACTTTTCAACAACATTTTTTACCCATTTTTTACTGTGATATCTCGAATAAAGAATAATTGCCTTTGTTATTTCATCGCTCATTGTAAAAAGATAAACAATTGGAAATGAAAATTTTAAAATAAGGCCTGAAAATGCAGCAAGAGGAACTCCAAGAAGCCATAATGTTCCTGCTTCGACCATAAAAGAGTATCTTGTATCACCACCTGCTCTTAAAAAACCAACAATGTTTAAACCATTAAAGACCTTGATTGGTATAAAGGCCATGGAAATTGTTATAGTTACTCTAACAAGTATTTTTACTTCATCAGAAACATCAAAAAAGTTTACTATGTAGTAGGAAAGAATAACAGTTAAAGTACCAGAAATAATTGCTACAATCTGTGAAAGCTTTATTACCTTTTTTGAAACATCAAAAGCTTCTTTGAATCTAGACGCACCAAGATAATTTCCAACAATAACGGATGCAGCTGATGCAATAGAAAATGTAAAGGAATATGCAAATCCTTCAATGGTTCCCATTATATTTCTTGCCGCTATCGTTTGAGTGCTCATATGAGCGTATATAACAGAATACATTGTCATACCAAAAGACCAAGCAAATTCATTAGCAATTGTTGGTAATGTGTAATGGAAAAAGTTCTTTAAGAATTTCTTATCAATCATCTCAACATGTTTGAGTGTAAAAAAACCTGGAAGATTTTTTATCTTTATAATCAAAATTAAACTAGCAAGTCCAACTATCCTTGCGATAAGGGTTGCTATAGCTGCTCCTAAAATACCAAGTTTTGGAAAACCAAACTTTCCAAATATTAAACTATAATTTAAAAATACATTCGTTGATAATTCTACTATCGTTACATACATAGGAATATGAGCCTTTTCTACACTTCTTAAAACAAAAGAAAAGACCATACTCAAAGCAAATATTGGAAAAGAAAAAGAGATAATTTTTAAATAAATAATTCCTTCCTTAATTACAAGTGGGTCAGGACTAAAAAACCTCATAACAATTTGTGGAAAGAAAAAAGAAAGAGTAAAAAATACCGCAGAAAAAAGTAAGGCAGTAGTGCTTGTTACTGCGGATGATTTTGCTATTCCATCTATATCTTTCTTCCCCCAAAATTGTGAAAAAAAGATGGAACCGCCTGATATAAGTCCGAATAATATAAGATTGTATAGAAAGAAAAATTGATTTGAAAGTCCCACACTTGCAATTGCAACTTCACCAAGTTTTCCAATCATTAAGGTATCAACAAAATTGACACCAGTAGATAAAAATTGTTGTAATGCAATGGGAAGTGCTATTGCAAATATTTTTTTATATATTCCCATATAATTCCTCCTTAGTTAGGATTACTAATTATTTTAACATATGTAAAAATAATTGACAATATTAGTAAAAATTAGTTATAATAAAAAAGAATTTACAAAAAAAGGAGTGGAAAAGTGGAAAAATTCGAAGAAGCTGCAAGCATTTTAAAGGCACTTGGACATCCAATTAGACTTAAGATATTATACCTACTAAGTGAAAAAGAACATTGTGTTTGTGAATTATTATCTAAAATAAATACGAGCCAACCAAATCTTTCACAACATCTTTCTATCTTAAGAAATTTAAAATTAATCAAAGATGAAAGAAATGGAAACATGGTAATCTACAAATTGCAAGATAACGAGCTTGTCAAAGCTATTCTTAGCGCTTTAAAATAATTTTTTTATTGACAATATAAGCACTTTATTATATACTAATTATTGAAATTACTGACTATTATAGAAAGGATGATTTTTTGTGAAGGAGTTTGTGATTATTTTAACAATCTTTTTAACATTTTACTTTGTTCCATTTAATGCTTCTATCGTTCAAGATAGTATATTAAATGGATTTCAAATGCTGCAAGAATATGCAAGAGAGCATGTATTGCTTTGTCTTGTACCGGCATTTTTTATTGCTGGAACTATAAGTGTCATGCTCAAAAAAGATGCTGTACTAAAACTTTTAGGACCAACTGCAAAGAGAATTATTTCTTACCCCATTGCAGCAGTAAGTGGTGGAATACTTGCAGTATGCTCTTGTACCATTCTTCCTCTTTTTGGAGGGATATATAAAAAAGGTGCAGGAATTGGACCAGCAACCACGTTTCTTTTTGCTGGACCTGCAATAAATATAGCCGCAATATTTTTGACAGCTAGAGTTCTTGGTTGGGATCTAGGTTTGGCAAGATTAATAGCAACTGTAACTGCTGCTATACTGATTGGTTTGATAATGGAATTATTATTTCAAGAAAAAGGTGAAGGTGGTTTTATTACAACAGAGGAAAAAAGTGAAAATGGTCTAAAAGTACTTGTATTTTTCTTGCTACAACTTGCATTCTTAATAATTGGTGGATTAAAAATTAATCCAGCAGTTAAATATACAACAATGTTTGTCATATCAATTATTGTATTTTTAATGGCAGTATTTTCATTTAAAAGAGATACTACAAAAAGCTGGCTTGAAGAATCTTGGGATTTTGCAAAAAAGATTTTACCTTATCTTTTTGTTGGGGTATTTTTAGCAGGAATAATAACAAAACTTCTTCCTCAAGAAGTGGTTACAAAAATACTAGGAAGTAATGGAATACTTTCAAATCTTTTCGCATCAGTTATTGGAATGTTTATGTATTTTGCAACACTTACTGAAGTCCCAATTGTTCAGGCTTTAAGAGAACTTGGAATGGCAAAAGGACCAACACTTGCACTTCTTATGGCTGGAAATTCTTTGAGCCTTCCAAGCATGATCGTTATAACAAGACTTTTTGGAAAGAAAAAGGCATTTACATACTTTACCTTGGTTGTGATATTTTCAACAATATTTGGTTTAATATACGGAAGAATATGAGGGGAGGGGAAAATATGGCAAAAAAGATTGAAATTTTAGGAAGTGGATGTCCAAGATGCAAACAAACCGAAAAAATAATGAAAATGGCAGTAGAAGAACTTAATATCGATGCAACTATTGAAAAAGTACAAGATATCAACGAGATTATCTCTCGCGGAGTTGCTGCAACACCCGCGGTTGCAATCGATGGAAAAATAGTTATTTCCGGAAAAATTCCAAAACTTGAAGAAGCAAAAAAGCTTTTACAATAAGGATAATTAGAAAAAATAAGAGGGGAAAAATTTCCCTCTTATTTTTTACTTGACAAATTAGTATAAACTAAGTATAATTATAGATGAAATCTAAAAGTTAAATTATTCTCAAATTAAGGAGGCTGAAAAAATATGAAAGTAATAGTTATAGGTTGTACACATGCTGGAACTGCGTTTACCGTAACTGCAAAAAAATTATATGGAGACAAAGCAGACATTACAATATATGAGAAAAATGACACAATATCGTTTCTCTCATGTGGAATTGCACTCCACGTTGGTGGCGTGGTGAAAGACCCTGAAAAACTTTTCTATTCTTCTCCAAAACAATTATCAGAAATGGGAGCAAATCCAAAGATGAAACATGAAGTAATTGATATTAACACAAAGGAAAAATGGGTTCTTGTTAAGAATCTTGAAACCGGTGAGACTTTCAAAGATACTTACGACAAGTTATTGATATCTTCTGGTTCATGGCCAATCATTCCGAATATTCCCGGAATTGATCTTGAAGGAATTAAACTTTCAAAAAACTTTTACCACGCACAAGATATAATTAATCATTCAAAAAATGCTAAAAGAATTGCCGTTATTGGTGCAGGATATATTGGCGTTGAACTTGCTGAAGCTTTTAAAGAAAACGGAAAAGAAGTTATGCTCTTTGATATAAAAGATAGAATTCTATCAAGATACCTTGATAGAGAATTTACAGATATTTTAGAAACAGAATTAAAAAATAACGGTGTTGAACTTATCCTTGGAGAAAAAGTTGTAGAATTTAAAGGTGAAAACAACCATGTAAGTAAAATTATCACCGACAAAGGTGAATATAATGCAGATATGGTAGTGCTTGCAATAGGATTCAAGCCTAATACAGAACTTTTTAAAGGAAAAGTAGAAATGCTAGAAAACGGAGCAATTAAAGTCGACAAGTATCTTCATACTTCTGAAAATGATTTATTTGCCGTAGGAGATAGTGCAGCTGTTTGGTTTACACCTACTAATTCATATGAGTATATTCCACTTGCAACAAATGCTGTTAGGATGGGGACAATAGCTGCATACAATTTATTCGATGCTACGGTAGAATACAAGGGAACACAAGGAACTTCCGGTGTTAAAGTGTATTCATATAACGTCTTTACTACTGGGTTAAGTCAACAGTTTGCAGAAGAAAGAAATTTAGATGTGAAAACTATATTTACAATAGAAAATAACAGACCAGAGTTTATGCCTGAGTATGAAAAAGTATACATAAAAATCGTATATGACGATAAAACTAAAAGAATCCTTGGCGGTCAGATAATGTCTAAAGCTAATGTAGCAGAAAGTATAAATACTCTTTCACTTGCTATTTCAAATAATATGACTTTAGTTGATATTGCATTTTCAGACTTTTTCTTCCAACCCCACTTTAACAAACCTTGGAACTTCTTAAATACTGTTGCATTAAAGGCTATTCAGTAATTAAAAATTTATTTTCTAAGCTCCCCTGCCTTTTTAGGTAGGGGAGTTATTTAATTATGCTTTCTTCAATTCAACTTTTGATCTATTAATTAAAATATTTAATCTGTATATTGAAAAAATAACAATTATTATACCTATCCACTGTCTTGTTGTTATTACGTTTGGAAAGAATAACCTTGAAAGCAGCAATGAAGTAATTGGGTTTAAAGTCCTTACTATATTTGCAATTGAAAAACCTATTTTACTCAAACTCTTGTAGAAAAAATATAATCCCAAAAATGAACCTATAAATGAAGCTATGGTCAGAAAAATAAAACCACGTAAGTTGAATGAAAGAGAGCTAGTTCCATATATAGAAAAATAAAGAATGCTAATAACTAAGAAAGTTATAATATTATTTGCAAAAACTAAAAAATCTGCCTGAATCTTTGATAACTTTGCAACTGAATTACTGGTTGCAAAAAATAGAGCCGAACATATAGAAAATATACCACCAACAAGATTTAGATTCTCAACTTTATAAGAAGGCATAATAATTAAAATTATTCCAAAAATATTAATCGCTATCTGAAAAAATACACTCATAGAAATTTTTTCTTTGAATAAAAGGACAGAATATAGAGATGTAAAGATATAATATGACGTTCCAAGAACCATTGCTATACCAGGATCAAGCTTTGAAAGGCCTATAAACATAAAAAGTAATCCTACTGCATTAAACAACCCTACGAAAATAACATACACATTTATTTTCTGAAACTTTTTTAGAAAAAATAATGAAAAAATACCTGCTAACAACGAGTTGATTACTGTGGCAAACATTGGATCAAAGTCTCTTAATGCAAATTTGTTAAAAATAGCCGTACTACCCATCAATACTGCTGAAAGAATTGCATAAATCATTTTTCCACCTCAACTTTATTTTTCATGTTATTTTTTAGAATATGTATACAGATAAAATCCACAATCATTTACAATCTTTTTTAAAAAAGTATCAAATGTTCTAATTACACGAAACTTAAAATTTTTCTTAACTCCAGGAACTATAATAAGATTGGTAATTTTATACTTAATAACCGAAAATCCACTCTTTTTAATTATCTTCTCTAACTGTTTTGGAGTTAGCTCTTTTTGATAACCATAATCCCATTTTCCAAAAATTTGTTGAATAATCCTATCAATAACTCCAAAAGATATTCTATTTGGAACCATTATCACCGCTATACCTCCTGGTTTCAAAATTCTATAAATTTCTTTTACAGATTTTTCTAAGTCTTCTTTTAATCTATAATGCTCAATAACTCCCAATGACAATACTAAATCACAATAATTATCTTCTATTGGTACATTTACTGCACTACCAAGCTTTAGTAACATTTGATTTCCAAACATTTTCCTTGCCTTATAAATTGCCTTTTCTGAAATATCTATACCAATAAGTTCTTTACTGTTTAAATCTCTCCCTACTAATTTTAAAATTCTTCCATCACCACAACCAATTTCGGCAATAGTTCCAACATTACTTATTTTAAATTCTCTCTTTATGTATTCTACTATCTGTTTAACTTTTAATCTTGAAACATAGTCTCTCACCTTTTCATCAGAATATGTATTATTACCTATCCAAACTTTATTCCAAATCTTACTAAAATTACCTTGATGCCCCCCATTCTCTCATCCCTTAATCTTTTAACTTTTCAACATTTTTTGCATTTAAAAACTTTCCCAAATTATTTTCTATCAATTCACCTTTTACAATTAAAATGTCACCAACACTATATTCTCCCTTATTTCCTCCGTGATATATTACTATCTTCATTTTTTCACCTGTATTTAATATTCTTCCTAAAACAATCGTAGGTGTATATATTGAATGGGTATTATCTATAATTTCAACTTTATAATTTACTGCTCCTAAATTCCTATAATCTATCGAAAATATCTTAGGAATGTCCTCAGTATTTTCATATGCAAAATGGCAACAAAATATTTTATTCCTAAAGTATGCTCTTAAAGGAGTTTTCTTTCCTCTATCAAAAACTTCCATACCCTTTTTAGATGATAAGCCTATAATCTTTTCAAATATTTCCATATTTCTTTTCAAATTAAATCTAAATAAAACATCTATATCACTCTTTTATTTTCTAAGTCCTACCTGATATGATCCAACCATTCCTATTCCACTGTATTCCTCTTTTGAGACACCTAATAATTTTAAAAATTCTTCTAAATAGAAAAACTCTTGAGGATAATTTTTAGAAAATTTCTCAAACGTGTAAAATGGATCATAAAATTTTTCTATATTACTTTTATCAACCAACATTTTATGTTCAACAAAATACGCTTTTGTATGTTTTCTTCCCAATTTTTTAATATACTCTAACTGTTCTTCAAAGCTGCGCCAACTTCCATCTTTCTTACGTATTACTTTTACATATTTTCTCTTTTCTATCTCTACATCTCCATCAGGTTGTTGTATGTAAATGTAATTGCAAATCACTTTATTTTCAGGATGCCACCACCCCTCAACACTACATATATCCCCATCTTTCGTCATAAATAGTTGCATATCAATCATACATTCTCTCCCCTATTTTTCTTTCACTTAAAATGACACGTATATTATATATAACAATATATAAAATGTCAATATTAATTTAAATCTATTTAAAACAATGAATTTATTTCATTTCATCTTTTAAAAATATATGATAATTATCTTAAACATTTTTATTTCAAAAATAATTTGCATGCTACAAAATAATAATAATTCAAAATATTTATTTTCCAAATTTTAGAAAATTAATATTTACTATATGTTAACTTTATTTTTTCAGGCCTATTAACACAAACAGAATGACTCAGGCCAAAATAAAAAAAATTAAAAAAAGGCTACACCTGTTAAAAAGAAAGTGTAGATCGACAATATTTGTTTAGTATCTCTTCTCTGCAAGAACTACTTAACAAAATACTTAATACTGTCACAAGTCTAAAAAAACATTCGGAGCATACATTTAAAAAGGTTATATTCTAATTTTATTGATAGAAGAACAAAAATAAATAATCTACCTTCTAGGTAAACGATTGAAAAGATTGTCAATAAAGAAAGTAAGAAACTAAAAAACTTTTTAACACATTTTTAGTTATTGTTAGCAGTTAGGTTAATAGAAAGAACAAAACAGCAATTAAGACGAATAGGATGAATAAGAAGAAGTTAGAAGGACAGATTGCATATATGTGCTAACAATTAGGAGAGCGTGAATTATAAATAGGCAATGGATGAAACAGATAAATGATTAAAAGTATCGTATAAATTACATTATTTTTCACAGCTTTTTATTCCTCATTCCCAGTTTTAACTTACATCTAAATTATCTTTTAAAATAATATTACTACTTGAAACCATTTCGGTAAAAACTCTAACTATCTCCGAATCAAATTGTTTTCCCGCATTCCGGGTAATCTCATTAATTGCTTCTCTTATAGTCATCCTTTTTCTATATGGTCTATCTGTAGTCATTGCATCAAATGTATCTGCAACAGCCAAAATTCTTGCTTCAAGTAAAATTTCTTCGCCTTTTAATCCATCTGGATATCCAGTTCCATCCCATCTTTCATGATGTTGTTTAACAATCAAAGGAATATTTCCCATATACTCTAAGTCCTTTAAAATTTCATAAGCTTTAACCGGATGTTGCTTTATTAGTTCAAATTGCTCTGCTGTTAACTTTGAAGGTTTATTTAATATTTCAGGTGGTATAAAAATTTTACCCATATCATGCATTATTCCCGCCCAATATATTTCTTTTATTCTATTTCTCTCTAGTCCCATTTTCTCAGCTATTTTTGAAGCATAGTATGCGACTCTTTCAGAATGACCTTTAGTATATGGATCATAAAATTCTACTATTTTAATTAGTGACATTATTAAATTTTTCAGGAATAACCCTTGAAGTTTAGCATGTTCTTTAATTGTTAGAAAGGCCGAGATAATTTTTGAAAAACTAGTGAGGATTTGAACATCGTTTGAATCAAAATTTTTGGAACTATTTTCTGGAATCTCAATTGAAATATTTCCAATTAATTTGTCATTAACTATTATTGGAGAAAAAATGGCCTGTTTAAATTTTTTAGATGCTTTTAAAAACTTTTCAAGTAAATCTTTAGGCATTTTATTCTTAATAAAGTTATATATCTGCTCATAATCAATGATATGTGTATCTTTTGTAAAAAGTAAATATTCTTTACTTATTTTTAACTGATTTAGAAAATCTAAAAGGTGCCCCCTTGCTGCTAGAAAATGTACATAATTGTTTTTTAATAACATCAAAGAACCATACCTTGCTTTAGGAATCAACTTAAAAGAAAGTTCAAAAACATTTTTGAGATATCCTTCTTGATCTTTTTCGGTTTTAATAACATCAGAAACAAGTAACAAAACTTCGTTTAGATTTGAATGTGCCTTTACTAAATCTTTATAAAGCTTTCTTAATTTTTGGTTCTTGATCATAAGTTCATTTGTCCGAATCTGGACAATCCTTCTTAATTTCCGTAAAACAAGCAAAGAAATAAAGATTAATGCTAGTAAAGCGGGAAGAACATAAAATAAGATAATTTTTACCCAAGTTGGTAAAAATCTTTTTGTAAAATATTTGTCATACAATTTCCAATATAAAGATTTAGGATTATCTTTTAATTTTAAAAGATATTTATCAATTGTTGAAATGATTAGAGTAAGGTTTGGGATATTTTTATTAAATGCTAATTTTAATTCAACATTACCAAAAACAAAAGGACTTTCAATATATGAATATTTTTCTGAATAAATTATAGAAGATAGTCTAGAAACAACCCCTGCATCAACCTTTTTATCATTTATTAATTTTAGTATTTCTTCGTAAGAATTAGTCCAAATAATTTTGAATTTCAAAGAAAAAGAATTTGATATTTCAAGAAATTTCAAAGCATAAATATCATCTTTTACCAATGCAATTTTATAATTCGAAAGTTGATAAAGATCTTTAAGAGGATAATATGAAACAATAACACCCCAGTTTGAAAATACAGAAACATTGTTAAATTCAAACATTCTAGATCTTTCAGGAGTATATGCTATGGCCACTAAAGCATCAATTTCGCCAGATATTAACTTAGAATAAAGATTTGGCCAGCTACTATAAACGTATTGAATACTCCAATTTTCTTTCTTTGCTATGTAATTCAAAATATTTACATAAACTCCTTTTACTTTTCCATTTTCTTGATAACAAAGTGGGTAATTATCATACACACCAATTTTTAAAGTAACATTCCCAAATGTTGATATAAAAGTAAGTAAAAGTATTAAAAAAAGTAATTTTTTCATTATATCATCCCCTTTTGATTAATTTTCATAAAATAGTAACTAAAAAAAACAACACTATTATATAATATATATATAAAATACTAAAATCTAGACCCTGACCAAAGTAAAAAATAGATTAAATTAGAATATAAAAAAATGCTACATCCGCTAAAATTATCTTTGAAGCAAAAAATAACATAAAACAAGAAAACATAGCTTATATTATTTGTCTTAATATATCTGAAGTTACTCAATAAATCTAAGACTACCACAACTAATAATATACCTTACTGTTCACATCTTTTCTATAATTTTAACTCTTATGTATTTAACTAATATCCAATCATTACACTCTACATCTTAAATAAATAATCTTCTTTCTAAAAAAAACACACTATTGATTGAAAAGATTATTAAAAGTAAGAAAATAAAAAGACTTTTTGAAACACTGTTAATTACAGAGCTTAAAAACAAGAAAAAGAGATTTCATCTACTATAATGAAGCAAAGACAAAAGAATTATTAGACTTTGTAATAAGAAATATTTGAGATAAGAAATAATAGAAAAGTAGAACATACTAATTTTTTATTAATCGAATGAATAGCTCTTTTATTATACAATATTATATTGCGATATTAGATATTATTGGAAATTAAACTGTAGACACTTAAGAATTTATCAAAATATGATTTAATAGTTTTAGTAGGGCAAGAACTTTGTGGAACCGTGCGCTGGTGTTGAACCTGAACTTCTATAAGTCGTGGTAATTATCTGAATTTATCCAAATAATACTTTTAACAGCACTTTTGTATACTGAATTTAAAGGAGGTGGATAGAATGAAAACGCTTCGTGGAAAAATGTTAGTTTTCATTTTAATACCATCGATTGTAGCATTGATAGGAATGGGAATTATAATTTATTCTCAAGTAAAGTCAAGTTCTGTAAAAACTACAGAAAATGCAACTACTAAGTTACTATATAACACTGCTAAAACTTTTAGTGAACAAATTAATGGTCTTGTTGCACAAATAAAAACCTTTGCCGAACAAGATGATGTAATAAATGTATTGAAAACCGGTGATTGGCATGACCTTTTTGAAAGAAAATTAAAATCTCAAATCGCTGATAGGCCCTATCTTGATATGTTCTTTATTGCTTTCCCTGATGGTAATTCTATAACTACACTTGATGTCTCTGTCAATATTTCTGACAGAGATTACTTTAAAAAGATTATAGCTCAAGGTGAAGATATTGTTATTAGCGACGCTTTTGTATCTAAATTAACTAATCAAAATGTGTTTGTCATTGCTTCGGCAGTAAAAGATGAAAATAATAAAACAATAGGCTTGTTTGGCGCTACAGTAAAGTTAAAATATTTTAATAAAATACTTGAAAGCCTTTTATTAACTAAATCAACAATTGCCTGGGCTAGTGATTCTTCGGGATTAATAATAGGTGATACAAGCCGGCAATATTTAATGAAAATGAACATAAAGGAAGCTTCAAAATGGGGACTTTCAGAACTTGAAAAACAATCTTCAAAGATTCTTTCTGGGGTAGAAGGTTTCTTTAACGTTAAAGATTCTTCTGGTGAAAAACATTACACTTATTATACCCCTATAGAAGCTGTTAAAGGATGGGCTTTAGGTATTATGATTCCTGAAAAAGAATTAATGGAAGAAAGTAATAGACTATTGAAAATAATCCTAACATCTTTTGGTATTTTTATTATTTTAGCAGTAATTTTAATTTTTAGATTAGCAACTATCATTTCCAAACCACTAAAAGTTTTCTCAGAAAAAGTACTTAAACTTGGAGAAGGTGATTTGACAATCGAATTTAGTGTTAACGGAAAAGACGAAATAGCGCAAATGGGGCGTGCACTTAATAATGTTGTTGAATCATTAAGAAAAGCAATAAGAAAAATTAATGAAGCATCAGTAGAAGTTAACGATTCATCAGAGAACTTATCGAGCACTGCTCAAGAATTAAGCGCATCATCGGAGGAAATGTCTTCGCAAATGGAAGAAGTTAATAAAGCTGCACAAAATATATCAGCATCGATACAGGAAGTAACAAGTGGTGTTGAAGAAGTTGCTGCAGGTGCTCAAACAGTATCTAAAGCTGCCCAGCAAATTAGCGAAAGATCAAATCATGTAAGTTTGGCAGTGCAAGAAGGTGATTCAGCAATAAAGAAAATTGTTGAAATGATAAAACAAGCAAAAGAAAGAGGAGAACAAACTGCTAATATAGTTGACAATTTGAATGAACAAGCAAAGAATATAGGACAAATACTTGAAACAATCAATTCAATAGCAGAGCAAACAAACTTGCTTGCTTTAAATGCTGCTATAGAAGCAGCAAGAGCAGGTGAAGCAGGAAAAGGATTTGCAGTAGTTGCAGATGAAATAAGAAAACTTGCTGAAGAAAGTAAAGCAGCAACAAACCAAATAGAACAAATATTAGGAGATATAGGACAAGGTGCAATTAATGCAAATGAAGCAACTAAAGATGTCGTCAAGCTAGTTGAAAATATTAGTACACAATCAGAAACAGTAGTAAAACAATTTGATAAGATTACAGACGAAGTAACAAACATGTCAACAGAAATAGAAAGTTTAGCAGCAAGTTCCCAAGAACAGGGAGCAGCAGCACAAGAAATAAGCAGTGCAATGGATATGTCGTCTCAATCAATTTTAATGATAGCACAACAGATAGAAGAAATGATGGAAGCTGTTAAATTACTCGCAAACGCAAGCCAAGATATAACTGCATCTTCTCAAGAATTAACTGCTTTAGCAAATAATCTAGTTGAACAGGTAAAAATGTTTAAAGTTTAAAAAAACGGAAATTGCAAACAAAAACCCCATCCTAGATAACTAAGGATGGGGTTTTTACAATATTTAGATGAATATGTTAGTTAATTTTCGAAAAATCATAATTAATTGAATTTACTCACCAACTGTATATTTTACAAATCTTGAAACTCTGATGTTTTCTCCTATCTTTGCAATAGATTCTTTAATTAATTCTTCAACTGTCTTATCTTCATCAAATGCAAATTTTTGTTCATACAAACAATTTTCTTCAAAGAATTTGTTTAATTTTCCTTCTACAATTTTTTCTATAACATGTTCTGGTTTTCCAGAATCTTTTAATTGGTCCCTATAGATTTCTTTTTCTTTTTCAATAACTTCTTGTGGGACATCTTCTCTTCTTACCCACCTTGGTGACATTGCTGCAATGTGCATTGCAATTTTGTTACCTAATTCTTGGAAGTCTTCTGTTCTTGCAACAAAATCTGTTTCACAATTTAATTCAACTAAGACACCAATTCTTTTGTTAAAGTGAACGTAAGCTGCGATAATTCCATCACCAGTTTCTCTTGAAGCTTTTTTTGCTGCCTTTGCAATACCTTTCTTTCTTAAAATTTCAATAGCTTGTTCCATATCTCCATTTGCTTCTTCAAGTGCCTTTTTACAATCCATCATTCCAGCACCTGTTCTATCTCTTAATTCCTTAACAAGTTTTGCATCAATCATACTTTCTCCTCCTCCTCTTTATTTTTAGACAATTTTCTCCATATCCCATTTTCCATCATTTAATACCATTATATATTCAAAACCCAAATCTTTCAAATTACCTAAAGTATCATAAATACCTCTTCCTACATCTTCCAATCTGTGAGCATCAGAACCTATTGTAACATATTTTCCACCAAGGTCTCTATAAAGCTTTAAAATATCATACGAAGGGTTTGGTTCACCGTATCTGTATATTGCAGAAGTATTAACTTCCAATATCTTTCCTTCCTTAATAATTTTCTTAAAAATTTCCGAGATCAATGGATATAACTTTTTTGAAAATGGCTCATTATTTTCTACAAATCTTCTTGGAAAATCAAGATGACCTAATACATGAAAATCATTGATAACTTCGATTATATTATACAAATTCTTCAAATAATTTTCATACATCAATTGGATATCGCTATAGTCCTTATATGCATGGTATGATAATATAACAAAATCAAATTCTTTTAAATCTATGTCAATTTTTGATTTACCATCCCATCCAAACTCTACTCCAACTAAAAGTCCATATTTTTTCATTGTTTCTTTATAGCTTTCTATATCAAATTTAAAGTTATGATCCTTTTCAACTGCCTCGTAATGATCCGTAATTATAACCTTCAAATTCTTTTCCTTTGCATATTTTACAATATCTTCCACATTTGAATTTGAATCAGGAGAAAAATTACTGTGTATATGATAATCAATCATTTATTTTTCCTCCTGCAGCCTTTACTAACCACTTAAAAATAGGGTGAGGCTTTCCAACCTTTGATTTATATTCTGGATGATATTGAATACCTACAAAGAATGGATGATCTTCAAGTTCAACTGCTTCAACAAAATCAGATCTTGCAGATATTGTTAGTTTATAACCTTCTTCTCCTGGATTTTTAAATAGTTGAGGAAATGCTTCTGCATCAACTTCATAGCGGTGTCTGTGTCTTTCATACACAATCTCTTGACCATCATAAATTCTACTTAAAAGCGTTCCTTTCATAATTTGTGTCTTTTGAGCTCCTAGCCTCATTGTCCCACCAAGATTTAAAACCTCTTTTTGTGATTCCATCATATTGACTACTGGGTATGGAGTATTCTCATCAAATTCTGTAGAATTTGCACCTTCTAATTTTCCAACATTTCTAGCAAATTCTATTGCCATAAGCTGCATTCCAAGACATATTCCAAGAATCGGTTTTTTATTTTCCCTTGCATATTTTATTGCTTTTATCTTTCCTTCTATTCCTCTTCTACCAAATCCTCCTGGAATAATCAATGCATCAAAATCATCTAAATAGTTTTTGATTTGCTCATCTGTCATATCTTCAAGTTCTTGTGCGTCAATAACTATAGGTTTTTGAGCACCTGAAAGATATATAGATTCAATTATACTTTTGTAAGCATCATCTGTACCAAGATATTTACCAACTATACCTATTTTCAAGAGTTCAAAAGACTTTGGATAACTCCAATTAAAACTATCATTTATATCAAGACCAAGCTCTTTAGCGATTAATTTGTGAAGGTTCAAAGAATGAAGCACATCTGGAACTTCATATACATTAGATGCATCTGGAAGATTTATAACTCTATTTCTTGGAACTCCGCTAAACAAAGAAACCTTAAATAAACTATTTGCATCTATAGGCATTTCCGTTCTAACTATAATAGTATCTGGATGGATACCTATCCTTCTTAGAAGCTGAACAGATTGTTGAGTTGGTTTTGTCTTAAACTCGTTTGTGGTTCTTAAATATGGAACGTAAGTTACATGCACAAAATGAAATTTTTCTCTTCCAATTTCAAAAGCAAGTTCTCTAACTGCTTCTAAAAAAACTTCTCCTTCTATATCTCCAACAGTCCCGCCAATTTCAATTACAAGTAAATCCCCATCCATAGATTTAATTCTATCTTTTATCTCGGAGGTAACATGTGGAACTATTTGAACGGTTGAACCTAGATATTTTCCTTCTCTTTCTCTCTTTATTACAGAATAATATATCTGTCCAGCCGTTATATTATTTTTTCTTGAAACATTAATTCCAAGAAATCTTTCGTAATGTCCAAGATCAAGATCTGCCTCATATCCATCGTCGGTTACAAAAACTTCCCCATGCTGGTTTGGGTTCATCGTTCCAGCATCGACATTTAAATATGGATCAATTTTTAGTATATTAACATTCACACCACTGTCTTTTAATATTCTTGCAAGAGATGCAGAAAATATACCTTTGCCAATTCCGCTTAATACCCCACCTGTGACAACAATAAACCTTTGAGGCATATTATCCCTCCTTTTATTTAAATTTTACTATTTTTTGTTATAATTCGTGTTTCTTTAAAGTTACAGCTTCTATTTTTTTGTGGTATCATATATTTGGAAACGTTCCAAAAAGAGGTGAAATTATGAAAACTGCATCAATAATAGCGATTGGTAATGAACTTGTCGAAGGGATCCTAGTAGACACAAATTCAAAATATATTTCAAAAAAGCTCTTAGAATACGGCTATAAAACAAAAATTATTAAAACTCTTCCAGATGATTTAGATTTGCTAGTAAAAGAAATAAAAGATTCTCTTGAAACAACCAACCTTGTTGTAACCACTGGAGGACTTGGACCAACGGAAGATGATCTAACACGTGAAGCTGTTTCAAAAGCTCTTGAAAAAAAACTTATTTTCGATGAAAATTTATCAAAAAAAATCATCGAAAAAGCCAAAAAATTTCATAGTTATGTACCGAAAATAGTAGAAAGACAAGCGATGGTAATTGAAGGTGCTACAGTTTTAGAAAATCCAGTTGGTACAGCGCCAGGAATGTTCTTAAAAACTTCCAAAAGCACAATTTTAATACTTCCTGGGCCTCCTGTTGAAATGATACCAATATTTGAAGAGGCATTAAACCTCATCGAAAAAGAAAATAAAATTTACCAAAGAAGAATTAAAACCATAAATATTCCAGAAGCAGTTCTTGTAGAAAAATACAAAGATATAATTTACAAGTATAAAGAGGTAAATGTTGCCACAATGGCAAGTCACACCAGCGGTGTAGAATTAAGATTTACAGGTGAAAAAGCACTTGTAGATGAAATAGTTAATATGTTAAGTGAAAAACTTAAAGACTATATTTATGCCTTTGATGATAAAACTATTGAAGAAATCGTATTTGAAAAGCTGCTTTCAAAAAATAAAACCGTCTCATTTGCTGAATCATGTACTGGTGGACTTGTTTCTGCCAATTTTGTAAATCTTTCCGGAGTTTCAAAAGTTTTTAAAGGCTCAATTGTTGCATATTCTAATGAAGTAAAGCAACGAGTTTTAAATGTTAATTCTAAGACACTTGAGAAATTTGGAGCGGTAAGTAAAGAATGCGTAGAAGAAATGGCAAAAGGAGTAAGTAAATTATTAGACACAGACTACTCAGTTGCAGTATCAGGAATCGCTGGACCTACAGGCGGTACAAAAGAAAAGCCAGTTGGTACAGTATGGATCTGTGCATATTCAAGGGAAAATGACATATTCATGACTGAAGGATTTTACTTTAAAGGAAACAGACAAACAATTAGAAATCGCTCAACTTTACACGCATTTGATATGTTAAGGAGGATATTAAAATGAAAAAAAGAAGTGTTACCATAAAAGATGTTGCAAGAAAAGCTGGAGTTGGTGTGGGAACAGTCTCAAGAGTTATAAATAATAGTCCACACGTTAATCAAAGAACAAAAGAACATGTGCTAAAAGTAATACAAGAACTTGGTTACATGCCAAACCCACATGCAAGAAGACTTTCAAGTGGACATACAAAAATAATTACAACAATATTTCCACAAATGGTTGGAGAATTTCACCAACTACTACTTTCAGGTATAGATGAAATTTTTGAAAAAGAAGGATACACATCATTTGTCTATCCATTATATAGTGAAAATAGATACAAATTTGTAAGGGAAAGCTCGGATTTTGTTCTTGGAACCGATGGAGTTATTATAGATGCATTAAATGTTGATAGACTTCTCCAACAATATATACCAAAAAATGTTCCTGTTGTTTCTGTTGAATTTGATTCTGAAAAGTATGATTCTGTTATTATCGACAACTTTTACGGCGGTATGATAGCAGGTGATTACCTTTCAAATTTTGAAGGAGATATTTATGTAATTACACATAGAAGAAAGTCAAAACTAGAAAGTACCGTTTTCGAAGAAAGGGTTAATGGGTTTATCGAATCTATAGAAAAAAAGGGGAGAACTATAGAAAAGATCTTTGAAATTGAACTAGATTGGCTAGAAGCTTTTAATGTGGCAAAAGAAATATTTACCCGCTCTAATAAGGTTATTATTTTTACTACAACTGATTATTTTGCCTTTCCAGTAATAGAATTTACAAGAATAAAAGGTCTTGTTCCACAGAAAAATTTTCATTTGTGTGGTTTTGACAACCTTACACTTTCTAATATCTTAAATATTACTACTATAAAACAACCAATAGTTGAAATGGGAAAAAGTGCAGGGGAATTACTTTTAAGAAGAATTAAAGGTTTTACAAGAAAAAAACAAACCGTTGCATTTAAGCCCGAGATAATAATAAGAGAAACATAGTAAATAGAAAAGGAGGATTATATGAAAAAGGGAGATTTTATATGGTTAGGAGTATTTTCACTAATAGTTTTTCTGCTCGTCTTTAAACCAACACATCAAGCTTATATTGTATTAAACAGAACACATCCATACCTTATGGGATTTTTAAAGGTTTCCATACTTGCAACTATGGGTGAACTCCTTTCAATAAGGCTTCAACAGGGAAAATATTTAAAACCATATGGTCTATTTTACAGATTCCTGGTATGGGGTTTTCTAGGTATGTGTTTTGTTCTTGTATTTGAACTTTTTGCAAGTGGAACAGATGCAGTAATGAAAAAAGGGCTTTTGCCTGGAAATAATAAAATTCTCCACGCATTTTTCACAAGTACACTAATGAATCTAATTTTTGCACCGACATTTATGGCATTTCACAGAATCACCGATACGTATATAGACCTTGGAAAGGGAAAAATCGCTAATATTTTTTCAATTAAATTTTCAAGTGTAGTAGACAAAATAGACTGGCAAAAATTTTTTGGATTTGTTATCTTAAAAACCATACCATTTTTCTGGATTCCAGCACATACTATAACTTTCCTTCTTCCACCTGAATATCGCGTTTTAACAGCTGCAATGCTATCAATAGTACTTGGAGTATTGCTTTCACTTAGAAAGGGGTAAAAAATGCTAAAACTTCCACCAATGAAGTTTGTAGAATACATAAATGCACCAAAAAATAAAGTTTGGAAAGTTTTTGTAAATGAAAATGGTTGGGATCCATGGTTTACTGATGGTATGAAAATGGAAGTTAAAGATGGTGGAAAGATCTTCTTTAGATGGAAAAGACTTACCAATGGTGAAGTTGTAACGGACAATGGATATATTGTTGAAATAATCCCCGAAAAACTTTGGGAATTTTGGTGGTATGAATACGAAGACGGATTTAGAAGCAAGGTTACTATGAAATTTCAAGAAAGTGTAGATGGTGGAACATACATAACGATAATAGATCATACATTGGTAAAAAATACCGATGAGCTTGAAATTAGATACGGATGTGCTTTTGGTTGGGGTCAAATGTTAACTCTTGCAAGGGCTTATATTGAAAAAGGTTTAATACTCATTGGTTAAAAACTTGGAAAGTTATATTACTACATATTGGTGTTTGGAAAATAAATTACACTATATATAGTTTTTCTTACCAGCGGTAAGAAATTTTACTTACAGAAATGATAATTTCTTACCGCATAATTTAAAACGCAATTGAATCGATTACAATATTTAAGCCAATGTATAACTTCTTACCATTAAAAGTACTGAAAAAACTATACTTTTAAAACTTCTTTCCAGGCGGTGGTTAATTTTCTTTCAAAAATTTGGAAAGTTACAAATCAAATATTCATGCCAAATTAATGCAATTTTTTCAAGATAACTTTCCACTTTTTCAGTATATACTATTATTACTACTAAAAAAATAATAAAAGAAAGGAATGAAAGAATGATAGATTTTAAAGCTGAACTTGACGAAGAACAATATGAAGCGGTCGTAAACTCAAAAGGAAAAACACTTGTAATTGCAGGACCAGGAAGTGGAAAAACAAGGGTGATAACATATAAAATAGCCCATTTAATATCTTCCGGTGTAAAACCTTCTGAAATACTACTTGTTACATTTACAAAAGCAGCGGCAAAAGAAATGCTACAGAGAGCAAAACTTGTTTCACGATCTACACTTGAGGGAATCACTGCAGGAACATTTCACCATATATGTAACTCATTTCTAAGAAAATATGGAACAATAATAGGATTAAAGCCAAACTTTACAATACTAGACAGTGAAGATGCAAAAGATGTAATGGAAAGTGCAAGAAGTCAAATAATTCCAAAATCTGAAAGCAAAACCGTTCCAAACGCAAAGCAGTTATTAATCATAAACTCATACATGAATAATACTCTATGTTCTCTAAGAGAAGCTATTGCAAAATACAATCCAAGATACCTAGAACAAGAAAAATTAATAGAACAGATCCTAATAAAATATCAACAAGAGAAAATGCAGCAAAATTCAGTTGATTATGATGACCTTCTAATAAACACATTACAAATACTTTCCACAAACAAAGCAATTAGATTAAAAGAATCAAGTAGATATAAATGGATACTTGTTGATGAATTTCAAGACACTAACATAGTTCAATTCCAAATTGTAAACTTACTTTCAGAAGTACATAAAAACCTCATGGTTGTTGGAGATGATGCACAAAGTATATACTCATTTAGAGGCGCACGTTTTGAAAATGTACTTGATTTTCAAAAAGAGGCAAAAATCTTCAAGATTCAAACCAACTATAGAAGTTCACAAGAGATAGTAAACCTTATAAATGAAATGCTTCCAAAAAACTCCATACACAAAACGTTGCGCGCAACAAGAAGTACAGGAGTAAAACCATTTTTAGTACAGGTGTTTGATCACTACGACGAAGCCGATTTTGTGGCAAATGAAATACTCAACTACAACAAACAAGGAGTTTCTCTAAACGATATAGCAGTACTTTATAGAGCTCATTCACATTCACTTGAACTTCAACTTGAACTATCAAAACATGGTATACCATTCAAATTGTATTCCGGTTTAAGATTTACGGAAACAGCACATGTAAAAGATTGTCTTGCATTCTTAAAAGTTTCCGTAAATTATGAAGAAAAAATATCCTGGATAAGATTACTAAAACTTGCAAAAGGAATAGGGAAAATAAAATCAAACAATATTTCTGAAAAACTTACATCTAAAGGACTAGATGCATTCAACGAGATCAAAGAAAAAAGTTCTGACTTTAACAAAATAAAAGAAATTATATTAAAATCACAGGAAATTAAGAATCCAGGGGAAAGAATTAAAATTTTCTTTGAAAAATTTTACGAGGAAAAGATGGAAGAAATATTTGACGATGCAAGGGATAGAAAAGAAGACATTGTAAGACTAATAGAGATGGCTTCATTCTATGAAACACCTGAAAACTTTCTATCTGATATACTTGTAAGTGAAAATTATGAAATAGCACAGGAAGGTAAATCTGACAAGGAAACCGAAAAAGTAACTTTAACAACCGTACACCAAGCTAAAGGTCTTGAATGGAAGGTAGTATTCATTTTAAGTGTAAACCCAGGAGATTTTCCACACATAATGAGTTTACGAGATGGAGCATTAGATGAAGAAGAAAGATTGTTCTATGTTGCAATTACTCGTGCAAAGGATTTTCTATATATAATCTACAGCGCTGGGGGCTCCTCAAGGATTTTTTACGGAAATGATTACATTATTAAACGTGGTAAAAGCTTTATTGATGATATTCCATTTCATCTTGTTGAACATTTAGAATACGGAGTTGGAAAATGATATACGTTGGTACTAGCGGGTTTCAGTTCGACGATTGGGTTGGTAAAGTCTATGATCCAAACATAAAGAAAAATGAAATGCTAAAATATTACATAGGAAAATATAAATTTAACACTGTGGAGTTAAATTACACTTACTACAAGATGCCTGGATTTAGGACGATAGTATCACTGCTAAGAAATACTCCGCGTAATTTCTACTTTTCAATAAAGTTATACGGAAAAATTACGCATGAACATGATCTTTCATATGTTGATAAATTCTTAGATGCTACTAGTCCAATGGTTGAAGAAAAACGACTTATTGGATACCTTGCACAGTTTCCTTTTTCTTTTAAAAGAACCGATGAAAACGAAAGATTTCTCTATAAAATTTTAAAAAAGTTCAATAATCTGTTTGTTGAATTACGTCATATTTCTTGGATTAATTTTGATACAGATGATTTTGAAATAGTTACCATTGATCAACCACCACTAAAAGATTTCTTGCCATTTGTTATAAAAGCAAAAGAAAGGTTGTATGTAAGACTCCATGGAAGAAATAAAAAGTGGTTTGAAGAAGATGCAAAAAAAAGGTATAATTACAAATATTCAAGACAAGAGCTTGTTAAAATATACAAAGATATAAAAGACTTTAAAGGTCCAAAATATGTATACTTTAACAACTGCTATGAGGGAAAAGCCCTTTTAGATGCTTTAGAATTTAGAGAGATTTCAGGTGGTGAAATACTTGAATTTTTCAAATGAACATTCAAATAAAAGGGAAGGTCAAATAGTGTGGAATGATGAGAGAAATTTTATAAAAGCTTTAAAAAGAGGAGAAGAATGGGCTTATAGAAGACTGTATAGAGAGTATGCTCCAAAAATTGGTGCATTTGCAAGAAGTTATTTTGGAACGGATGATGTAGATGATGTTATTCAAGAAGTGATGCTGAGAATATACAAAGGTATTAAAAAGTTTAAAGGAGATTCGTCTCTTTCAACTTGGATATATAGAATCACTGTAAATGTATGTAATACACTCTATGAAAAATACAAAAAGAAAAATGAAAAAACTTTCAGTGTTGAAAATAACAACAGCGAAGATGATATGGAAATAGATATTCCAGATAAAGAAACAGATGTCCAAAAAGAAGTTACTCAGGAAATTTTATATGAAAAGATACTAAATGCACTTGGAAAATTATCTGAAAAAGAAAGGGTATTAATTAGGATGAGAGATATTGATGGACTTTCTTACTCAGAAATTGCAGAGATTCTAGGAATACCGGAAGGAACGGTGAAAAGTAGATTACACAACGCAAGAGAAAAGTTTAAAAAGATACTTGAGGAGGAAGGTATAGCATGAACGAGGAAAAGTACAAAGAAATAATATCTATTGTTAAAATTGAGACCATGTATAAACCAGGTGATTTACTTGAAGATAGGATAATAAAAAATATTAAAAGGCAAAGGTTTTTTAGCAAGTTGAAAAAGTCATCTATATTTTTGATCATAGTTGCTGGTGTAGTAACAATTTCATTTTTCACATTTGATATTAAAAAACCTCAGAATCAACTTTATACGTATGAACAGCAACAAAGCCAAGATTATGTAGTAAAAGATTTTGAGCTAATTTTAAATATAAGCCTTGTGAGTGATGGTTTATAAGAGGTGAAATTGTGAGAAAATTATATTCTTTTTCTTTTCTGCTATTTGTTTCTTTTATTTTTGCTATCAGTTATCATGCTCTAAGAATTACCTTTGAATATAACGAGGACAAATTACAGATGGTTAGATACGAAGAGGTTTATTACAGGGACGGAGATAAAATAGTTTTTGTAAAGGTCCCAAAAAAGGTTGTTTGGGTAAAACTTGGTGAGCGTTATTACATTGGAGAAGGAACAACTTTAAAACTTTCTCCTCCTATCAAGGATTTAGAAGATATTTTTTATCAGTACCTTTCATACCACAAAATATCTGATGACTTTGATGGAGAGATTACAATTTCAGAAAAAACTTTTAATATAAAAGCAGAAAAAAGAAATGGATTTATAACAAAAATAGTGAGAAAATTTCATTCAGTTTTGACTGAAATGCAATATATTTATCTTCCAGATAACAAAACATTTGAAGATGTTTTGTCAAGATTTAAGTTTATAGATAAAAGTGATTTTCCAATGAAAATTTATAATATTTTGAACCTATTTTTGTGGTTTGATGCAAAAATATCGGGAAATGATCTTGAAATTTTTGCAATAGATAAAGAAGGTTTGGAAGTAGAACTCACCTTATCAAAAGAAAAAGGTACCTACAAAATTGATAATTTTTATTTGACAGTTAAAAAGTCTAGCGAAAAAACTAGAAAGGAAATCGAAAATGAAATCCGCGATAATAATTGATGGATATGTTGATGAACCCGCTGTTTTAGGAGTGCCACCATATCTGAGTACATATGCCCGCTATATAGCGGGCACGTTAATTTTTAAAGGTTTTGAAGTTAAATATACCACCATTGATGAAGTTAGAAAGAAAAATTTATTTTCTTCATTTAATAATTTTGATGTAATGGTGATTTTGTCTTCGATAACTGTTCCAGGAAAATACATAGGTGGAACTCCTATTAGCATTGATGAGATAAAAAAGATATTTTCATCTAACAAAAAGCCATTTAGAATTCTTACCGGTGCAACTGTTAATTTTATAAATGATCCAGACGAAGTATACGCAGATGATCTGGCTATTGATTTTTTAAAATATGCATTTGAAAAAGTTGACTATGAGATAATAAGAAATGTATCTCTTCTTGGGGCGGAAATAGTAAAAATGCACCCACGTTTTCCAGATATTATTTGTGAAATAGAAGTTTCACTTGGCTGTGAAAGAAAAACTTATTGTACATTTTGCAGTGAACCTATTTTGCATCCAAAATTTATTTCAAGACCTGTAAAAGACATTATTGACGAGATTGAGAAACTTTACAAAAATGGTGTAAAAGCTTTTAGGCTTGGAAGAAGTGCAAATATACTTGCATATGGATTTGATAAAAATTCAAACAAACTTAATGTTTCATTAATAAAAGAGTTGTACAATGGTATAAGAAATGTAGCACCAAAATTAGAAGTTTTGCATACTGATAATGCAAACCCTGCTTTTATTGCACAACACTTTCCAGATAGTGCAAAAGCGATAGAAATAATTGTCGAAAATAATACAGAAGGAGACATTTTTTCTTTTGGAGTTGAAAGTTTTGATGAAGTTGTTAGAAAAAAGAACAACATTCAGGGAACAGTGGAAGATATAGATTTTGCGATAAAGTTAGTAAATGAAATAGGTGGAATTAGAATAAATGGTATTCCAAAGCTTCTTCCAGGATTAAACTTTATATTTGGTCTTGCCGGAGAGACAAAAAAATCATATGAAATTCTATACCAAAAACTAAAGTATTACCTAGAAAATAATATCCTTTTGAGGCGTATAAATTTAAGACAGCTTATGATTGTACCCAATACACCTTTGTGGTATTACAATCAGAGAAAAAGATTAAAAGTTAATAAGGCATTATTTAAACACTATAAATATCTTATTAGAAATGAAATAGATAAGGAAATGATAAAAAAAGTATTTCCTAAAGGTTCGATAGTTAAGGGAGTTATACCCGAGTTTGTGGAAGGAAATATAACTTTTGGAAGGCCACTTGGAACCTATCCGATTTTAGTTGGAGTTATTGGAAAATTTGATAAAAAATCTGACATATATATTGTTGATCATGGCATGCGCTCTATAACAGGTATTGTTCTTGGAAAAAAAGTAGCTGAATATAGTATTGGCGAACTTGCAAAGATTCCTGGAATTTCTAAAAGTAAAGCTGAGAAGTTAAAGAAAAAGTATCCATCTATTGCCTTAAATGAAATTTTGGAGGTGGATTTAGATTAAAAAATTTCTTTCTAACTATTTCGATCTTATTACTTCAAAAATAGTTCTTGAAACTACTGTTGAAGTTTTGAAAGAAAATAAAATTGAATCTTTTTTTGAAAAATTAATGATAAAGACACGTCCTCACCTAAAATTTGATGGATGGTCAGTTATTGAATATGACGAAATTAACGGACCTTCTTTTATTTCTTTGTCAAGAAAATACGGAAAATATGATTTAGAAAGTATAGAAAGAAAAATTGCAAACTCACAAAGTACGCTTTTTGATACGGTTTTAAAGACTCGCAATTGGAAGTATATAGCAGATCCATTAAAATTAAACATTTGGATGCCAGGTTCGAGAATACGTTCATGGATAGGTGTCCCTCTAATGTTTGATAACGAAGTTTTTGGAGTATTAAATATAGATTATTTTAAGCCAAAGAGGTTAACTTTCAAAGATAAATTATTCTTAAACAGCTTTCAAAAAAATTTTGCTATATACGCCTCTAACTTTAAAGAACTTAAATCACTGTTTTTGCAAAAATACATTGATCATCTTACAGGATTAAAAAATAGACATTTTATTGAAGAATATTTTGAAAAGAACAATAGAGATAGAATTGCTATAATTTTTTGTGATTTAAATAAGTTTAAAGCGGTAAACGATACATACGGACATAGAATAGGTGACGAAGTAATAAAGATAGTAGCACGAAGGCTTAGAAATATATTAAAATCAACGGATGAAGTTGTAAGGTACGGTGGAGACGAATTCATAGTTTTAACAAAAAACATCGAAAATGTGGAAACTATTAAATTACGTATTAAAAATGCTATTAAAAAATATGATATAATTATTGAAGGAAAGAAAATAAAGCTTGGTATATCATGCGGGCATGCAATTTATCCGGATGAAAGTACGGACTTTTGGGAGATAATGCACCTTGCTGATCTAAGGATGTATTCAGAAAAGGGAGAAAGATAATGTGAAAATACTTTTCAATTTAATAAACTTGATTCCAAATTTTGGAATCCATTCCCTTCAGGTTGCGTTTTTGGCATCTGAAATTGCTAAAAGTCTTAATCTAGATCCAAAAAAAGCCTTTCTTTCAGGATATCTACATGATATTGGCGTTCTTATTCCACATGAAAACTTTGTTTTAGATGATATTAATGCAACATACCTAATAAACCATGATATTCCAAGCGGAAATGAATTAACCAGGATGCATACGGTTATAGGCAGTTTTATTGTTAATCAATTTGAATTTTTAAGAGATATCTCTGAAATTATTTTAAAGCATCATGCACTTCCAAAATTTTTAGATGAAAAATCTGAAAATGATATTTATGCTAATATACTTTCTATTTCTGAGGAGATATCAAAGTATCATTTTATAAATGAGGATATAGATTATGATGACTTATTCTTTCCAATTTTATCAATAAAAAATAGATTTTTTGATTTTATATTTAAAGCAACGATTGATATATTAAGACGTGAGTTTTTGATATGGGTTTTAGATGATATTAAACATGGAATAATAAATAGAAAAATGTTGCTAGATTATTTGCTTGGAGATGATTTAAGGCTAAAAAATGAAAATTTGGTTGATGAAGGTATTCTTGTTTCGTTCATTGTTGATGCAAAGAGTAAATTTACAAAGGATCATTCATGGCGTGTTGCAACAGTTGCAAGGGATATGGCAAAAACGGCAAAACTTGACCAAGATAAATTGTTTATAGCAGGTCTTTATCATGATGTAGGAAAAATAACTACTCCTTTTAAGATTTTAGAAAAAAAGGGAAAATTAACTGATGATGAGATAAGAATAATGAAAAAGCATGTTTATTATTCCTATATTGTTTTGAATGATTATAAAGATGAACCGTGGTTTTATCCTGCTGTAAGGCATCAAGAAAGAATTGATGGTAGTGGTTATCCGTTTAAATTAAAAGGAAACGAGATGAGCTTTGAAGACAAGATTTTACAAGTTGCAGATTATTTTTCAGCACTTTTAGAGGATAGGCCATATCGAGAAGGATTTGAAAAAGAAAAGGCATTTGAAATAACCTATGATACAGCTAAAAAAGGAATATTAGATATGCAAGCAGTAGAAGTTCTCAATGAGACATTGAAGAAAGAAGTAGATTATAGAAATATATCTTATATTTCCAAGATTCAAGAAAATATCGATCTATTTGTAAATGGTTTATTACAATAAACCTAAGGAGTGTATTTATGAGGTTTCTAGTGATTTCTGACCTTCATATTCCAACCAGAAACTTTCAAATTCATCCAAAAATTGTGGAAATTGCAAAAGAATGTGATGGTATTTTTGCGTTGGGAGATTTTGTGGATCTCAATACTGTTTTACTTCTGCAAAGTTTGAATAGAAATTTCCATGGTGTATTTGGAAATATGGATGAATACGATGTGAGAGATTATCTACCTGCTCAAAAGGTTGTAAAAATTGGAAAATTTACGATAGGTTTGACCCATGGAAGCGGTTCTCACATAAGAATTCCAGAAAGGATTGTAAATTGGTTCGATAAAGATGTGAATGTTATATTATATGGGCATAGTCATGTACCTGATGATAGAGTATACCGTGGAAAGCGTTTCATAAATCCAGGGACAGCTATGGAAACATACGGTATAATGGAAATAAATGGTGATACACTAAAATTTGAAGTATTCAAGGAGGAGTAGAGATGGTAGGTTACGAAATTTATATCCGCTCTTTTTATGATTATAACAACGATGGAACAGGTGACTTTAAAGGCCTTTCTAATGCTGTTTCTTATCTCAAAGATTTGGGTGTTGATCTTGTCTGGATAATGCCTCATTTTAAAGCTCCAAGTTACCATGGATATGATATCATAGATTTCTTTGATACAACACCTTCATATGGAACGATTGAAGACTTTAAAGAAATGGTTGAAAAACTTCACGAGGCTGGAATAAAAATTGCAATTGATCTTCCTTTAAATCACGTATCATCGAGGCATCCATGGTTTAAAGCTGCCGTTTCTGGTGATAAAGAATATGAAGATTTCTTTTTATGGGCAGATGATGGAGTAGACTTAAATGAGAAAAGGCCTTGGGATAATGAAGTTATCTGGCATCCATATAACGGTAGATGGTATTATGGTGTTTTTGGGGGTTCATCTCCAGACTTAAATTATGAAAACGAAAAAGTTGTTGAAAAAGCACTTGAAATAGTTGAATTTTGGCTAAATATGGGTATAGATGGGTTTAGATTCGATGCTGCAAAACATATTTATGATTACGATCTTCAACAAAAGAAATTTAATTACAATCATGAAAAAAATATCCAATTTTGGAAAAAGGTTATGGATAAGGCAAGAAGTATAAAGAGTGATGTTTTTGCAGTAACTGAGGTGTGGGATGCACCTGAAATAGTTGCTGAATATGCAAAAACAATTGGATGCTCCTTTAATTTTTATTTTACAGAAGCATTGAGAGAATCAATTAACAATGGAAATACCTATAAAATATGGGATTGTTTTTCAAGAACATTGACCGATGATAGAGGACTTTACATTCCTTCAAATTTTTCCAGTAACCATGATATGACAAGGCTTGCTTCAAGTCTTCAATCTGAAGAACAAAGAAAGGTATTTTTTGCAATGCTCCTTACAACGCCAGGTATTCCATTTATTTTCTATGGTGATGAGCTTGGAATGAAGGGAGTGTATGATCCTTACTTTACTGAGAGTGTGATTGAGCCATTCCCTTGGTATTCTTCATTATCTGGCGATGGTCAAACCCTTTGGAAATCTATAGGTTATAACCATGCATTTACTGGTATTTCTGTTGAAGAACAATCTCAAAGAGAAGACAGTCTGTTAAATACTGTAAAAAGATGGATAAGGTTTAGAAAAGAGAATGAGTGGATGACAAATTCGTGGATTGTTGATTTGAGAACAAGTGAATTTGTAGTTGGTTATACAGTAACAAATGGAGAAAAATCACTTAGAATATATCATAATATTTCTGGACATAAAGAGGAATTTGAGGGAATAAAGTTAAAACCGTTTGAATCGAAGGTGTTATAGAATGGGAAAGATAAAGAAACTTCCCGAGCAAGTAATTGGAAAGATTGCAGCTGGAGAAGTAGTTGCAGGACCTTATTCAGTAGTAAAAGAACTTGTTGAAAATTCACTTGATGCAGGTGCTACAAAAGTTGAGATAGAGATAAAAAGCGGTGGAAAAAGTTATATAAAAGTGAAAGATAACGGAGAAGGTATGGAACGTGAAGACCTTCTCCTTTCTGTATATGAACATACAACAAGTAAGATAAATGATTTTGATGATATATATAACTTATCTTCCTTTGGATTTAGAGGAGAAGCTCTCGCATCAATTGCAAAGGTAAGTAGAATAGTTATTACTTCAAATAATGGAAGTGAGTCTCATAGACTTGAGGCAATAGGTGGAAAGATTAAATCAATTAGTGAATATCCACTTGTTGATAAAGGAACAATAGTAGAGGTATACGATTTATTTTTTAATGTTCCTGCAAGACGTAAATTTTTGAAATCTGATACCACAGAAAAAAGGTATGTAGTAGAATACGTAGAAAAATTTTTACTTTCAAATCCAAATGTTGAATTCATTTTTAAGGTAGATAATGAGATTGTTTACAATGCAGGTGCTTCAAATCTTGAAGAAAGATTCAGGCTTATATTTCCAGAGGTTAAGGAGTATACGTTAATAAACGGAAAGTATGTTGAAGGAATAATTTCATCTCCTAATTATCATAGAAAAAATAGGACAGGACAGATCTTTTTTGTACAAAAAAGATTTGTTATGGATAAAATGCTCTATTACATTTTTGAAAATGGATATGGTGAAGCACTTGTTGATCATCCATACGGTGTTTTATTTATTAACGTACCATCAAAACTGGTTGATGTTAATGTTCATCCACAAAAATTGGAGGTAAAATTTTCAAATCCAAATATTATATATTCAGATATAACAAGAACGGTAAGAGAGGCATTAAAAAAATTTGTTTCAAAACAAATATTTGTTAAGCCTATAAATGAGAAACTAACAAAATCAGAGGTTAGTAATTTTGAGACAAAAAATGTGAGTTTTTCTAATGACAGTTTTCAAGATAAATTCAATAGTGTGTTTAAAGAAAATATAAATAGTGTAGATTATTCTAAAAATATGTTATTTGATATATCAGAAAAGAATTTAGAAGTAAAAAAGGATGTAGTCATTTTAAAAAAGAGGTATGTTTTATTTGAAATGGAAGATGGAATATATATAATGGATTTTCATGCAGCCCACGAAAGGGTTATTTACGAGCAAATCTTGGAAAAATTAAAAGTAGGGATTGAAAAGGTTGATTTAATTATTCCTATCGAAATAAGAGTTGGAAAAAGTTTAAAGCAAATTGTTATAGAAAAACTTGATGAACTTAAAGAAAATGGTTTTGAAATAAAAGTTGAAGAAGAATCAATCAAAATTACATCAATACCATCGTTTTTAAAACCCTCCGAAGTTGAAGATGTGTTTAAGGAAATTATAGATGAATATAGAATACCTTCGATGGGAACAAAAAATATGAAGCATATAATAGCTGATAAAGCATGTAAGTCTGCTGTTAGAACAGGGTATGATATTAGTGAGGATGAGGCAAAAAAGCTAATTGAAGAAGTTTTTAAAAGAAATTTGACAACTTGTCCACATGGAAGGCCTTTGTTTTTAAAGCTTACCTTTAATGAGATTGATAAATATTTTGATAGAACGTAAAAAAAATGGCTCGGTTTTCCGAGCCATTTTTTACATTTATATTTTAATTTCATTGAAGTTATCTTGTATAGTCTGTATAAGGTTTATGGTCTTTCTTACATTTTCAAATACTGATCCTAGTTCATCCAAGAACTTTTGAATTGTTGCACTAATTTCTTCTGCAGTTGCAGAACTTTCTTCAGATATTGCAAGGAGATTTTGTATACTTGTTGTTATATTTTCGAGTTTTTCTGTTTCAGAGTTTAAAGTTGAAACAAGAGTATTTAATTGAGAAGTAATATTGGAAATAATTTCACTCGATTCTTTACTTTTTTGCGCACTACTTTCAAGTTCAGATGATTGATTTTTAAGTTCTTCATATCCCTTTGTAACACTTAAACTTAATTGAGAGATACCATTTGAGACAGTTGATAAAAATTGAGAGATTTTAACAGCAGATTCTTTACTTTCTTCTGCAAGTTTTCTTATTTCATCGGCAACTACGGCAAAACCTTTTCCTGCTTCTCCACTTCTTGCAGCTTCTATTGCTGCATTAAGTGCAAGCAAATTAGTTTGTTCGGCTATATTCATAACGGTATTTGCAATTTCTTGGATTGTACTTGCCTGATTTTTGAGTTCTTCACTTTCCTTTGTTATTTTTTCAAATTCCTCGCTCATTGATTTTATTCCTGATGCCGAATTTTCTACACTCTTTGCTGCTGTTATTATTTTTTCAACTGCTGTGTTTAAGTCATTTATTATTTGATTTTGTTCATTTATTGTTTGAGATATAGTATCTACATTTGAAGTTACCGCTTCTGAAATTCTTTCTGCATCATTACTAATTTGGACAGCAGTATCGGCTACCTGTGTTGAAAGTTCCTTCATTGTTCCTATTTCTTCTTGAATTGCATCTGATGATTCTAAAGTCTTTTTAGAGAAATTTAAAATTTCTTCAGTATCTCCCTGGAGTCCTATGAAAAATTCTCTAAGATTTGATAAAGCTTCAAAGTTATTTTTTGATAATTTTTCAAAATCTTTTTCTCCAGATATTATCAAAATATCATTAAAATCTTTTTCTTTGTAAATATTGATCATTTTTTCAACACTCTTTGTGGTATTTTTTAAATCTTTATTAATTAGAAGAAGCCCCATTAGAACTGAAATCGAAGTTAATATGGATCCTGGTAAAGTACCTAAGTATTTTGTAAATAAAAATGAAAGTACAAAAGTTAGTATTGGTATTATAACAGTTAAGTTTGTAGTAAAACTTTTTAAAAGACCGAATGAGATAGCTTTGTAAAGTTTTAATTTTACACTTTTTCCATATGGCTTTGTAGCAGCAACTTTTACTTCGATAAATGAACCATTTGAATTATTATCTTGTTTTAGGATTTCAATTTTTAATGGGTCATTAAAAAAGTCTGCTGCTCCTTTTAAAAGACCTAAAAAGTAGTTTCTAAAATCTCTGTGAGATTCGTATCTTATAACTGCAGTTTTTTCGTCAATATAGTTATATATGATTCTTGGAGGTTTTGCACCTTTAATTCTTCTAGTAAGTGCTCTATGAACACTATCCATTGCGCTTAGGAAAGATAAAACTCCTTCCTTTTTAAAATAACTTGGATAGAAAGAGTGAAAAGATTTTATGTTGTGATATCCTGTCTCTTGCCAGAGCTCTTCATATGTTTTTCCAACTTTTTGGGCTAATTCTTTGGAAAAATTGACAACCAGTTCATCTGGAACATTATTGGTTGGAATTAAAAGATTTTGTTCATCTAAGTTAAATTTTGAAGATAACTCATTTACTATATTTTCACCATATAGTTTTTTCCAAGTGGTTATCCAAATGTTCATTACAAAGCTTTTCATTTTTTACCTCCTTTCTTCTTTTCTCATATTCCATATTATTTTACCATATATTTAAGGTAAATGAGATATAATTTTACTTAAAAATTTTGCAAGGATTTATTGTAGGTAGTTAATCCTTATAATTAATATAATTAATCTTTTCTCCATGTTTTTTAGCACAGTACAAATATGTCTGCGTCCCAAGTATGGTATTCTTGCTTTAGTTTTGTATGAGTTTTATTTTCAACATTTTTCTTTCATGTGTATTTTTTTGATTTGTAGTAATAGGTACTTCTATTTATTTTAAGATACCTGATAACTTTAGATATATTGAAACCTTTTTTAATCAATAAACTTACTGTTTTACTTCAGTTGGATGAAGGTTAAAGAGCATCTTTTGCACCATTATTTATCTTTCTACTTATAATATTTATTCTGCTTGGGAAGTACCGTGTTCTCTGCAAATTATTTATGGAAGTAATATAAGAACAAAATATAAAATATTTTCTTAGATACATTCTTTTATATTTATTAAAAACGAAATTAGATATTTTATTAATTAAATAAAATTAAAGCAAATATTATTGTGTTACAACTTAGTATTTGGAGTATTCTTGGTTTAGAATCAATTTTAATATGTGTTGTTCTTTCTTATTTATAGATTATTTTTTTGCTTTAGTCAGGAAAAAATTAATCTATTGACAAAAAAAAATACGTTATAAAATAAATATGTCATTTAATACATTTTTATTTTGATCAAAACAGTCGCTTTTTGTAAATCCAGTAAAAATTAGGAATGAAAATATAAAAGTATTCCTTTTAAATATTAGCGAAAAAAATAAGTTAAAGTAGCAATCACATCAATTGCATTTTCATGTAACTTGTGTAAGATTCTTACTTAACAAAATTATTTATGTAATATTGCAAAATGTTGAATTTTTGAAAAAATTTTTGGTTCACAGTTGTAATTTTAATTCTCCATGGTTTGTATTGTCAAAATTTAATCTTATTGATAATTTGTAAACTTTTAAGTTATTGGTTATCAGCTTTATTTGTGAATTTTTTCATTTTTAATGTTTTTCTAAAAGTAAATTGACTCAAGACATATCAAGATACCTTGACAAATACCATTTTAAAAAAATTTTTGGAAAATTTTTAATGCTTTAGATATTAAAATTGGGAAAGGGGGTGATTAAAGTGGTAGAACTTCATTCTGAAAATGCAGGAATGTTCTGTCTTGCATGTTCTGGTTGTTTATTTCCTTGTCTAGTATGTGTCTCTGATGGTCCTGTTCCTATTGCTGATGCGGTAGGAAGTACTTCAGGCTTTAAGACTAGTTTAGCTTCTGCTTCTTTTATTTGATTATGATTAAGTATTGGGAAAGGGGAGAAATAGTTAAATAAATTCTCCCCTCTTTTTTGAAAGGAGTGTTAAAAAAATGAAGGCAAAAGATTTGGAGCTACTACATTTTATCTTTAAATATGTAAAGCCTAAAATAAGACTTTTTATTCTTTCTTTTATTTTTTTAATACTGTTAACATTGATTTCTCTTTTACCTCCTTATATTACTAAACTTGCTTTTGATGAAGGTATATTAAATAGAGATATGAATTTATTAACCAAATATGCTTTAGTACTTATTGGAGTGTACATATTGAAGAGTTTTTTAAACTACTTAAGTTCAGCATTTTTTACACTTCTTAGTCAGAATACGCTTTTTGACATAAAGAAAGATTTAACAACTCGCATTTTAAAACTACCACTAGAGTTTTTCACAAATAGCGAAAGTGGATATATTATTTCAAGGTTCAAAGAGACTGATTCTTTGAGTTCGTTGTTTTCTTTACAGAGTTTCAAATTAATCCTTAGTGTATTTGAATTTATAGGTGCTATGATGATTATGTTTTCTCTGAATGTGAAATTAACTCTGTTTTTAATTTTAGTAATTCCCGTTTTTTATTTAGTTGTGAAAAGTTTTGAATCAGTATTTGCCAAAGTTACCAATGAAACAATGGAGAAAGGAGCTATTTTTCACGGAAAATTTCAACAATCCATAAATGGAGCAGAGGAAATAAAAAGGATGGCTTTAGAGGAAAAAGAAGCACAGAATATAAATAGAATTAATAAAGAATACGTAAAATCGACTATAAAATACGGCATTCTCTTGTCCTTTGGTTCTGAAATTATTATGCTTCTATCTTCTCTTGTAAGTGTCCTTTTGCTTTATTTAGGTGGGAAGTCAATTGTTCAAGAAAGTATATCTGTAGGAACTTATTTGGCTTTTACTGGATATTTCGGAAAACTGTATGCACCTGTAGTTAATTGGAGTATAAGTATGTATACTTTCAAACCGGCGTTTGTAGCGTTGAAAAGGATTAAAGATTTCTTTATGAAATATTCTGAAGAAGATGAGATGTTTGACAAGATAAAAATAAATAAAATAAATGAAATAGAAATGAAGAAAGTAAATTTCTGTTATCCTGATGGTAAAGAATATGTTTTAAGAAATTTCAATTTTAAAGCAGAAAGAGGAGATAAAGTTCTTTTGAAGGGACCAAACGGAAGTGGAAAGTCTACAATCATAAGATTACTTTTAGGATTTTATGAAAATTATGAGGGAGAAATATTGATAAATGGAGTGGAGTTGAAAAGAATATCAAAAAAATCCCTGAGAAATAGAGTTTCAATAGTGTCGCAGAAAATTTTCCTATTTAACGATACAATCGAAAACAATATAAAAATAAAAGACGACGTTGATGATGAAAAATACGAAATAATTTTAAGAAAATCGGGATTGAAAGCTTTTGTAGAAAAATTGCCTTTTAAAGATAAAACCTTGGTGGGAGAGAATGGAGTTAAACTCTCGGGAGGTGAGATACATAAACTAGCGATAGCTCGTGCTATGGTAAAATCCTATTCTGATGTATTTATATTTGATGAAGCAACGGCACATTTGGATAAAGAAACAAAAGAATTGATAAGGAAGTTTATTAAAGAAGAATTAGATAATAAAATATGTATCATAATTGATCACTCTGATTACTTTGATAATGTGTGTAATAAAATTGTGCATTTAATGCCAAATTATTGTGAGGGTTCCTGTAAGGAAAAATAAAGATTGTAAAAACATATTGCTTCTTAATAATATATGGTTAACATTAATTAATTTTTTGTATTGATGTTTCAAAAAGAAATCATTGTTTTATAATGATTCACCCTGGCCAAAGTAAAAATTATTTGTCAATCAATCTAATCATTTTAGGATGTGCTGAGAGCGCGTCTATTAACATTGTTAACTGCTGTCCTAGTAACATATATGTAATCTGTGCCTTTAGTGTCCTTTCATTCATTCCTCTCATCTTTATCCTCTGCTTCAGCCTTTCTATATACTATTCTATTTCCCATCTTTTGCTATATATCAACCTATTTATTTCTCTTTCCATAAATTCTTTTCCTTGTTGGTAATGTTTGGTACAAAAATAATTTTGCAGGTGTAGCCCTTTTTTATATCCTAATTTAACCTATTTTTTACTTTGGCCAGGGTTTTTAGTGTAGTTAGTTAATCCTTTAATTTTTCGTATACTTTACGTACTTTGTCAATTTCACTTAAAAATGCATTAACTACTTCTGGATCAAAGTGTTTTTCTTTTTCCTTTTTAATTATTTCTAATACTATATTAAAATCTAACGGTTCTTTATATGGTCTTTTCGATGTTAATGCATCAAAAACATCTGCTAAAGCAACTATTCTTCCTTCGATGCTAATTTCATCGCCTTTTTTGCCTTTTGGATAACCAGTTCCATCATACTTTTCATGGTGATCAGAAATTATATTTAACATTACTTGTGCACTGCTTGTTTCTATCAAATTTTTAGAGTTTTCAATAAATTTTGAAATTACTTTCACACCAATTTCGACATGTTTTTCTATTATTTGTCTTTCACTGTCAGTTAATTTTCCCGGTTTTAGTAAGATCGAATCTGGAATTCCTACTTTTCCAATATCGTGAAGTGGTGCAAATTGGTAGATTTCTCTAACAATTTGTGGATGCAAATTCAATTTTTCTGCTATTATTTTTGAATAGAGTGCTACTCTTTTTACATGATTCCCAGTTTCGTTATCTTTGAATTCTACAAGATTTACCAAACCTAAACCAAAATTCGAGAGTAAGTTTTGTGTAACTATAGAATAATAAAATCTGTAGGAAAGAATGTTTGAAATAGATAAAAGAAGTTTTTCATCGTGCTCAGTGAAATTATTTTTATTTTTGGAAGCAAGGAAGATAAAACCAAATGGTTTGTTATTCATGGAAAGCATAACAGTAAGGTTTGACATAAATCCTTCCTTCAATATTAATTCTATACTTGGCGAATGTGTTTCTTCAAAATACTTAGGAAGATCATTAATTATTTTAGAATTAATATTTTCATTTATCATTTTTCCAAGCGATGTTTCATTAAATTTTTTGCTAAACCCTGGCTTTAAATGTAGCTCTATATTTTTATTTTTTAAATAAGCAACTTCAGCTACGATTTTTTGATTTTCCCAGTCTATTAGTGCAACTGAAAATCTGTCAGAGTTAAATAGATCACATAAATATTTTCCCATATTAAATACGAAATCTTCTATTGTTGAACTTAGTGGCAATTGGTTAATATTATTATATATCTCTTGAACAAGGTTAATTTTTCTTAAAGTGTCTGAAATTTGATATTCTTCTTTAAAATCTATTTTTGGAATGTTGATAGTTGAAATATTGATATTTTCAGAAACTTTTTGAAAAATTTTTAAAAGTTTGCTGTTATATTTTTTTAGTGTTATCATTCTTGTCCATATGAGAATAAGAGTTATTATTCCGAAAAATATCAAAAGTAGTGTAATTTTAAAGAATTCTTTTATATGCTTTGTTTCATATTCTTCTCTAGTTTTTTCTAGAAATGATTTGAAATCTTTAACGTGAGCCATGAGTTTTTCTTTTCCATGCTTTTTATTATTGTAATCTTCAATTGCTTGGAGATAACTTTTAAAGTCATAGTTTAAGTTTTTCATTGGTTCTATCAGACTTTCAAAATTAGACTCTTTGGAAATTACTTTATCAACAATAGTCAAATAATTAAAAATTTTTTTATTTATTTTGATGAAATTCTTATTATGAAAGTAATCTATAGAAAACAATGATAATACAAGAATAAAGGAAGTTGTAATTAAAAAAAAACTATGTATTATATATTTTTCAAGACTCTTTGGATTTCTCATTATCTTTTTTCCTCCAAATTGGTCATTTGTTATTATTATTAATTGTTGTTATTATTATAACATATGTTAAGTTTATTGTTTCTATATCGTAAAAACAAATAGTCCTATATATGGATTTATGTGGCTGAATGTAATTATCTATTTATACAATAGTGTAAAAATACTTTATTTTTGTTATTTGTCCTAAAACATTAAATGGATGGAGACTAAAGGAATAAATAAAAAAAGCTCTGGATTTTCCAGAGCTAAGCTGAAATGAACTGAGATTTTAAAATTTCTGAGTATGATTTATTTTGCTTTAAAAGGTTTTCATGGGTGTCCATTTTGACTTTTCCGTTGTCTATAAATAATACTTTATTACAAGGTGTGATACTAGAAAGTCTGTGTGAAATAATTATTGTTGTAATATTTTGTTCTTTGATATTTTTTATTATTTCCTTTTCAATTTCAGTATCTATTCCGGAAAGAGTTTCATCTAAAATTAGGATTTTAGGTTTTCTTGCAAGTGCTCTAGCTAGTATTATTCTCATTTTTTGTCCTTCCGAAAGTGTGTTTTCACTTACTGGATCATTTAGATTTTTAAAGTCAATTTTCGCTAGTTTTATAGCTTGTTTGATATTTTCTTCTGGAATATCTTCAAAAAGAGTTATATTTTCTTTTAAAGTCCCAGAAAAAATAACATCTTTATTTGATGTATAAATTACTTTTTTTCTTAAATCTTCTAATTTAATGTCTTCAAGATTTTTATCACCAATATATATTTTTCCTGATTTGTTTTTAAGCAGTTTAATGAGTATTTTCATTAAAGTACTCTTACCACTTCCATTTCTTCCAACAATTGCAATTGTTTCATTTTCATCTATCTTAAAGCTTATATCTTCAAGTAAGTTTTTGTCATATCCAAAGCTTAACGTTTCAACTGCAATACTTGGTTTTTCGATTGTTTTGCTTCCTCTTTCTTCTTCAACCTTTTCAGATAAGAATTTAATATATCTTTCTGCATAAGGTTCAAGTTTTTGAATTTCAATGATTTCAGAGTTTATTATTTGTATTGGTTCGTATATTAGTTGCATGTAGGAATAAAATGCTATTAACGTTCCAAGGCTTATTCTTCCGTTTGCTACATCTAAAGCACCAATAGCAAGGACTATAACAGGTGTTGTATATGTTATGAAAGCTATAAAGTTTTGTATGAGTATGTACATTGAATAACTTTTTATCCTACTATCAGCCCAAATTTCAGCTTTTTCTTCATATATTTTTGCAAATTTTTTGTGAGCAAAAAAGCTTTTTAAAGTAATTATTCCATTTAAAATTTCTTGAAGGAAGTTCATTTTTTCGCTATATTTTTCTCTCTCATTTCTTGAACGTGAATTTAATCCTGTTTCAAAAGTTTTTAAAAGCAAATAATATATTGGCAAGGAACAAAATGCTATAATTGATAATTTAATATTTAGCCATACCAAGATTGATGAAATTACCAGGAAATGGATAATATTAAATACAACTGTAGGAATAAAGTTAACCATAGAGGGTGCAAGTTCATAAATATCGGATGTGGCCCTTGAAACTATATCTCCTGAGTTATAATTTTTTAGTGTTGCATAATCTAAGTTTAAAGTATGTGAAATAATTCTTGATGATTCTCTAGAAATAGCCTTGCTTGAAGATACGGTATGGATTAAATTTGCAATGTATGTTGTAAATCTTTCAATTATCATTACTAAAACAAGTAAAATACCAAATTTGAAAACTATAGTTGGGTTTTTTGTTTCAACAAGGTTATCGATTAACCTTTGAAGTAGGAAAGGTCTGAATGCACTCAACAGGACGAGTGGAATAGTTATTAAAAACAGAAATAACTGGTACTTTCTGTATCTTTTAGCAAAATCTTTTAACACTTTTCTTGTAGAACTTCCGATCATTTGAATACCCCCTATTTTTTGATGTTTTCTTGATATGAAAGAATTATATTAGTGCTTTTTTTAACAAAATTTTGAAAGGTTTATTTGAATTTAAATTTAGTTTTTTATTTTATTTTTATAAATAGTGCCATTATTTTCTAGTTTAGATATTTTCCTTATTTTAACCCCTCCTTTGGAGGGGTTAATTTTATTAATATTAACTTTTTTCTATTTCTGTAATTATTTTACATTTTTTAAAATTAAAAACAACAAATATTGTATAAGTTAAAATAAATTTAATATAATTGAAATCTAAAAATTTTTTTGAAAATGTTATATATAGGCATTTAAATCAAATAACCCATGACCAGAAAGTGTGAATACAATTATTTTTTCTTTATTTTCTTTTTTTGCATTTAATGCTTCTTTTATTGCACCGGCTATTGCATGTGAAGATTCTGGAGCAGGAATAATGCCTTCAAGTTTTGAAAATAATCTTGCTGCTTTAAATGTTTCTTCCTGTGAAAATGCTTTTGCCTCTATTAGATTATGATTTAAAAGTGCAGAAATTATTGGAGCTGCTCCATGATATCTTAAACCACCTGCATGTATAGAAGGTGGGACAAAATCTTTACCTAATGTATACATTTTCAAAAGTGGCGTAAACCCTGCTGTATCTCCAAAATCATATCTATATTCTCCTTTTGTTAATGTAGGGCAACTTTCAGGTTCACAAGCAATGAATCTAATATTTTTTCCAGACAATTTATCTGGAATAAATGGAAGTATTGTTCCACCAAAGTTTGAGCCTCCACCATGGCATCCTATTATTACATCTGGTTGAATATTCAATTTCTCGAGTTGTTTTTTAATCTCTAATCCAATAATTGTCTGATGTAAAAGTACGTGATTTAGGACACTTCCAAGTGCATATTTTGAATCATTGCTTTGTAGAACTTCTTCCATTGCCTCACTTATTGCAATTCCAAGGCTTCCAGGATGATTTTCTTCGTATTTTCTTCCAGATTTTGTGTTTTTACTAGGAGATGGAGTTACTTTTCCATTAAAAAGATTCATAATACTTTTTCGTGCTGGTTTTTGGTTGAAGCTAACGCGAACCATATAGATATTTACATCTATTCCAAATTTTAAACCAGCGTATGATAAAGCACTTCCCCATTGACCTGCACCTGTTTCTGTATAAAGTTTTTTTACACCAGAGATTTTGTTGTAATATGCTTGTGCAAGTGCGGTATTTGTCTTATGACTTCCAGTTGGACTTTGACCTTCATATTTGTAGTATATCTTTGCTGGTGTTTGGAGGTATTCTTCTAAAAAATTTGCCCTTATAAGTGGAGTAGGTCTATATACTGCGTATTCTCTTAATATTTCTTGTGGAATTTCGATAAATCTGTCAACATCGTTTACTTCTTGTTCAAGAAGTGGTGCAGGAAATACTTTTAAAAGCTTTTCAGGAGACATAGGATTATTTGTTTCTGGATCAAGTGGTGGATCTAATTTGAAAGGTAAATCTGATAAAACGTTGTACCAAACTTTAGGCATCTCCTCAAATTTTAAATTTACAAATTCTCTCATAATAATACCCCCTTTAGTTTTTTTGTAAAAAAAAAGCCGGGCACATTAAAATGCCCGGCAATTGTCCTTTTTGGTAAATTTTTACCACGACAGAGGTGGCGGACAATTGCCGCTTATCCACCACCATGCAAAACTATTGTTATTTAGAGTTGTTTTTTTGAAATTATTTTTGATTAATCTACAATTTTTCATCTTTTTCACCTCTTGTATCACATTATAACTAACAATTAATTTTTTGTCAATATATAGTTAACGAAATATTTGATAAAAAAATTCCCCCTCTTAACTAAGAGGGGGAAATTAAATTATATTTTAAACTTAGAGAGATATTCATTCAAAGAAGATACAGCGACATTTAAGTCATCAGAGTAAGTTTTTACTTCTACAGCTTGTCTTGCTTGTTCTTCTACATCAAGAGCCATTTTCTTTATTTCATCTTCTACGTCTTGTATTGTTCTTGTTACTCTATCTATCGCTGCACTTACTTCTTCTGATGCTCCACTTTGCTCTTCACTTGTTGCGGCCAAATCATTTGTCATTACTGAAATGTTTTCTATTTTTTCAAGTAATGTTTTTATTGAATTTGTTACTTTTTCTGCTGATTCTACTGATGTTCCTATCTGTTGATTTACTTCTTCTGTGTATTTTGCTACATTAATTGCTTGATCTTTTATCGTTGTTAATATTTCTGATATCTTTTGAGT